>DASPXV010000056.1:0-24342 GCA_035637115.1 Vicinamibacterales bacterium
CGCGGGTGTGATGGCATTTGTTCACACGGGGCGATACTCGCTCGAGCTCGCGCCGCCCGACATGCGCGCGAAGGTCGCAGCGGCGCCGTTTGGGCCGCCCCAGATTCCGTACTACGAGTATCTGGGCGCCCTCAAAGAGGACGATCCCGCCGTGGCACGTTATGCCGCAACGCTCGCCGTCGGCGGAGTCGCGCTCATTCCCACGCTGTCCCTCTCGTACCTGGATCTTCCCGGACACCGCAACCCGTGGGCCGAACCGGTGGCCAGGCTGCTGGATCCTGCCGACATCCACCTGCCGGCGGATCCGAAGACCGGCGAGCGTCCGGTGCCGACCAACACGACGGCGGACGGATTGCCGCCGGGAGTCCGCGAACGTCTTCAGCTCATCGAGGCGCGGTACTGCAAAGCCGGCGCACGGTATCTTGCCGGGAGCGGAACGGATGCGTTCGGTACGATGCCAGGCATCTCGCTACACACGGAGCTGGAGCTTCTGGTCAAGGCATGTCTGACGCCGCGACAGGCGCTCGCGGCGGCAACTGGCAACGTGGGGACTGCCTTCGGCTGGCGCGACGTCGGACACATTCGTACCGGATACACCGCTGATCTGCTGGTGCTGGATGCGGATCCGACCGTGGATGTCGCGAACGTGAAGAGGATCGGCCGTGTGATGCTCGCGGGCGCACTGATCGACCGCGATGCCCTTCTTCACGCTGGAAGATAGGTTCTCGCACACGCCGAATCCCTGATCCCTGATCGCTCATCCCGAATCCCTGATCGTGCATCCCGGATCCGAGGCGTCGCTCGAACGCAACAGAATCTATCCCGTGTTGCCGACGACGAGGCTGAGCGAGATGGCGACGTCCGAGTCGTCGACGAGAGCGGCGAGGACCATTTGTTCTCCGCCGACCGCTTCGTCGCGATCGAGGTGCCGTCAGCGGTCAAGGCCTCGCTGCTGAAGGCTTCCCGCGCCTGAACTCGTTTGCAAGAATTTGCAAGACGATTGGCCGCGGAGAGCCTCGACCCGGCCCCAATCGGCAATCACGAGGGACAGCCGACCCCGATTTTCCGCGGTCGGCCTTGATCGACGTTCACTGCCTTTAGCTTGAGGGGCTGGCGGCCGCAAGGCCGTGAAGGTTCAAATCCTTTCTTCCGCACCAATATCAGTTGAGGGGCTTCGCCCCTCAAACTCCCCTACACGCGTTCTCGCTCGCCGCTTCGACGGCTCGCTCCGATCGCGTCGCGCGTTCGCTGCGCTCACGCGCGTATCAGCTGAGCCGCGTCGACCCTCAAACTCCTCTACACGCGCTCTCGCTGGCTAGTCGTGGTCAAGGGCGTCACGGCATCCGCTGTAGCTGTATATCAACCACGTCATCCCGGGGCCGTAAGCCTTGGATGACGTGGCACATCGATTCAGAGATTTGAACCGCACATCCCGTCGCTAGATGCAGCTGATCGCCGGATTCCACTGCTGGAATATGCCCGTTGGATTGTTCGCCCAGATCCAGACGTGCAGATCCCAGTGCCATGGCATGCCGGGAACGTGTCCGGGCATCGGCCCGTTGAAGGTCTGGCCGAAGAGCGCGGGAGTCGGCGTTACGACCTGATAGTTCGACGGCCACGGGCTGTGCGATGTCCAGGGAGCCACCTGGTTAGTGGCCGGATTGCGCAGCAGCACGAACTGGACGTACTCGACCGCAACGAGCCGGAATCCGCCCTCGGGCTTTGGCAGATACAGCAGCACTTTAGGATGAAGGGGATCGAGCGTCTGGTTGCCTGCAAGCGCGGGATTGCTGCTGTGAATGCCCATGGTACCAATAGCGTTGTGTTCGCATGGGATTCCGGCCGGATTGAGATAGCCGGCCGCGAGGGCAGCACTCACGTCGTGAAATTGATCCGTCGCGTCACGCACGGCAGCCAGCTGTGGGCCGAGACCGGGATCTCCCTGCAACGGGCTTTGTGTCTCCGCGGCGACCGGCGCTGGCGAGACGGGGTTCTGCGTCGTGGAACATCCCGCGGCGACGAGCACCAGGCCGATAGCGGCAATGCCGGGCGTCAGGTATCGAACAACAGCTCTCATGGTCATAGGTCTCCTTGTTTTCCCGCAGCGGGGGGTGAGCGGCGATGACCGCCGCTTGCATTTCGTTCAGGCGGAATCCGCCCGTAGTAAGTGCAGTTAGGGGTACACTTCGTCCCGGATGGCGAACACCGGCGACGTGACGGCGCTCCTCAAAGCGTGGAGCGCCGGCGGAGGGGACGCACTGGGTGAGCTCGAAATGCTCGTCCATCATGAGCTGCGCCAGATGGCCAGACGACTGCTCGAGGGTGAGCGAGCGGGACACGGCTGGCAGGCGACGGATCTGATTAACGAGTCCTATCTGCGCCTGATCGGCTGGCGAGGCGTGGAGTTGCAGAATCGCGCTCATTTCTATGCGACGGCCGCACAAATGATGCGACGGGTGCTCGTCGATGCCGCACGTGCGCGCCAGTCCGCGAAGCGCGGCGCCGGTGCGCAGACGGTGTCGATCGAGAGCGTGCAGCTGCCGGCACCCGATGCCGATCTCGAGGTCATCGCCCTGGAAGACGCACTGGACGAACTCTCCGCAATCGTGCCCCGGGCAAGTCAGGTGGTGCAGCTGCGGTTCTTCGGAGGCTTCAGCGTCGCGGAAACGGCGGACGCACTCAATGTGTCGGTCCGGACAGTGATCAACGACTGGAATACTGCGCGGGCGTGGCTCCGCCGCCGCCTGTCGACACAAGGATCCGATGAACAGTGAACAGTGGAACTGCCTGTCGGATTGGCACAATGCCTGGCTTGATGCCGACGCGGACGGGCGGCTTCAGCTTCGCGCTCAATTGACAGCCAACCAGCCGGATCTGCTGGCGGATGCCGACGACCTGATCGCCGCCGGCCCGTCGCTGGACGGTTTTCTGGAAACGCCCGCGTTCGTGCTTGCGGCGCGACAACTTGCACATGCAACGACGGCGCTCGCGACCGGCGCTGACGTCGGTCCGTATCGTGTGGTCAGTCTGATCGGCCATGGCGGAATGGCAGTAGTCTACCGCGCGACGGACGTCCGCCTTCATCGCGACGTCGCGCTGAAAATGCTGGCGCCGATCGGTGTCTCCGACGAGCTGCGGGTCGAGCGGTTTCTTCGTGAAGCGCGGATCACCGCGTCCATCGATCATCCCAATGTCGTGAAGGTGTACGACGTCGGCGTCTTCGAGGGCCATCCGTACATCGTCGTCGAGCTGCTCGAAGGTGAGACGCTGCGCGCCAGGCTGAATCGGGACGCCCTGACGCCGGCTGTGGCGCGCCAGATTGCCACTGACATTGCGAGGGGTCTGATCGCTGCGCACGCCGTGGGCCTGGTGCATCGCGACCTGAAGCCGGAGAACATCTTTCTCACGCGGGCAGGCAGCACAAAGATCCTCGATTTCGGCATCGCCAAGCTCGCGCCTGAGGCGACGCGGCCGCAGGGCGCCCCGTCCACGATCACGGGAATCCTCGTCGGCACTGCTGGCTACCTGGCGCCCGAGCAGATTCTCGGGCAGGAGATAGACGCCCGCGCGGATCTCTTTGCGCTCGGATCGATCCTGTTTGAGCTCATTACCGGCCAGCGGGCATTCGCCTGCGAGAACACGGTGGATACGCTTCACGCGATTCTGCATGCGGAGCCGCCCGACCTCATTCGACAGAACGACGTGGTTCCGGATGTTCTGGCGAACATCGTGTCGCGTCTGCTCGAAAAAGCGCCCGCCGATCGCTTTCAATCCGCGGCGGATCTCACATGGGCGCTCGAGCAGGCCGGCGCACCAGCTTCGGCGGCGGCTCACCCGATGCCCGCCCCCAGCTCGGCTCGATGGGCGGTGGCGGCTCACTGGGCGTGGGTGGCCGCGCTCCTGGCGCTGGTAACGATGGCTCTCGGGCTGTGGCGGATCTTGAGCTCGCGGCCGCTCGACTCAGCGCCCGGCATGCTGACTCGGTTCACTTGGACGCTTCCGACGGGGACGAGGCTGCTCTCCGCGCCCATCGCGTCGCCAGACGGCCGGCGCATCTGCTGGGTGGGCGGCAGTGAGTCGGGGTTACGACAGGTATTCGTGCGCGATCTGTCGTCGCTGGACGCGACGCCGGTTCCCGGCACCGAGGGCGGGCGTCACCCATTCTGGTCGGCCGACAGCCAGGCTATCGGATTTTTTGCCCGAGGGAAGCTGCAGCGGGTCGCTCTCGACGGCGGTGCCCCGATCGTCCTCGCCGATGCACCAGATCCGCGCGGCGGCACCTGGGGCCGATCCGGCGTGATTGTCTTCCAGCCCCAATATCGGGACACGTCGCTGATGCGCGTGTCGGATCAGGGTGGCGACGTGAAGCCGGTGACCTTCGTCGATCGCGCGCAGGAAGAGACCGCGCACCGGTGGCCGGCGTTTCTGCCCGACGGCGTGCACTTCGTCTACTCCATCGTGTCGCTGCGCGATGGTCGCCGCGGTGTGTATCTGGGCAGTCTGGACGATCCTCCGCTGCGACCGATCCAGCTATTCGCCTCGGACTCGGCCGCGGTGTATGCGCCGCTTGGCGATGGACGGCACGGTGTGTTGCTGTCGGTCCGCAACGGCCGCGTTGAAGCTCGGCCGTTCGATCCGGTGCGACGCGTCCTTGAGGGGCCCGCACGGACGATTGGCGTGGATGCGATCGCCACATCGCTCCATGATGCGGCGCTGCTCACCGCTACGACCAACGTGCTGGCGTACAGCGCAGTCATGATGCCGTGGGGCGCGCGAGTCGCGAGTGTCGGGCGCGACGGAGCAGACCTGCAATTCCTGACCGACCGCGAATCCGGCGGGTTTCCGCGAATTTCACCCGACGGCGGGCGTCTGGCCCGCGCTCGAGTCGATATACTCACCGGCAATCCCGACATCTGGCTCGATGACCTTCGTCGCGGTACGCGGCTGCGTCTGACGACGTCAGCGGATCTCGATGTCATGCCGGTCTGGTCCCCGGACGGAAGAGAGATCGCCTATCGCTCGGGCACGGTCCACGAGACAACGATCGGCTTTGCGGCATCGGACGGAACAGGCGTGACTCGGACGCTCGCGTGCCCGCAGCAGCCCTGTGAACCCAACGACTGGTCACCTGACGGCAAGTACCTGGTCGTCACCGTTGACGGCAAAGATCTCTGGACGGTCCCGCTGCAACGCGGCGCGACGCCGCAGAAACTCCTCGCCGAGCCGTTCACCGAACGTGATGCCCGCATCTCGCCCGATGGTCGATGGCTCGCCTATGTCTCGGACGAATCCGGTCGAGCGGAAGTCTCGGTTCGCAGCCTCGGCGGGCCGTCACGGCGCATTGTCGTGTCGAGCGAGGGAGGCGATCAGCCGGTCTGGAGCCACGATGGCGGTCAGTTGTTCTTTGCCGCCGGGGAGGGGTCACTCTACAGTGTTTCCGTACGGCCCGACGCGCACGAGGGACTGGCGTTCGGCCCTGTGACCAGGCTGAAGGTGCCGCGCCTCGGTGACCGTCATTGGGGCACAAGTTACGACGTTTCGGCTGACGCCCGTCGGGTCTACTTTTCGCAACCCGGCGACGAACGCCCGCCGCGGGAGTTCGGCGTGGTTATGAACTGGAGCGCGCTCCTCAAGTAGTAGACCGCTTTGAATTCGCCGCCATGGACGGCTCAGATCGGCCTGGCCATCGCCATCGAGGTTGAGCCGTCGCATCCTTTCTACCGCACCAGTAGAAGCCGTCCATCGTGTCGTTCTCGCCGAACTCGAGCCACGCGCGCCGTTCGTCCGAAGAGAGATCGTGAGCCCCACCTCTGAGCCTTTTTCCGGCGGATGTCGCGCCTTCAGGGGAGATGCCGCGCCGATCCCGGGATCGTCCGGGGTCCTCCCCCGGCCGCATTGGTTCGGACAGGAAGGGACTGGTGAACACGATGACAAGATCAGCGCGAATGGCGACGTGGACGGTCGCGTTGGCCCTGCTGGGCGGCATCGCCGTCGCACTCGGCAACGATCCGGTAAGAGCCGATCAGAACCCGGTTCCAGGTTCCGCGCCGGTGAACCTGGTGAGCCCGCTGCCACTTCCTGTCACAGGACCAGGGAACCGAATAAGGATCACGCCCGACGTTTGCTGCCTACCCGCGTACGCAAGCAGGCCGAAGTCTTTGTCTTCGGTGAGAAGGACACGCGACTCGAAGGCGGTACGGGCGAGAACGACCTCATCCTCGGCGCCTGGACTGCCGTCGACAACTGCAGCGACATCATGGCCTGCGGCACGAAGCGCGGTGACCACCGCGAAGTCACAGCTTTCGTCGGCCAGGAAACGCAACAACTAGACCTGATCGCCGGCGGAATCCTTGCCGATGAATACAACCTGTTCGTGGGCGAGCGTGTCCGCGGCATACCGCATCGCCGCCTGAAGATCGTCTCGCGTTAGGCGAGGGTACGCTTCCAGCAGGTCGGCTTCCGTCGCACCGTCAGCCAGCTTGCGCAGGATCAGCTCGACGGGGATTCGTGTCCCTCGGATGACAGGCTTGCCGAGCATCACGCGCGGATTGACCTCGATCCGTTCTGTGATCGTCATCGTCATCCTCGTCGAACTTGGCGCGCCCGGCAGGACTCGAACCTGCGACATCCGACTTAGAAGGCCGGTGCTCTATCCAACTGAGCTACGGGCGCGTCTCCCTGGAGCTATCGTCAGCGGCGCACCCCTAATGCACCCCCGGAGCCTTCTTGCATCAGGATCGCACGTTTTCGGCCCAATTTCGCGCGTTGAATCGAGGGGCCTTGCATTAGAAGTCTCGTGCTCTATCCAACTGAGCTACGGGCGCGTATCCGTCGTGCTCCTACCATAGTGCGTTCAACGCCGCACCCCTAATGCACCTCCGAATCCGGCGCCAGGTGGAGAATTGCTTTCCGCCGGATTTCCGCCCGTTGAATGAAGGCCCCTTGCCTTGGAAGGCCGGTGCTCTATCCAACTGAAGCTACGGGCGCGTGGTTGAATTGTAGCCCGGAGCAGGTTGGCACCCGTCATTGATGTGGGAGACCGGGGTTAGGATTCGAGTTCTTTTCATACACGCGAAAGTCCGTGATCCAAAGGGACTCGTTCTTCAGCAACGGACTCTGGCCAACCGGAATCCGATCCAAGCGTCCGCCGGCCAGGCTCCGGTAGATACCGAACTTGCTCCGGATGTACGAACTTCCGATCCGCCACAGATCAATGTGGTCGTCCTTGAAATCAATCAGGACTTTCCCGTCGCTCATGCGGGTGATTTTCGCGGAGTAGTAGCCGTCATGGGCGTAATGGATTTCCTCCCGGACCTGCACCCATTCGTTCTCGAAGTCCGCCAGCGGGATGTTGTCGACGATCGTTCCCTTCCCCGTGCTCGCGCCATCGACGGAGTGGATGATCTGGATTCGCGTGTTCGAACCAGAGCTGCTCGCTCGTGGAGTGATCGTGATCACCGGACTGCCGTTATTGGGACCGTCCTGCGCCTTGATCTGATGGATGTGGCAGAAGTTCGTCGTCGGCTGAAACCCGGCCGGGAGTTTGAACTTCCATTCCAGGATTTGCCACTCGTCCCAGTTGCCTTGCACCTTGGCCCATGTCGAATTGTTCGTCATCGACTTCATCTCATTGCGCTGGCGGTCCACCGTGCTGGAGCTGCAGCGATCGCCGTCGATCACCGGAATGATGTGAATGTCGAACCGGAACACATACTTATTGAGATAGGAGTCGAGATCGACGTCGCCGTGGACGCCGTCGATATGCCCGCCGTAGCCCCCGGTGCAATTCGGATGTTCGGTGTAATCGAATCCGAAGCGTCTCATGTAGGTATTGATGTCGGAGTACCGCTTGCCTACAAGCGACGGATCCGCCTCCATCGTCGACGTCCGTGTATACCCCTTGCAGCCCGGGCCCAGGAACGCGCGTTTCACGCAGGATGTTCCCGCCTTGAACCAGACGTCGGCGTCCATCTGCGGATACACGTCGTCCAGCGTGAACTCGATGAGATAGGCATCGGCCTCGGGAAGGTTGTCGAACTTGACGACATTCCCGGCGACGTCACAACCCGTGCTGCCTTCGGTCGACTCGATTTCACTCATCCAATCCATGCCGTTGACGGTCGCGGACACGATGCTGGCTATCGTCGGACTCTGGTCTCCGCAGTTGCCGAAGTTGACGATGAAATGTCCGAGATCTTTGGCGTCCTCCGAGGTCTTCGTAATCCTGTACGACCACGTCGATCGGCCATCAGCTTGTGAGACCTGAAGGGCAATATCGTACGTGCCGGCGTTGACGCCGGGCTCCTGTGCCGCAGCAATCGGTCTCGCACGATTCGCGGCAAGAGCGATCACCCCCAACACAACACACGCGAACAGGACCGTGCGGAACGTCTTCATGCGGTGTCTCCATGTGCGGCGCATCATTTCGGATGCACCGAGACTTCCTCGAAGCCGGCGGGCCCGCCGGCGAATTCCGTGATGCTGACCCGCACAAACCTGGCCGTGACCGGCGCGAACGAGACATTGTTCACGTCGCGATTCATCACGATCTCTCGTGCGGTGCCCGGGAGGTCGGTAAAGGTCACGCCGTCTTGCGAGATCTGAAGGACGACGCGGGCGATGACGGCGGCTGCGATCTGTTTCAACATGATGCGCCCGAAAGACACGCTGCTGCCGAGATCCACCATCAGCCAGGGCTCACGTTCGTCGCCGGCGATCCAATGGGTGTAGGCGAGGCCATCCACGGCCGCCTCGGGAGCCGAGTCGGACGCCGCCGACGACGCCAATGCCGGTTGGCGCAGCGCGAGATTGATCGCGGAAGGCGGATTGAAAAAGTCCGGAGGCGCGGCGCCGTTCGACGGATGCGAGTTGATATCGGTCTTGTTCCCCGAGAGCACCGTCTGGGAGAAATAGTTCTCCACGCTGCGCGGGAATTGCGTGTCGACCAGGATGCCGTTTCCTCTGCTGTTCCGTACGACGTTATTGAACAGGAACGTGTGAGCCGTCTCGGCGACGCCTCCCGTCGCGGTGGCGATCGACCCCACGCGAAGGCCATCGGCAATCACGTCACTGGTGTTGCAGAATACGGTGTTCTTGTCGGTAATGCCGCGCGTACTGCTGCTGGTCGCATTGTTATAGACACCCACGGATCGCCCCGGAATGCTGGGGACACCGCGCGTCGTGGCGTAGTTGCCGTAAACCTTGTTCAGGGAATCCGACTGCTCGATGAACACGCCGTACCGCACGTTGTCCACGTTCGCATTGCGCATGGCAATGCTGTTGCGCGTCGACGAGTCGAAATCGACGCCATCCTGATTGCAGTTGGTCAGAGCTCCTTTGCCGCGCTCTTGCGGAGGCCGGAGATTTGCACACTTAAGCGGTAAAGTAAACGGGAATTGATAGCGATGAGCTGGCGCGTCGGTCGTACGACCCTGTCATAAACTTACGGCACCGTGATCGCCCGCCAATCCGCCGCTCTGCTTCTTGTCTTGGCTCCGCTCGCGATCTCTACTGCAGGTCTCCTTGCCCAAAATCCCGCTCTGCGCGCCGAGACCTGGGGATACGGAGGTGGCCCGGAACAACGGCGCTATTCCCCGCTCACGCAGATCAACCGCGCGAACGTGAAGCAGCTCGCGGTCGCGTGGACGTACGACACCGGCGAGCCCGGGGCAATGCAGACGCAGCCGGTCGTTGTCGGCAACGTGCTCTACGGCTATACACCCACGCACAAGACCTTCGCCCTGAACGCGGCAACGGGCGAGCTGCTATGGACGTTCGACTCCGGCGTGCGCGGCAGCGGCCCGAACCGCGGGGTGATGTATTGGACGGAGGGAAACGATCGACGCATCTTCGCCGCAGTGGGCGACTTCATCTACGCGCTGGATGCTGCGACGGGAAAGCCGATTGACACCTTCGGCGTGTCCGGGCACATCGACCTGCGCGAAAACCTGGGACGCGATCCCGAGACGCAGGGCGTGCGCCTGACGACGCCGGGCGTCATTTATAAAGATGTGATGATCGTCGGCGGGCGCGTCGGCGAGGGCCTCCCGACTTCTCCGGGCGACATTCGCGCATACGACGTCCGCACGGGCGCGCTGCGATGGTCCTTTCATACGATTCCCCATCGCGGCGAAACCGGGTACCACACGTGGCCGAAGGCCGCGTGGGAATACAGCGGCGGCGCGAACAACTGGGCGGGCATGGCCCTCGACGAATGGCGCGGTGTGGTCTACGTACCGACAGGATCCGCCGCCAGCGACTTCTACGGCGCGGACCGCCCGGGCGACAACCTTTTCGCGAATTCGCTGATCGCGCTCGACGCCGCCACGGGCAAACGCGTCTGGCACTTCCAGTTCGTGCGTCATGACATGTGGGACCGGGACCTGCCGTCGCCTCCGACGCTCGTCACGATCCGCCGCGATGGGCGCACCATCGATGCGATCGCGCAGGCGACGAAACACGGCTTCCTCTTTCTGTTCGATCGTACCAACGGCAAGCCGATGTTTCCGATCGATTACAGGAAGTTTCCCCGAAGCGGACTGCCCGGCGAGGTCGCGGCGACCACGCAACCGCTGCCGACGAAGCCGGCGCCGTTCGCTCGACAGATCCTGACCGCCGATCTGCTGACGAACCGCACGCCAGCTGTGCATCAGTGGGCGCTGGACCAGTTCAAAACGTTTCGCAGCGACGGGCAATTCGTACCATTTGGCGTGGAGAAACCCACGGTCGTATTTCCCGGCTTCGACGGCGGCGCGGAATGGGGCGGACAGGCGTTCGACCCCGAGACATCGCTCTACTACGTCAATGCAAACGATCTCGCCTGGACCGGAACGATGGCTGCCAACAGCGGCGGTCACAGCGGAGAGGCGTTGTACCTGCAACACTGCGCGGCTTGCCACCGTGACGATCGCGCCGGCACGCCGCCGCAGATCCCGTCGCTCGTGGGCATCGGCAATCGGCGCACCTTCAGCGACGTCGCCACCATCATCAGGCAAGGCACGGGACGGATGCCCGGCTTTCCCCAGCTCGGTGCCGCCGCTGTCAACGCGATCGTGCAGTTCACGCTGACAGGACAGGACCCGCCGGCCGGCAGCCGAGGCAGCGGCGGAAGTGGAAACGGCAACGTCCATCCGCTGATCAACAACACTTTCCTCTTCACGGGATATCGGAAGTTCCTGGACCCGGACGGCTATCCCGCGACGGCGCCGCCGTGGGGAACGTTGAGTGCCATCAACCTCAACACCGGCGAGTACATCTGGAAAGTGGCGCTCGGCGAGTATCCCGAGCTCGTGCAGCAGGGGCTGCGCAACACCGGCAGCGAGAATTACGGCGGCCCGATCGTCACGGCAGGCGGCCTCGTGTTCATTGCGGCCACGGACCACGATCGCAAGATCCGGGCGTTCGACAAGGCCACCGGCACCCTGCTGTGGGAAGCGACGATGCCGTCTTCGGGAAACGCAACACCCGCGACGTACGAAGTCGACGGACGGCAGTTCATCGTCGTGGCCGCGGGCGGCGGGAAGTCACCGGCCGGCGGACCGGGCGGCGTTTACGTGGCGTTCGCGCTGCCGCGAGTCCCATAGTCCGCCCGACTCAGCCGGGGCGTTCACACGATAAAGATGTGATATCGTATCTATATGAAGAGAGCCGTCTCGGTCACCGTCGGAGAAGATAACCTGCTCTGGCTGCGGGCGCAGGCGGCCGCGAGCGCCCGGGGCAGCGTCAGCGAGGTGCTCGACCGGCTCGTCACCGAGGCACGCATGCAGGGACGCACCGACCGCGCGGCGATCCGGTCCGTCGCCGGCACGATCGATCTGCCGCCCGACGATCCCAATCTCGAAACCGCCGGCACGTACGTGCGCGCGATGTTCGATCGGTCGCTCCACAGGCCGATGCTGGTGAAAGAGCGGCCGCCGCGTGCGAAGAAGCGGCGCGGGTAAACATGGACGCCGCGGTCACTGACACGCACGCGCTGTTGTTCCACGCCGGAGGCAGCGCGCGGCTCGGCAAACGCGCGGCGGCGCACTTCGCGGCAGCGGAAGCACGCCAGGCGCTCGTCTACGTGCCGGCGGCAGTGATGTGGGAAGTCGCGCTGCTCGCGCGCGCGGGACGCTTCAACCTGCGGCGCTCGCCGCGTGAATTCTTCGGAGATCTCTTCAGCAATCCCGCTTACCAGCCGTACGACCTCACCGCAGCGCAGGTGCTGGACGCCGACGACTTGCGCGGGCAGATCAGCCGCGACCCGTTCGATGCGCTCATTTGCGCGGCCGCGCGCGATCTTGGTCTGCCGCTGCTCACACGCGATACGGAGATCGGCAAGAGCGGCGTCGTCCGCGTGACGTGGTAGCGAGCCGCCCGCGCTCCACCCGCAACTCTAAGTAATCGCCGGGTACACAACTGTGACAGTCGCGCAGCGGCTGCGCGGCTACGCTTACGGCATGCAGCAACCCGTACTCATACAAGGCGGCATGGGCGTGGCGGTCTCGGGCTGGCGGCTTGCGCGCGCCGTGTCCTCGCGGGGGGAGCTCGGAGTGGTTTCCGGCACGGCGCTCGATGTCGTCCTCACGCGGCGGCTGCAGCTCGGCGACCCGCACGGTGATATCCGCAGGGCTCTCGATCGCTTTCCTGATCGCGCCGTCGCGCGCGACGTGCTCGCGCGATTCTTCGTCCCCGGCGGCATAGCGAGGACGACCGCGTTCAAGAGCCTGCCGATGTTCTCCGCCGCTCCCGCGCCGCATCTTCACGCGCTTGCCGTGGTCGCGGGATTCGCCGAGGTGTTCCTCGCCAAAGAAGGACACGCCGGTCTCGTGGGCATCAACTTCCTCGAGAAAGTTCAGCTCCCGACGCCGCCCACGCTCTACGGCGCGCTGCTGGCGGGCGTGGACTACGTCCTGGTCGGCGCGGGCATTCCGCGTGATTTTCCCGCGATGATCGACGCGCTGCAGCAACATCAGCCCGTCGCCCTGCCGCTGCACGTGACCGGCGTGCAGGCCGGTGAGCGCTTCGACCTGTGCTTCGACCCTTCGCAGGTCCTGGCGCTGGCGGCGCCGCCGCCATTGCGCCGCCCGCGCTTCCTGGCCATCGTATCGTCCGCCACGCTCGCGGTCAGTCTCGCGCGTCATGGCGGCGTGGACGGCTTCGTCGTGGAGGCGCATCACGCCGGCGGCCACAATGCCCCGCCGCGCGGCGCCATGACGCTGACTCCGGAAGGTGAACCGGCGTACGGCCCGCGCGACGTCGTGGATATCAGCCGGATCCGCGGCCTCGGCCTGCCATTCTGGATCGCGGGATCGTGCGCCTCACCAGAGGGCATGGAACAAGCGCGGGCGCAGGGCGCCGCGGGCATTCAGGTCGGAACGCTCTTCGCGTTCTGCGAGGAATCGGGGATCGATTCCGATCTGCGCGCACGTGTGTTCGACCGCGTGCGTGCACGGACCGCGCGCGTGGTTACCGAGCCGCTCGCCTCTCCGACAGGCTTTCCTTTCAAGGTGCTGCAGCTCGCGCAGACGCTCTCGGAACCGGAGGTCTACGCCGCGCGGACGCGGCGCTGCGATCTGGGTTACCTGCGCGAGACATATCGCCGGACGGACGGCAGCCTGGGTTACCGCTGTCCGGGGGAGCCTTCCGAGGACTACGTGCGAAAAGGCGGACGCCTCGAGGACACCTTCGGCCGCAAGTGCCTGTGCAACGGACTGGCGGCAACGGTGGGATTTGGGCAGCGGCGCGACGACGGGGTCGAGCCCGCCATTCTGACGTCGGGTATCAGTCTGCCGGAAATCGAGCAATTCCTCCGCGGCGAGGCCCGCGATTACGGGGCGAGCGAAGTCGTGGAGTACCTGACGCGGGAATCCTGTGCCATCGATCGGCGCCGTGCGGTGGCCGGCGAGGCTATAGGCTAGCCGCGCGCGAGGCGGTTCGGACGTTCGCTGCGGACGTATTGCAGGTTCGCATTACGCCGCAACTGGCCGTCCCGCGTCAGCACGGCAAGAATCCGCGCGCAGGCCTTTTCGTCGATTCCGAGGAAGCGGCCGGCCTGTTTCAGCGACAGCGCCATTCCCGGCATGTCATCGAATTCCGCCAGGATGCGGCGCACCAGCGCCTCGCGGCGGCTGTGATCGCGCCGGTCCGTCAGCCCGGGCGGCAGGCCCGCTGGCAGGGACATACGGGCCGGCTTTGGCTTGATCCCGAAGAGGACATCGTCATCGATCGACATGGAGGCCCTCCTGCTCGTATTGCCGTTCCGGAGCGCGGCCGAAGTCCCCATTCTACTCCTATCCATGGTAGTTGACTGGGAAGCAAGGGCGTCGTAGCCTCCGTGACGGCGTATCCGGCAGGGGTCCGGATAGGCCCATGGAGGAGTCAATGCCATACCTGTTTCAACGTGCGCGACAGTGCGCGTTCCTGCTGCTGTGTTTCGCGATGGTCGCGAGTACGGCGGCCGCCCAGTTCGATCGAAGTCAGTTGTCCGGCCGCGTGAAGGATGCCCAGGGAGGGCTCGTGCCCGGCGCCACCGTCACCGCGATCAATACCCAGACGCAATTGAGCTGGAACACCGTCACCGACGGCACCGGCTTCTACACATTCCCGAACCTGCCGGCCGGCCGGTACAACGTCACCGCGGAGCTGCAGGGCTTCAAGAAATCGCTGCAGAAGGACGTGCAGCTCGACGCCGCGGGCTCGCTGACCCTCGATTTCGCGCTCGAGACCGGCGCCCTGAGCGAGTCCGTCACCGTCACCGCGGAGTCGCCGCGGCTGCAGACCGACGTCGCCCTGCGCAAGACGATCGAGTCCAAGGACATCGAGCAGCTCTCGTTCTCGGGTCGCAACCCGATCGGCGTCGTCGGCCTGAAACCGGGCGTCACCGGCGGAAGCTTCAACAACTACGGATTCTCTGATCTCGGCAACGGCGGCTTCAGCATCAACGGCAGCCGCAGCGACGAGAACAACATCACGGTCGACGGCGCGACCGCGATCCGCACTCGCTCGTCCGGCGCGATCGTGGGCATCCAGAACGTCGACGCGATCCAGGAAGTGCAGGTCCTGACGGGAGACTACATGCCGGAGTACGGCCGCGCCAGCGGCGGCCAGATCCGCATGGTCACCAAGGGGGGCAGCAATCGTTTCAGCGGTAGCGGCTCGTTCTTCTACCGCGATGACAAGCTGCAGGCCAACACCTGGACGCGCAACAAGAGCCCGAACGCGTTCGAGCACGACGGGCCGGCCCCGTTCAACTACAAGCAGCCGGCCTATTCGTTCGGCGGCCCGATCATGAAGGACAAACTGTTCTTCTTCGGCGCGCAGGAATGGGTCGAGTTCCTCGCCGTGCAGACCAACACCGCGACGGTGCCGACGGACAAGATGCGGACCGGCAACTTCAGCGAACTGCTCGATCCTAACAATGGCTTCTTCAACGGCGCCCGCACCATCATCGACCCGCAGACGGGACAGCCGTTCCAGGGCAACATCATTCCGGCGGGGCGGCTGAGCGCGAACGGGCTCGCGATGCTGAACGCTTACGTGCCGTCGACGCCAGGCTTCCGCTCCGGCACCGCCAACGCGATCGTCAATAGCGAGAATCCGCAGCACCAGCGCAAGGACAACCTGCGCTTCGACTATCGCTTCAGCGCAAACAACGGCCTAGTCTACCGGTTCGGCAAGTACAACTGGAAGGCGGTCGACGCGTTCCGCGGCACGTTCCCCTACGCGCGGACTGACTGGAACCGGCCGAACACGAATCAGTCGTTGAGCTGGACGAGCACGCTGCGCAACAACCTCGTCAACGAAGCGAGTTTCACGCGCTCGCTCGACGAGGTCTACATCAACGTGTTCCAGAGCGATCTTTACAAGCGGACCAAGTACGGCATCACTTACCCGTACCTCTTTCCTGACTTCAAGGAGATTCCCGACAAGATTCCGACGATCACGATGAGCCCCTTCAGCGAGATCGACGGAGGCCCGTACCCGTCTTCCTCGGTCGGCCCGATCAACACGTTCGCCAATGCGACGACGTGGGTGAAGAACCGGCACACGTTCAAGGGGGGCGTGGTGGTCGAGTACTCGGGTGAGGACGATTTCGATCAGATCAACGTGCAGCCGATTCCGGGAAGCACCAACAATCAGAACGGCCGCTTCGAGTTCACCAACACCACAAGCGCCGGCCATACCGGGCTGGGGATGGCGGATGCGGCGATCGGGATCTTCACGAACTACGCCGAGATCGGCCAGCGCGCGCTCACCAAGTGGCGGGCCCTGGCGGGCGACTTCTTCGTGCAGGACTCCTGGCGTCCGAGGAGCAACCTGACCATCGAAGGCGGCGTGCGCTACGTGCTGTGGCCGCCGTGGTATTCCACGACGAACAATATCGCAACGTTCGACCCGGCCTACTACGACAGGACCAATCAGGCGGTGATTGATCCCGCGAGCGGGCGGATCCTGGGCGGCCCGCGCTACAACGGGATCGTCCTCCCCGGCACGGGTTTCCCGAGCTCGGCCAGCACCCTCTCCGTTTACAACGATCCGGCAGTCAAGGCGCTGTTCGTCGGCGCGCCGCGCGGGCTGACCCAGACGCACAAGAACGTCTTCGAGCCGCGCGCCGGCGTGTCCTACGGGTTGAACGACAAGACGATCGTGAAGGTCAGCGGTGGCGTCTTCCACAACCGGGTGACGTTGAACGACTCGATGCTGCTCGGTGGCAACCCGCCCTTCCAGCCGCAGGTGAGCGTGAGCAACGGCTCGGTAGACAATCCGGGCGGCGCCGGCGGCGCAGCCAGCCTGCCGCTCGGAATGACGGCCATCGATCCGGTGTTCAAGCATCCGGTCGCCTACATGTATTCCGCCGGCGTGCAGCGCGACGCGCCGTTAGGATTCGTCGTCGACGCGTCCTACGTCGGGCGCAAGGGTCGCAACCTGCAGCGCGAGCGCAACATCAATCAGCTGCTGCCCGGCACGGTGCAGGCCAATCCCGGAATCAACTCGGCGTACCTGCGTCCGTACAAGGGCTACGGCGTTATCCGGCTGTCGGAAAACACGGGCCGCTCGGAGTACAACGGCCTGCAGCTGAGCGCCGATCGCCGCTACCGCAACGGCTTCAAGTTCGGCCTGGCGTACACGTTCAGCCACTCCGAGGACAATGCGAGCGGCAAGCGCGACGTCCTGTTCAACTCGTACGACGATTCCGGCTTCTGGGGCAACTCGAGCTTCGATCGCCGGCACGTGTTCAACTTCTATTACATCTACGACCTGCCGATCTATCGGAAGGAGACCACGTCGCTGAAGGGACGCGTGCTGGGCGGCTGGCAGATCTCGGGCGCGACCTTCATGCGCACCGGCAACCCGCTGTGGGTGACCCGCGGCGACGACATCGCGGGGGTCGGCGATTCGTTCGGTCAGCCGTGGGACCTGGTCGGCGACCCGAATGCGAACTCCAATGGGCAGCTGTCGCAGGGCGCGACCGCTGACCAGAACTTCTGGTTCAACCCGGCGGCGTACGTGAAGCCGGCGAACGGCACGTTCGGCAACGCGCCGCGCAATAACATGTACGGCCCGGGCCAGTATCAGTGGGACATCGCGCTGTTCAAGAACGTCGCGGTGAAGGCACGCCAGTCGTTCCAGTTCAGGGCGGAGGTCTTCAACTTCCTGAACCACCCGAACCTGAGCAACCCGTCCACCGATCCGACCAGCTCCACGTTCGGCCGCATCACGGGCAAGGACAACTCGCGTCGTGACGTGCAGTTAAGCCTGCGATACGTGTTCTAGTTCGAGAGGCTCGAGATTCGATGTCCGTTTCCGGGCATCGGATCTCGGACCTCGGCATGTCACCGCTTCACCGTTGCGCTGCAGCTCCCCACCGCGGGTAATCACGCGCACCGCACGCCGCATTCCCAAAAATCTTACGAACCGGCACATTTCGTCGCCGACGAGATGGCGACGTGCTTGCTTGGTACTTCTGGTTCACGGACTTCCTGTATTCGGAGGTAACTCATGGCTAAGAGACTTGCAGTGGGATGGGCGGCCGCGCTTCTTCTGGCCGGTGCCGGCGCTACTGTCGGTGCGCAGCAAAGTCAGGCGCCCACAAGCGGCGCGCGTGCCGATGACCAGGCAACGATCACGGTGACGGGCTGCGTTCAGAAGGAAACTACCGTGTTGAAGCGGAGTCCGGTCCCGGGAGAAATGGGCATGACGGATGAGTTCGTGTTGACGCACGCCATGCTGAACCCTGCCACCAAGGCCACGGACATGCCGAACCCCGAGACGCCACCAGCCTCACCGCCAGTCGGAACAGCGGGATCGCCAAGTAATCTTGGGAAGGTCTATCGGGTGACCGGCGACAAGGAGAGTGAACTAAAAGCTCAGGTCGGTCAGCGCGTCGAAATTACCGGCACGTTCAAAAAGGACGAGGACGCGAAGGCTGAGCTGGGGGCAACCGGCACCAGCGGCCGTGCAGTCTCCGGGGAGCTCACCAAGGCAAACACGCCCGAAATTACCATCTCGTCCATCAAGCCGGTTGCGGGCTCCTGTTCGGGCGGCGGAGCGCATTAGTTGACGAAGGAGGTTATCAATGGCTGAAAAAAGTCCTGCCACTCGTGACGATCGAACGATCGCGCGCCGCGAGCCCGAACAGTGGCGTCGAAGGCAGAGCGGAATTGTCGACCGCTTTGCCAATGAGATGGATCGGCTCCTGGCGGACTTCGGTTTTGGCGCGGGTCGGATTTCACCCTTCGGCCAGCGCGGTTTCACGTCGCCAGCGCGCGGCGCCGCCGACTGGCCGGCATGGGCCCCTGAGGTCGAAGTCTTTCAGGGCAACAATGAGCTCGTCGTCCGGGCCGATCTCCCGGGCCTGAAGAAGGAAGACGTCACCGTGAACGTCACTGACGATGAAATCACGATCTCGGGCGAGCGGCGGCACGAGCACGAAGAAGAACGGGCCGGACTCTACCAGTCGGAGCGCATGTACGGGAGTTTCTGCCGTACCATGCCGCTGCCGGCCGGGGCAATCGGCGATCAGGCGAAAGCGAGCTTCAAGGATGGCGTCCTCGAAATCCGGATGCCAGCGCCGCCCGAGCAGGTCACGCAGGGACGCCGGCTCGAGATTTCTGACGCGACGGAACAGAAACCATAGAGCACGTCGGCGCTGATTCAGATCACGCTGAGTCAGATTCACGAGGAGGGGTCAGGTCGCGCTGAACCGGGCCCCTGCCCGAGCGGTGGAGGAGGCAGATGGCGAAGTGCAGCGTGTGTGGTAACGATTACGACAAGGCTTTTCAGATCACTGCCTCCGGAAAGTCCCAGACCTTCGACAGTTTCGAATGCGCGATTCACGCGCTGGCGCCAGTCTGCGCGCACTGCCATTGCAAAATCATCGGCCACGGCGTCGAGGCACGCGGGACGATGTACTGCTGTGCACATTGCGCGCGTGAAGCTGGCGTATCCGGCGTCGGCGACCGCGTCTGAAGCGAGAACCCCGACGATGCGAATCGCCCAGGTCGCTCCGCTGATCGAGAGTGTCCCGCCAGCCTCATACGGCGGGACGGAACGCGTGGTCGCGTACCTCACGGACGAGCTCGTGCGGCTTGGACACGACGTCACGCTGTTCGCCAGCGGAGACTCGCGTACCAGCGCCACGCTGGTACCCGTCTCTCCACGGTCGCTGCGTCTTGACGCCGCGTGCATCGATCACATCGCCTGGCATGTGCTGCTCGTCGAGCGCGTCGCGGCGGCTGCGTCCCAGTTCGATCTCCTTCACTTTCACATCGCGCACATCCACCTTCCGGTAATTCGGAGGCTTTCGACACGCTCCGTCATGACGCTGCACGGCCGGCTTGATCTTCCCGATCTCCCGCCGCTCTTCACAGAGTTCTCCGACGTGCCGCTCATCTCGATCTCCGATGCGCAACGCGCGCCGCTTCCTCACGTGAACTGGATGGGAACGATCCGGCACGGGTTGCCCCCTGACCAGTTGGCGCCGCGGTACGAACCAGGCGGTTACCTCGCGTTCCTTGGCCGCATCTCTCCGGAAAAGCGGGTCGATCGCGCCATCGCCATCGCCACGGCGCTGGGGGAGCCGCTGAAGATTGCCGCAAAGGTGGATCGCGCCGACGCCGCGTACTTCGCGCGTGAGATCGAGCCGCTCATGAAGAATCCGCTGGTGGACTTCGTCGGTGAGATCGGCGAGGCCGGGAAGAACGAGTTCCTTGGAAACGCCCGTGCGCTGCTCTTCCCCATCGACTGGCCGGAGCCCTTCGGGCTCGTGATGATCGAGGCGCTCGCCTGCGGTACTCCCGTCGTCGCGTTCCGTGGCGGCTCGGTCGAGGAGATCATCGAGGACGGAGTCACGGGATTCATCGTCGACACGGTGGACGGGGCGATTGAAGCGACACGCCGCGTGAAGACACTCGATCGCCGCGCCTGCCGCAGGGCCTTCGAGCGCAGGTTCACCGCGCGGCGCATGGCTGAGGATCACGTCGCGCTTTACGGACGCATCCTGGAGACCAAGACCGCGCATGCCGCCGCCTGAGGAATCCGCCAATATGGCAGACGCCGTCCAAGTGGACGATCAATTCGCTGTCGTCGCCGAGATGCGGCGAACGCTGGCGGCGCAGCGGGTCCTCAAGTACGGCGACACGTTTGGCGTGTTCGATCAGCTCGGCGACATCGGGACGGAACAGGGAGGAGAACAGGGCCTTTATTACCGCGGAACACGCTACCTGTCGCAGCTGGAGCTTCTGCTCGCGCGGGGCCGGCCCTTGCTGCTCAGTTCAACGGTCACGGACGACAACGTCGCATTCGTGGGGGACCTGACGAATGTCGACGTGCGGCGGCGGGAACAGCGGGAACAGATCGAGATCCCGCACGGGCAGATCCATGTGTTTCGAGCCCGCATTCTCGGCGACGGGGTCAGCGTGGAGAAACTGCGTATCTGCAACTATGGCGGGGGCACGGTCGACGTGCCGCTGGTCATCCTGTTCGACGCCGACTTCGCCGATGTCTTCGAAGTGCGCGGCACGAGGCGCGTCCGGCGCGGCACGCGCCTGCCCGACCGGCTCACGGACGAATGTCTGCTGGGATATGTCGGCCTCGACGGCGTCGAACGACGGACGCGGATCCAGTGGACGCGGCGGCCGGACCAGCTCGACCCGGGAGCGGCAACCTTTCATCTTCGCCTCGAGCCGCGCGCGTGCGTCGCCTTCGACATGAGCGTGCGCTGCGGATACGCGCACGTTGATGCGCCGCAACCGGACTACGACACGGCGCTCGAGAAAGCCCGCAAGACGGCCATCGCGCGCGGCCGCCGCGCATGCGATGTGCACGCGTCGAGCGAAGCGTTCAACCGATGGGTGAAACGCTCGGCGGCCGACCTGCAGATGATGATCACCGAGACACCCCACGGCTTTTACCCCTATGCGGGCATCCCGTGGTTCAGCACGCCGTTTGGACGCGATGGAATCATTACCGCGCTGCAGTTGCTCTGGGCCGACCCTGACGTGGCGCGCGGCGTGCTGACGTTCCTCGCGTCGACGCAGGCCAAGGCGCGATCGGATGCCCAGGATGGCGCGCCGGGCAAGATCCTGCACGAGATGCGCGACGGCGAGATGCCAGCGCTCGGCGAAGTGCCGTTCGGGCGCTATTACGGCAGCATCGACGCGACGCCGCTGTTCGTGATCCTGGCCGGCGAGTACTTCACACGAACGCAGGATGCCGCGCTCATTGAGCAGCTCTGGCCGCATCTGCTCATCGCGCTGCAGTGGATGACGGAAGACGGCGATCCGGACGGCGATGGATTCCTGGAATACGCGCGACGCAGCGAGAACGGGCTCGTCCAGCAGGGCTGGAAGGACTCGTGGGACTCGGTATTCCACGCTGATGGCACGCTCGCCGATCCCCCAATCGCGCTGTGCGAGGTGCAGGGCTATGCCTACGCCGCGTGGCGCAGCGCAGCAGACCTCGCCATCGTTCGGGGCGAGCCGGCACTCGCGGAAGAATGGCGTTCCCGCGCCGATCGTCTTCGCAGGCGGTTCGAGGAGAGTTTCTGGTGTGATGATCTGGGCACGTACGCCCTCGCGCTCGATGGACAGAAGCGCCCCTGCCGCGTCCGGACATCCAACGTCGCGCACTGTCTCTTCAGCGGCATCGTGAGCTCGCCGGAACGCGCCCGCATTGTCGCAACGTCTCTGATGCAGGAGGCCTCGTTTGCCGGATGGGGCATCAGGACCGTCGCGGCCGGCGAGTCCCGATACAACCCGATGTCGTACCACAACGGATCGATCTGGCCGCATGACAACGCCATCGCCGCGGCGGGACTCGCACGATACGGATTTACGACCGTGGCCGCCACGCTTCTCGAGGCCATGCTCGATCTCAGCAAGGCGGTCGATCTCCATCGTCTGCCGGAACTGCTCTGCGGCTTCCATCGGCGGTCGGACGAAGGGCCCACGCTCTACCCGGTGGCCTGCGCACCCCAGGCGTGGGCTGCCGGTGCGGTCTATCTGTTCGTCCAGGCCGCGCTCGGCATGCAGATCGATGCCGCGCGCCGGCGGATCACCTTCCAACAGCCATCGCTGCCGGAAAGTATCGAGCGGCTGCAACTGCGCAACCTCGTCGTGGGCGGAGCCCGGGTCGATCTTCTGCTCGAACGGCACGCGCGAGACGTCGCCGTCAGCGTCATGAGACGCGACGGCGAGGTCGAGATCGTGGCAATCAAGTGATCACATTCGGAAGAACAGCGCGGTCGCCGCGACCAGCGCGAGCACCCACAGCCACGCGACGCTAAACCCGCCGAGATCCTCACCGAAGATCCGCCACCGTCCCGCAATCCGCGGCCTCAGGAGATTCACCAGCAGCAACGGCTTCACGGCGACATCGTCCTCGCTGGAGATCTCGAGGCGCTGGAAGAACGAGTCCAGCCCCGCGGCGGGTTCCGCCGGCGTCAGCAGGCTGGTGACGACGAGGGCAGCGATTCCGGCCAGCAGCGCGGCGAGGAACACATTCGGATCCCAGTGATCCAGCCGCTGGCCCGTGAGCGCATACAGAGAGAAGTTCGCGGCCAGCGCGCAGACGAGGCTCGCCAGCGCGCCCCACCGGTTCGCGCGGCGCCAGATGATACCGCCGAGCACGCCGATACCGACGAACGTCGCGAGCGTTTCGGTGAGCAGGAATGTGTAGAGCACGCTCTGGATGAGAAATACCGCGTAGAAGACTCCGAGGATCGTGATCGCGAAGCCGCTGAAACGCCCCACCCACAGGTAGTGCCGATCCGGCCGTCCCGTGACGAGACGCCGCCGATAGAGACCCTCCGTGAAAAGCGCGCCACTGTCGACGAGGAACGCCGAACATGTCGACATGTTCGCGGCAAGGATCGACGCGATCATCAAACCGAGCGCGCCCGGAAACAGCAGCAGCCGGCACGCCAGTCCGAACGCATTCTCTGGATCGGCGAGCGGCGCGGCATGCGGCGCTCCCTGCGCCACCATCGCGGCAACGATCAGTCCGACGAGCGCCCATCCGACCGTGCACACGCGCTTGACGAAGTTTCCGTAGAACATGCCGATGCGGCACGTACGCTCGTCCTTGCCCGTCCCCACCGCGGCGAGCTGATGCGGCTGCGCCATGATGCCGACCAGCCCGTTGATCGTGAGCATCGCGATCGCCCACGGACCGATGCCGGACGGCGTTGACAGTGAAAAACGGAATGGCGCCAGCGTCGCCTTCATGCCTGACAAGCCGCCGACGCCGCTCCAGCCGAGCGGGATGAGCATGAACGAGAGCGCGATGATGAGAAAGCCCTGGAACAGATCGGTCCACGCGGCGGCGACGAGACCTCCAACGAAGCTGTAGAGAACGAAGAGGACGGTCATCACGACGACGATCTCGTTCACGCCAACGCCGCCGCCGGTCGCCTGGCTGATCACCTTGCCCGCTCCCTTGAGCATGCTGCCCGTGTTGATGATGAGAAAACAGAGAGCGAACACGATGTAGATCCCGCCCATCCACGAGCCGTAGCGATCCTCGATGAACTCGGCCATCGTGGTGCGGCGGAAGCGCCGGAAGACGGGCGCCATCAGCCAGTAGAACGGCGTGATGAACAGGTTCTTCCACTGGTACCAGATCGCGGACGCGCCGGACGCGTACACCGCGCCCGCGAGCGACACGGGCATCTCGGCGTGCGTGCCGACGCCGAAGCTCTGGCCGATCATCAGCCACGGCCCGAACCGGCGGCCGCCGAGGAAGTACTCACCGCTGCGACGAACGCGGTAGCCCGCGATCAGTCCGATCGCGGTAATGGCGACGAGATACAGTCCGAGAACGGCCCAGTCCAGCGGCGCAATCGTCATGGGAGTTCGCTGATTA
>DASPXV010000057.1:0-28997 GCA_035637115.1 Vicinamibacterales bacterium
AGGACCCGGGCAGAAATAGATGCGCCATTCTGGCCGCCGATGCATCCTGCCTGGCTGCGTTGCTCGTCGCTTACATACTCCCGGTATGCGCGCTCCTCGCGCCTTGCCAGGCAGGCGCCTCGACGCCCAGAACGGCACACCTATTTCTGCCAGGGTCCTTAGGGTCCAGGCCTCCAGCCGCTGTCACGGCTCAGCAGTTGCAGTGGTCCCGACACTGCCGCGGCCGCGGTGGAAATCGGCCGGGTTTGTGTCTGCTTTTCAATGAAGGTGACCGATGGCTGTCCTGATTCAACGCAATCTAGGCCTGCTGGTGCTGGCGATCTGGCTGATTCTCTACGGGCTCACCACGATGATCGCGCTGGGGCTGCCGGCGCCGCTTATGGGGATTCTCGCGTTGATCGCGGGCGTGCTGATCCTGGTGGGACGTTAGCCTCGCGCCCGGACTCCTCCATCGGTGACCGCGTTGTCCGGAGCCACTTGACGCGCGCATCGGGGAAGGCGCATATTGGCGTCAACTCCAACAGAGGAGGGCGTATCGAGTTACCGCCGGACCACTCACGGGGCCGGTGGAGTTTCGCCGCACCTCATGCCGCGGCTTTCGGATTTTCCGGGCGCGCGGTCTCACCAGATGCGAGGCGGTACTCTGCCGGCCCTCTCTTTTTCTTTTCCGCCCTCCTGACCCGCACCAGCAACGTTCCTGTGCCATCGAGATCTGCAATGCGATCGAGTGCGGTCGTACGCACTTTCTGCGATCGCTAATCCCTAACCTCTGCGGCACGGATCGCGCACGGCGGTTGCTTGCGAACGTGGGCGAGGTGTGCAATGTCGATGCGCTTTCCCAGGTACGGCTTGCTGTTGGCTTTTCTGGTTCTCGGCGCAACCGCAGGGTGCGATAGCAATCGGAACGTTGGTGGGCCGTCGTCACTGTCGTCGAGTATGACGATGGGCTCCTCGTTCGGCTTCCAACCGACGACGCTGCGTCCTGAGTTGGTGTCCGATACCTCATGCGTGGCCGTCCCAGCGTTCGGCACGCGCATCATCATCATCGTCAGCGCCGGCGGCGACATCATTCTGAGTGGCCTGCGGTTCAGATTCACAGACCGGTTCGGCGTGAACGCACTGCCGCGCGTTACACCCATCCCCGGCTCTTCGCCGCTCTCCGTCTCCGCCTCAACCATCCCGCCGTTCAATCCGATTCCCGTGCCGGGCGTGGCGCCTCTGCCAGTGACGTCACCGATCCCGATCCCGGGGTCCTCTCCTGTCAACGGCCTGATGGTGCCTGCGGGGACATCGCGGCAGCTGCCGTTCTTTCTTCTATTCGACTGCGGCGTTGCGTCCGATGGGACGCTGTTCGTCATGACCGACGTGGCCAAACCGAGCGGGGCGTTGCAGACGTCGCAGTTCCAGGTGCGGGTGGGATCCTGACATCGGCTTGGTAGGAGCCTCCGTTGATAAAGCGCTTGACGCGCGCGTGCGGCAGGCGCATATTCGCGTCAACTCCTTCAGAGAGGAGGCTGTATCGAGTCGCCGCCGGATCGGTCATTGGGCTGGCGGAGTATCGCCGCACCTGATGCCGCAGCTCCCGGATTTATCCTGGCGCGCGGTCCCACACAATGCGCGGCCTTTCTCCGCCGGCCCGCTTTCGTTCTCTCCTCATTCATTCTCGATGGCCTGAGATGCGGTCAACTGCCAATCTCGCGTCAGTTCATTCGCTCGAGAAAGAAATCGATCTGAAGCCCGCAGTGATCACACAGCGTCAGCCATCCTTCACGTCCGCATAGCTGCTGCCATGTCCACGCAGGACCGCTGAAATGCACCCACGTCAGTTGCGCGGGCGTTCTGCCGCACTCCGGACAGTTCTGCGCGCGAAGTATGCGGACGCACCGTCAGCCTGGCGCGCACGACAGGCATCGACATCTTCCTTCGGAAAATAACCACGTCGCATTTCGACGAGTCTCAGCTGCGGTTCTCCTGCACCCGCGAGTCTTCGTACTCTGACCAGGGCAGCGCCCCCTGTTCCAGCCAATCGATGACGGTATCGATGTGCCGCTTCTGCAAGACAGCATCGCGTAGTGCCGCTGCCGACTCCAGCGTCAGCGGGTCAGGAAGACTGGCAGCAGGCGCTCCTCCCGCGGCCCGAACCAGCTGTCGGTGATGAACAGTCGATCGCGGCCCGTAATTGCAGCCCGCACGGAATGCCGCAAGCGCAACCGCTCGGCTGACACCGGGAACCAGGTCGTCAAATGTGGTCATTTGGCTGCAGCACGTCAAAGAAGGACTATGGTGACTCCCGCATTTGCTCGTTCGACGCGAAAGGCGCGGACGACGGGCAGTTCTTTCAAGCGAGCATGGACCGCGGCTTTCAGGCGTCCGCCGCTGCGTCCATGTATCACGCACACTTCCGCATGATGCGCGAGCAGCGCGTCATTCAGGAAGCCGTCGAGTGCGGCGACCGCTTCGTCAACCGTCTTGCCGTGCAGATCCAGAGATGTGGGGGCATGTGAACGCGGAGTCTTCGTTTGCGACGCGTCAGCATCGCCTGCCCCCGACCGTTGCCGCGAGATCACAGCGCTCAGCTGTGCCTCGGTGGCCACGATTGAGCGTCCCTTCAGTTCGACGAGATAGCGCCCGCCATTACGCACCTCGCGGACGATGCCCTTGCCGAGAGCTGCGATGTGGACGTCATCGCCTGGGACAAACGGCATATTCTTTCGTGCGGCTTTACGGCCAAGCCGTCAGTTCATCTGCTGTAGGAAAAAGTCTATCTGCATTTTGCAGCCATCGCACACGGTCAGCCACGCTTTTCGACCGCAATTCGCAGCCCCACGTCCATGGCGGGCTGCTGAAATGAATCCATGTCAACGCATCCGGCCGCCGGCCACACTCGGGACGAGTGACGACATGCAGGTACGCAAATTCTGCGTACCCGCCGATGCCGTGCGAACACCACGCGAGAACGACCGCACCGAAATGATCGGCTGTTCGGCCGTGTTGGACGACGCTACGATTCTTCTGCGATGAAGACCGACGAACTACACGTCGTGATGCAGAACGAGTTCAAGAACGTTCGGACCGAAATCCAGAGCCTGCGCGCGGAGATGCAGGCCGAGTTCAGCAGCGTGTGGATCGAATTCAAGACTCTCCGACAGGAAATCAAAGTGGAGGGTGAAACGACGCGGCCGGCGGTCGTGCATCGCCAGTAACGCTACGGTATGTAGCGGATTTCGCGTTCCCTTTCAGGCCGCGCGAGATGGGAACAACGCCGCCAGCAGATCGTCGTCAGAAAACTGACGGAGAGCGGCCGTCTTGAGGCCCTGCACCTCCGTCACCTCGGCGCTGAGCAGACGAAGCACCTTCCGTTCAGAATCGACCTGAGCCGACTGATCGGCTTCGACAAGATAATGCCGGCGACGAAGCCAGCCGGCCGATCGAACGTCGAGGTAACGTGCGCGCCCGGCGGCCGGCTCGATCACCACACCCGCGATGCTGCCAAGCTGCTCGCCGTTGGCTGTCATGACGTCGAGCTCCGAGAGTACGCCAGCAGGGCTGTCGACCTTTGCGGCATCGAGATAACAAAGCTCTGATAACGGCTGGCTTGGCATCAGTTGACTCCTGTGCCAAGTAGTGCAACACCGCCGCCACTCCGCTGCGCCGCTCACCACCGCATGGATCGCTGATTTGTTGCCGTGACGAATGCCTCAACGGGCTCCCGGTTACACAATTGATGTGGTGTAGCGGCGGTAGCAATGTCCTATCTGCTGAGTGAAATAGTTGCAGTGACCATGTCGTGTAATGCGCGTGCAGGCGCGGTGGGAATCTGAATCGAGACGGGGCGGCGGGGCTGAAGCCCCGCCTACTTCGTCAGCTCCATCGTCGCGGTAGCGCCGCCCATCTCCGGCAGCGTCGCGATCATCTTGACGACGCGCCGCGATGTCGAGTCGACCCAGATCGTGTGTTCGCCGGGCGCACCGTCGGCCGGCTTGATCTCGACCTTCCACGCCTTGAAGGTCCCCGCCGGCACGGTGACATTCTCCATCGCCGCCACCTTCAACTGCTTCAGCGCGGACTTGCGCTTCATCACGTCGAAGTTGCGGAACGTGAGGGTGTAACCCTCCTTGAGCGGCAGCGCCGCGATCGAACGCAGGGCGCCGGGGCCGTCGGCGAAGACTGGACCGCCCATATCGATGTCGATCGGTTGTGCGGCACCGCCCATCGCCGCGGTGCCAGTGGCCTTCGCGCCGTCGAACGCCAGCGTCACCGTCATCGGGCCCTGCTTGATCTCGCGCGACTTGACCGCGAGAGTGGCCTTGTCGATCACTCCGACGTCCGACATCTCCCCCTGCGGCATCTTTGCCGTCTCGGTGACAGTGAGCGTGCCGCCGGCATCGGTGACGGTGTTGGTCGACTCCATCTTCATCGACTGGCCGCCGAGCGCAATCGTCACGCTGTAGGTCGCCGGCGCCATCTCCAGCGGCTGCGACGGCGTTGGCATCGTCACGGCGGTGGGATCCACCGGCTTCGCCAGCTTCACCGTTGCCGGATCGACGGTGATCTCCCTCAGCCTCGCGGATACTTCGCGCGGCACCGATTCCTGGTAGCGCGTGCCGACGTGCTTCCACAGGAACTTCTCGATGCCCGCAAACATCGCCATGCTATTCAGGGGACGCGCGAAGCCGTGCCCCTCGTCCGGCGCGACGATGTACTCCACGGGGAACTTGCGGTCGCGGAGCGCGATGACGATCTGATCCGATTCCGCCTTCTTCACGCGCGGATCGTTCGCTCCCTGCACGACGAGTAGCGGCGTCTTGATCTTCGCCGCCGAGTTGAGCGGCGACTGGCGCTCGAGCTGTTTCTTCCCTTGGGGCGTCGTCGGATCCCCCATCCGCATGTGGAATATCTTCCGGCCCGCCTCCCAGTACGGCGGGATCGAATCGAGGAGCGTCAGGAGATTCGACGGACCGACGATGGAGACGGCGGCCGAGTAGAGATCCGGGGTGAAAGCGACGCCGGCCAGCGTGGCGTAGCCGCCGTAGGACCCGCCGAGGATCGCCACGCGCTTCGGATCGGCGACGCCCTGCGCGATCAGATGCTTGACGCCAAACGTGATGTCGTCCTGCATCTTGCCGCCCCACTCGTTGTTGCCGGCGTTGAGGAACTTCTTGCCATACCCCGTCGACGCGCGGAAGTTGGGCATCAGCACCGCGTAGCCGCGATTGGCGAAGAACTGCCCGAGCGAGTTGTAGCCGAACGTGTCGCGTCCCCACGGACCGCCGTGCGGGATCACGAGCAGCGGCAGGTTCTTCGGCGCCGGTCCCTTCGGCAGCATCAGATACCCTGGAATTTCGAGACCGTCCGAGGACTTGTAGCGGATCGGCTTCATGCTCGCGAGGTGCTGGCGCGGCAGCTTCTCGAACACGCGGTACAGCATGGTCAGCGACTTCGCGTCTCGATCGAAGATGTAGCGCTCGCCCGGCTCGGTGTCGCCCGACGCGACGATCATCCATTTGCGATCGTCCTGGGTGCCGCCCGCGATCGTGATCTCCCGGTTGGGGAGCTTGCTCGTGATCTGCTGGTAATCCGCTTCGTACGACTTGTCGCGAAAATACGTGCGCCTGCGATCGCCCACGTACGTCGTCCCGACGAGCTCGTCGGTCTTCTCCGAAAAGATCGCGCTGCCGAAATCCACCTCGTTCTGCGGATCCGATTCGACAAGCTCCTCCTGCTTCGTGTCGGGATTGAACAGCACGAGACGCGACAGGTCGGACTCGCCGCGGTTGGTCTCCATGTAGACACGGGCGTTGTCGACATGGAACTGCAGCGGGGTGCCCGAGCAGGCCGATGATGACGCAGCTGATCAACAGCGCCGGCGCGGTCCGCTTGAACACCATTCGCGCTCCGAGCAGCAGTATCACGATCAGGAGCGTCTCGGCACAGAGGCCGAGCGCCTGCAGCGCGACTGCCTCGACGACATAGGGCTGAGCGGCGCGCACCACGTCCCGGTGTTTGCCGCGGAGTAATCGACCGCCGGATAACAGCCGTGCAGCTCAGCCGTGTCTTGCGGACCTGCGGAGACTTTATTGCGACCGCGTGGGCCCGAGCTGATTGACGACCTTGCCGTCCGCGTCGAGAAACAAAATACCGGGCGTTCCGTCGGGTGCGACCTGTAAGAGAATTCTCTTTCGTCCGTTGCGGTCCATCAGCGAGACGCTGGCGACGCCTTCTTTGTCGTGGCCGATGAAGACACGTCGCCGATTGCCAGTCGCATCAGTGTCCGACAGAATCAGCCCGACGATGTGATTCTTTGAATCGTCGACGCCGGCGAGTTGAACGAATTGAGAGCTCGCTCCGTAGCGATCGAACGAGAGGTTCACGCCAGAATCCACTACCTCGCCATTCGCGTTGCGGTGTCCACCGAATACGAGTCCCCCATTCTCAGTTCCTTCATCGTTATAGAACAGCATGCCGGCGTACGGGCGATCCACTGGCGGATGCTCTTTCCCTCGGAGAATGACACCTGGCAGGCGCGCATGATTCGAAATCACCATGCGCAGGGTGCCGTCCGCTTCACGAACATTGATGCGGTGCGCGTCGATCTCGTCAAACTGTTGAACTCTTGCGGCCGCCGAGCCCGCCAACGTGAACGCCGCGAGCAGCGTCGTCAAAACAGTCGAGTAAACAACGAGGACTTTGGTAAGCATGGATCTTCCTTTCGGCTTCGGCGGCGGCTAGCGGGCTGGCTTCCAGTTCAGGATGACGGTGATAGGAGAAGCACTGGCCTGTCCGGATCCGGCGGTGAGAGAGGCAGTGGCATACGGCGCTGCCACATGGTAAACGATGGATCAGCGTCCTGCGGCGGGTTTCGCGCGGAACAGACTCTCGTCGAACTTCAGCCGCAGGCGAATGAAGAAGCCTCTCGACGTCGAGTCGGTCGCCAACACGTCGTTGAAGTCGCGATCCGAAAACCCCGTCACGTTGTAGCCGAGGGACACCCAGGTGTTCTGGATCACCAGCAACCCGACCTCCGCGCCGAAGGCCTTGCGCACGCGATCGTCGGAACCACTCCACATGACGCTTGCCAGCGCGCCGACGTCGAGGCGGCGGTTCAGGTCATAGCCGGTGCGTCCCGATACCAGATGCGCTGCATACGGCGCGAGCGTGGTGTCGAGCTGATCGTGCACCCACTTTCCCGCGTATTGTCCCGACAACATCCACGGCCGGGATCTCCGGTAGTCTCCGTGAGTCGACACAACCTGCACGCGCCGCTGGCCCAGCGTCCCGGGCGAATCGAGCCGCGGAAGATTTTCGATCTTGAACTCGTAGCGCGAGAGCAGATTGCGGCGGTTCCGTTCCGAATCACGGTACGCCGCTCCCATCCAGAACCGATCCTGCAGCTGATTCGGCGCACCCGCAGGATTGGTCCGCTGATAAAAATTCTTCGCCAGCATCGTCCAGTCGGGCGACAACTGCCGCGCGATGCCGGAGGTCGACAGCCAGCTGTTCGAGGCGGCTTCGCGGCGCCACTCCAGCCGGCTGGTTGTTTTCAGCCGCGGGTTCCGCGTGTATTCGCCGCCGATTGTCGCAGCGGTGGCGGGCTGGCCCGCGCTTCGGATTGGGTTCAGCCGCTCGACACTCGTGGACAGGCGCAAGCCGTCGCGAAGCGTCCACGCATTGCGCAGCCCGAGCGCCGCCTGCGCCTCACGTCCGGATATCCCTTCCGCCATCCGGTATTCCGAAAACACTTCACCGGCCGCTCGGTAGGGCGACGACACGCCGAACACGGTGCGCTGCGTCCGCTGCCCTTCGCGGAGCGCGTAGATGCCATCCAGACTCGACATGAACTCGTGCCGCGCGTGAAAGCGCGCACCGGCCGTGGGACGGTACTCGCCGCCGACCGCTGCCATGCGCTTGTTCGCGCCGGTCACGTCCTGCTCCCCTTCCGCATAGGCGCGCCATGGCTTGCCGAACGACCCGGTGAGCCTTCCCCTGACCGTCGTCGTATCGAGCGGCTGTCCGAGCGGCGCGGTTCGTCCTGCCGTCAACAGCGGCGATGCGCCGGGCCTGACGAGCGGCAGGCCGGTGATCGGATCGATCTCGCCGCCGATCGGATTGAAGCCGAATCCCGTGAACCCTGTCGTTCCGAAGGGCTGGAGCAGACCGGCCGATGATGCCTGCGCGGGCTTCGCCGTTTCATTGACGTGCCGCAGGCCGACTTCCACGGAGAACACGCTGATTTTTGATTCCAGCGCAATCGATCCGCCGTGACGCTCGCCGCCGGTCAGCCGATCGCCGGACCGGATCAGATCGCCGCGCAGCTGTGACAGGGGGCCAAGGCGATACGACGCCCTGGCACCGGCTTCGGTGCGCCCGCCGTTCAGCGTCGCCGAAGGATTGTAGAACCCGGCGTCAGACATGCCGGCGAAGGCTCGCGCCTGCAGCCCGCGCGCCTCGTGATTGAGTTCGAGTCGCGCCGCGTTCCCCGATGTTTCTCCGACAGCGTCGATCACGTGTGGCGCCAGCTGCTGATTGAACGGGTTGCTGTTCAGGGTGGCTTCGCTGCGAGCGGCCTCGGCGACCACTGTCGTGTGCGAGGCGAGCGTCATCGTCGCGTTGGCGCTTGCCAGCTGATAGGGAGCGACCGGACTCTTGTCCTGCGCCCACGAACCGCCGACCGCCAGTCGCGGCGATACTTTCAGCTGGCCGTCGATACCATCCACCCAGTGGCGCTCACCGCCCCCCTCCACTTCGTACGTGATGCGGATGGAAACAGGATTCATCTGCTCGTCCATCGACGGTATCGGCCGGCGGAACAACACGCGGCCGCTGAACGGCTCGAATTCGTAGTCGAGGAACCGGGTGAGCGGCTGCGCGCTGAGGACGATCGCCGGCTGATTGCGGTCGCGCGTCAGGATCTCGATCTTTTCGGTACCGGATACGCCGTTGCGATTGGTCACGCCATAGGGGCCCGAGATGCCACGGCCGCCAAATTCGTCGATAACTTGTCTGAGAGTATCGCGAGCGGCGAAGACGTTGATGACCGCCCGCCCTTTGTCGAGCCGATGCTGAACGCCTGTGAGCGTGCGCGCATAAGTACCCAGGTTTCTTGCGGGATTCTCTGCCGGCATCGTGACGAGATCGCCATACATCACATGACTGCGACCGCGCTCGAGCTTGCCGTAAACGCGGCCTGATGCCTGCGCGTCGAACCGTTTCTGACTGGCGTCGCCATAGATCGGATAGAACGCGTCGGGCTGGATGTCGCGGAACAGCACGCCGCGATCCGGCCGCTCCGTGTCGAACGACAGCGCCACGCGGTAATCGGTGCGGAGCGTGCCGCGCATGAACATCGCTGCGCGGCCAGCCGCCACGGTCTTGCCGCCGTTGAACGAGCGCGAGAACCGGCGCAGCTCCTCGTCGAACACGTCGCCCGGACGAGACGCCGTTGAGCGCAGCGATCCCAATGACTTCAACGACACGATCCCTTCGACCACGCCCGCTGCAAGGACGGGGATCGGCGCTGCCGGCGGGACCGCTGGCACGGATTCGACGGCGAGCGTGCCCGCGCGCAAGGACGCCGCGCGGCGCTCGACTTCGGCTCGCACGCGGGCGTCGTCCGCCGCGATTGGAATATCGGCGCGGTGCACTTCGCCAAACTTGACGTCCAGGAACATGCTGCCCGCGTCAAGAGCGCTTCGGTTGCTTCCGCGCGCGAGCCGCGTACGTTCCGGCAGGGTCACCGGATCCACCTTCAGCACGTGCGTTCCGGCGCGCACGCCACAGTAACTGAAGTTGCCCGCGCTGTCCGTCAGGATCGATGTGCCGTCTTCCAGATAGAGCGCAACGCCCGCAACTCCGGGCTCATGCGGATCCTGCACGCCGTTGCCGCTCACGTCGAGGAACACCTTGCCGGTGATGCACGCCTGCTGCGTGAAGACGCCGCTCGACACGATGACGCGCGCGCGTCCTTCGTTCGATCGCGTCCCGTCCGCGGCGATCGCGCGGGCGCGGTTGGTGCCGTCTCCCTGCTGCGCGCCGGCACTCACGCGGACCTCGTAGACCAGCGTCAGTTCTGTCGCGCCGGGCTGCGCCGGGAGCGCGAACGCGAGCGAACGCGTCTGTGCGCCGACCGGATCCGGCAGCCGCACGATCGTTCCTCCGACGGTGAGACGCGCACTGCCGCCGACATAGGAAAAGCCGAGCGGCAGCTGATCCTCCACCGACATCGCCGGCAGGCTGGAACCGGCCTCGTTGCGGATCTGAATCGAATAGGTGACAACGTCGCCAACGTCCACAACGCCCAGCGAGGCAGACTTGGTGAGTGACAGCGACGCGATTGCCGGACTGGGAGGATCCGACGGATTCGAAGGATTCACAGGATCCGCAGGCGTTTCGGACGGAAGTACCAGCACAACCGGCGTCGGATCATCCGATCCTCCAGTGTCGCCGGGCGCTCCGGGATTTGTCCCTGCCGGATCGGAACCCGAGTCGGATGGGTCCCGGCCGGTTGGGGTACCGCCCGGCGAGGCATACGTCTCGCCTATCGCGACGTTCAGCTGAGGATCCCGCGGAACCGCCGCTGCTGTGGGATATGCGACACGCACTGTCAACGCAATTGAACACCCGTGCCCGGGATCGAGAGCGGTATTGCCGGTGAGGAGGTTCATCGAACCGCCCACTCCGGTGAAGGCGCTGTTCACCGAACACTGTGCGGCGGACGCCCCGCCCAATGGCGCCGCGGTAACTGCGCCGACGAGCGACAGCGCCGGTGATCCGGTGACGAACGTCCGGTCAAGAGCGTCCGTCACCTGCACATTCGTCGCGGGAATGGAGCCGATATTCGAGACCACGATCGTGTACGGAATCTCGAATGCGGTCGCGCCAACCTGTCGCGGCGTGCCCGCGCGCTTGGCCACGCCAATCCGCTGCGTGGGAATGGTGTCTATATCGCTCGCGGTGTTGTTGGACGGATTCGAATCGGACGTGCCTGCGGGCGGCGCGACGGACGCAACGTTGGTAATCGATCCCGGCGCGTCTGCCGCAACGGTCGCCGCGATCTTGAACGTGACCGAGGCACCGACCGGAAGAGTGACGAGAGCACTGACGTCACCCGAACCCGATGCCGGACATGCCGCGCCTGCGCTGGCCGCGCAGGTCCACGCACCGAGCGTCAGTCCGGCAGGCGCCGCATCGGTGACCGTCGCACCCGTGACCGCAGCCGGCCCGTTGTTGGTCACGACGACGGAGTAGGTCGTGGTACCGCCGCGGGTCAGTGTGGACACACCGTCCGTCTTGGTGACCGCAAGGTCCGCGATCGCCCCAGGCGTGACGGGCGCAAGCGTATCCGTGTCCGTCGAGGAGTTGTTCGCGGGATTCGAATCGGTGGTGCCGGCCGGGGGCGCCACGAGCGCCGTGTTCACCACCGAACCGCTGGTCGCGATCACGAGCGCCGAGACGGCGAGCGTCACGCTGCCGCCACTCGGGAATGCCGGAATGGCGAGGCCGCTCTCGAGTCCGGCGATGGTGACCGGCGCGGGACATGCCGCGCCTCCGCTTGCCGTGCAGGTGACGGCCGTCTTCGTCAGGCCGCTCACCGCCGGATCGGTGACGGTCGCACCGGCAGCCGCAGCCGGCCCGTTGTTGGTGACGACGACGGAGTACGTCGTGGTACCGCCGGCGCTCACGGTGGACACACCGTCCGTCTTGGTCACTGCGAGGTCCACGACGGGCGCGGCGGGAAGGGTGTCGGTATCCGTGGCGGAGTTGTTTCCGGGATTCGGATCGTTCGTGCCGGCAGGGGGCGCCACGATTGCCGTGTTCACTACCGAACCACTCGTTGCGGTCACCAGCGCCGAGACGGTCAGCGTCACGCTGCCACCGCTCGGGAATGTCGGGATCGTGACTCCGCTCTCGAGGCCGGCGACCGTGATGGATGTGGGACATGCCGCTCCTCCAGCAGCGCTGCAGGTGACGGACGTCTTCGTCAGCCCGCTGACCGCCGGATCGCTCACGACGGCGCCAGAAGCGGATGACGGGCCTGCGTTCCTGACCACGATCGTATATGTCGTCGTCCCGCCCGCACTCACCGTCGTCACGCCGTCGGTCTTCGTGATCGACAGATCGGCGCCGCCCGGGATCGCGGTGACTCCGAGACTGCTGCTGCCGAAGTCCGCGTTGTAATGATAGGAGGCGCCGGAGAAGTCGTAAATGACGCCCGCGAGCGACGTCGATCCCGTTCCAACGATCAGAACGGTGAAGGTCATCGTGACATCGCCGCCGGCTTTGCCGGTTCCAGAGCAGGTCCGGTAACCGGCGCTCGCCGGATCGTCATTCCACCGGCACGCATCGTTGTAGACGCCCGGAATCGGACTCGGCCCGGCCGAGTACGTGCTTTGGATCGAAAGTACGCGGAAGATCCTGTCGTCGAACGCGACGAAGTTCTCGATCTGCTCGTAGCCCTGCGTCGCCGTTGCCCCGCTCCACGTGTAGGTGTAGGTCTGTCCCACGACTACTGACGTCGCGCCTGAAGGCGTCCGGCTCGTGTTGCGATTCTGGCTGACGAGCCGCTCGATATACAGCTCGCGCACCGGCGTCGCCGTCCCTGCGCCGCCGTCAGCCGTCGCGGTGATGTGATAGCGCCGCGTCGTCCCATATGCCGACGCAGTGCGCGTGACGGCGACGAGGTAATCGGCGTGCACGCAGGAGCCCGCCGGCAGCGTGCCGCGATTCACGGACGCGGCTCCGGCGAGATTGATCAGCCCATTGGACGAGTCCCACGCAAACGTTGTCGTGACGTTCGTCGCCTCCGATGGTCCCGTGTTGCAGAGGGTGGCGCCGACGGGAAAAATGTTCGGGCCGGTGCTGACGTTATTGCCGTCGAGGCCGATGACATTCCACGAGTTTTTCGTGAGCGTCAGCGCCGCGGACGCGGGCCGCGCGTCGAGGACGACGGCGCACGCGCACACGATGAGCGACAGGATGCACTGAGCACGCCTCTTCCACCACGAGAGCGGCGATCGCCGCGAGCAAACGTGTGCAGCCGTAGGAACACCTCGGGAAACTCGGGGTGTTCAAACTGCAAGGGCGTGCCCGGCGTGGAGTGTCACGGCAAACAGCACGAAGATCGGGACTAAGCGTCGCCGGACCCCTTTGAGGCCGCGCGGCGCAATTGCACTTCTGGCTCTCTGGTTTCTGAAATGTGCGGCTGGGCTGGCTGCGCTGGTCGTTCGTGCGCAGTCGCTAGTTCGCCGAGTCGAGCGATGACTGACTCGACCCGGCAGCCAATTTTCAGAACAGGAACTTCAGCATCACCTGCACGCGGCGCGCGTAATTCAACTGCGCCGAGGTCACGACCTGGCCGAACGACGCGTTGGTGGGGTTCAGGCTGTTGCCGCTCGGCGAGGGGAACTGCGGGTGGTTCAGGGCGTTAATCGCCTCGAACCGGAACTGCAGCGACTTGCCGTGCGACAGACTGGTGTTCTTGATCAGCGACGCGTCCACATTATTGGTGGGGTCGCCGCGCACGTTGTCGAGACGCAGCGGGAAGGTCCGCACGTTCGACCCTGGCTGCTGCGCGGAAACCCTGTTGAACCCCGCGTCGGTGTTGAACCAGCGCGCGCGCGTGGGGTTGTCGACTGCGATGTCGTCGAGATTCCCGGTGAAGAACAGGTTCGGGAAGTTCCCGATGGGGAATCCCGTCTGGTAGGTGTAAATCCCCTGCACCTGCCAGCCACCGATCAGCGCGTCGACCACCGCCGGCGCGCCGGAGGCGATGCGGCGCTGGCGCCCGAACGGCAGCTCCCAGATGCCGCTCACCGACACGCGGTGCGGCGCGTCCTGGCTCGAGATCCCCTCCCACGGCTTCGGATCGGAGGCGTTGAGGAACTCGGTCGCCTCGACGAAATGCGAGAAGGTGTAGTTCAGGCCGAGCGTGTATCCCTGCGCGAAGCGCTTCTGCAGGCCGGCCTGCACCGCGTGGTACCGCGACCAGCCCTCGCTCGTCGTGGTGTTCACCGCGTCGAACTGGGGATACGGACGCAGCAGCCGCTCGCGCGCGATCGTGGCCGAGCGGAACGCCGTCCCCGCCGTCGCCGGCATCAGCCCCACGAACGGATTCGGCACGGCGGCGCTCAGGTAGTCGATCGTCGTCTGGTCGCGCGTCGCGCTGGTGCTTAAGTACTGGTTCGGCGTCGCATTGAGATTGCGCGACGTCGGCAGGTCGCTGCCGCGATTGCCGACGTACGCGATGTCCGCGACCCAGCGTCCCCGCAGCTCGCGCTGGAGGCCGACCTGCCACCGCTGGTTCCGCGGAGACTTCGGAGCCGGACCGAAGAACGTGATGCTCTGGCCGAGGAAGGTCTCGATCCCCGCGGCCGCACCGAGAGGTTCCTGGATGCCTCCCTGGAACGGATTCGAAAGCGTCTCGACGAACGAAAGCCCGCTGTTGAGCGACACGGTCATCGGCGTGTTCGAGCTGAAACCGGTCGTAATGACGTCGCCGCGGCGTTGGCCGAGGAACCCGTAGAACACGCCGTAGCCGGCACGCAACACCGTCTTGTCGTCGATCTTGAAGTTGGCGCCGGCGCGCGGCATCCAGTTGTTCTTCGGCACTTCGTACAGACCCTTCGGCTGCCCATTGATCCCGGCGAAGGTGAGCCCGCCGCGCACGTGGAACTGGTCGAGCGGAATACCCGTCGCGGCTGAATTCAGCGCGGCGCGCGCCGCCGCTTCGATCGGCTGCGCCACCGCCGCGTCGAATCCGCGCACGCTGCGGTTGTTCGCTTCGGTGAGCGCCGATTCGATCTCGTAGCGCAGGCCGAGGTTCACGGTGAGGCGTGAGCCGACGCGCCAGTCGTCCTGGACGAAGAACCCGTAGGTGGACGACGCCTCGTCATAACTCGCGCGTCTCACGATCTGGCCAGACGAGGGCAGGCCGAGCAGGAACGCCGCGAACGACTGTCCGAGCGAGCCGGGCGCGCTCGGCGAGTTGTCGAGCGGGCCGCGCGTCCAGGTCGACTCGAACACGAACTGGCCGGTCTGGTCGTTGGCGAAAAAGCTTGACGTCTCCCGATAGCGACGGAACTCCATGCCGCTCCGCAGCGCGTGGGCGCCCCTCGTCTTGTTCAAGGTCGCGCTGAACGAGTGCGTTTCGTTCGGCCGGAACTCGCCGCCGAACCCGGTCCCCTGGTAGCCGGTAATGTCGAAGCGCGGGAAGCGCCGCAGCTCGGGGTCGATCAGCGAGTTGTACGACGCGGGAAATCCCAGCGACGTGAGGTCGAAGCCGTGGTTGGCGGGATTGGTGTCGGTGCCGCGCACGAACCGGTTGAACCCGTACCGCATGTTCATCACGGTGGTGGAGTTGAGCACGTAGACGTGATCGAACGCCGCCTGGCGCGAGATGAACTGGAACCACTCGCCGGTGGACAGGTTGTTGAAGTAGTTGTTGTAGTTGCTGTTGCGATCGTACCAGCTGTAGCGCCCGTAGACGCGCTGGCGGCTGGTCGCGATGTGATCGATACGGATGGTATTCGACGCGTACTTGATCGTCTCGGGCAGCGACGGCTGCTGGAAGTTGCCTGTGCCGTCGGCGTTACCCGGCGTCAGCGGGCGGCCAATGAACCCCAGCGCAGCCTTCGCAACCGCGTTGATCATGGTTGCCGGGATGATGTTGCCGGGAAACGGATCCGACTGGAAGCGGCCGCCGCCAATCGCGCGGCGCGTGAATGGATTATAGATCTGGTACTGCGGCCCGAGCGCGAGCAGCTCCGAGAAGTCGCCGTTGCGCATCTTCTCGGTGGGCACCGTCGGCGTGCCGTTGTTGCGCGGCCGCGTCTCGTGGATGCCTTCGAATCCGTAGGTGAAGAACGTCTTGCGCCGGCCGTCGTAGCCGGGCAGCATCACCGGCCCGCCGGCCATGCCGCCGTAGCGGTTGTAGGTGAAGTCCGGCAGCGGCTCGTTGAGCGCGTTCGCGAAGAAGTCGTTCGAGAACAGGCTCGGCGGCGTCTTGACGAAATACGCGGAGCCCTTGAGGGAATTGGTTCCCGACTTGATGCTCAGATTCGTCACGCCGCCTTCGGTGTTGCCCATGCTCGCGTCGAACGTCGCGGTCTGGACCTTGAACTCCTGGACGATGTCGGGGGGCGGCACGTAGGAGGCGATGACCTCGTTGGCGTTCGCGGTCGCGGTGCTCGGCACGCCGTCGATGGTGAGGTCGCTGCGGTTGCCACGCGTGCCGTCCATCGCGTAGCCGACGATGTGGGTCGGCTCGAAGGGTCGATCGAGCCTCAACGATCCGGTGTAGGCCACGCCGGCGGCGAGGCCGATGAGCGCGTAGGGATCGCCGTGCGGCGTCGGCAGCTCCGCGATGCGGCGCGCGTCCACGACGTTGCCGAGCGACGCGTTGGTCGTTTCGAGCAGCGGCGTCGACGCCGACACCGTCACTTCCTCGACGGTCCCGCCGACCTCGAGGACGATATCGAGCTCGAGCCGATCGGCGATGCGGACCTGCACGCCTTCACGGACGTAGCGCTTGAAGCCCGGCAGCTCCACCGTGATCTTGTAGGCGCCCGCGATCAGGTAAGGCGCCTGAAAATAGCCGTCGGCGTTGGTGATGGTGGTGATCGGATTCCCCATCGCCTCGCTCGTCATCGTGACGGTCGCGCCCGGCACGACCGCCTTGCTGCTGTCGCGAACGGTTCCCGTAATCGTGCCGCGCGAGTCCTGCGCGCCGGCGACGCCGGCCATCAGGGCCCACACGCACGTGGCGAGCGTGGCCGCTCCCCACAAACGCTTCAGGGGTTCCATCGTGCTCCTCCTATGACGACCAACCGGTCCCCTCCTTGTGTAGCCGATCCAGGCGAACCCTGCCTGCGCGCAGTGTCCCTTTTAGTGTGTTTGGCGATGCGAAACGTTCTCTCTGGAGGATCTCGTGTGAGCCCAGATTAACGCATGACAAAAGTTTGCAGTACAAAACGCCGAGGCTAGCGGGCCGGCTTCCAGTTCAGGATGACGGTGATGGGAGAAGCAGGGGCCTCCCCCACGACCGAATTCATCACGAACGACTTGCCGTCGGGCGAGACCATGTATTGCTGCCGGTATTTGAGTGTCGCGGTGCTGCCGATGTTGGTGGTGAACAACGCGGACGGCGTGCCGGGCTCGATGCTTTTCCCATCGGCAGAAACGCGAATCGGCACGGACATCAACTTGTCGTCGTCCGCGACGTAGAACAATTCGTTGCCGGCGGGATTCCAACGCGCCTGCGAGCCGCCGTTGATGGAGGCGCGCGTCTCGATGCCCGCACCGAGAAACGGCCGGAGGTACACCTCGAGGCGGCCGGTCTTGTCCGACTCGTAGGCGATCCAGTATCCATCCGGTGAGAACTGCGCGAGCCCTTCGCTGAAATCCGTCTTCACCACTTCGAACGGCTTGCGATCTCCCTGCAGCGGCAGCGCCCAGATGTCGGACCCGGTCTTCGCTGACGCGCTGCTGTAGAGGACGAACCGGCCGTCAGGCGACCAGTCCGTGGGAAATGCGCCTTCTGCGGGGGCCAGCAGCAGTTCCTCTTTGTCGGGCGGCGCGTCGAGCAGACGCCGGTAGATGTTGACCGGACCCGGCGTGCGCACGGCGCCGAAGACCATGCTTCTGCCGTCCATCGACCAGAGCGGGAAGATCTCATCTCCGGGATGGAACGTGATCCGATCCCACGTGCGCCGCCGCGTGTCATACGACCAGATATCCATGTTGTCGTCGAGGAAGCGGAAGACGGCGATGCGGCTGCCATCACGCGAAATCGCCGGCCCCTGCGCCGAGTTGCCCGCATAGATCACCTTGTCGATTTCCCGCCCCGACCGATCGACCCTGAGGAGCTGTCGCTGGCCGCTGTCTGGCGGTCCGGTGCGATAGGCTATCGGGCCGGAGGCGGAGGTGGACAGGAGCGTCTCGGCGCCGACGTGTTCGTTGACCGGGAACGCCTCTCCCTCGAGTTCGCTCCGATCCGCATTGAAGCGGTGAGCCAGCAGCTTGCCGGCACGGACGAACAGCAGGTGGCCGCTGGCGGTATACGCGGCGGGGGTGTCCGCATCGAACAGACGCTTCGAGGTCAATCCACCGAGCGCGCCGACGTAGACGCCCCGCGCTTCGGCGCTGCCCGTCACGAAGAAGAGGAAGTGCCGGCCGTCGGGAAGGAACTCCGGAAACGCGTGGCCGCGTTGTTGCGGCGCGTCGACCCGCGTCGCGGGAACAGATTCACCGCCCGTGGCGGAGATACGCAGAATCGGTCCACCGGGATTGTCGGCAAAGAGGATGGTGCCGTCGCGGTTCCACGTGCCGCCGAGAGGCACGGCGCTGCGGGGTGACAGGGTCTGCACCGCGCCGCCGTCGATGTCCATGCGCATCAGGCGGACGCCGGCAAAGAACCCGAGCGATCGGCCGTCGGGCGACCAGAACGGGCGGGTCGCGTGCTGCGTTCCCGCGAGCTGCCGCGGAGCCAGCGAATCGAGCGATCGGAGCCACAGCTGTGGCTGGCCCGCGGACCGGACGACGAAAACGATCGTGCGGCCGTCCGGTGAAATCGCCACCGAGTCGTCGCGCGTCGGAGCGGTGTTGATTTCCAGCCGCGCTTCCGGAGTGGCGGGCAGCGGCCGGAGCGTCCACGCTGCTGCCCCACCCGCCGCCAGCGCCAGGAGCACCAGCGCCGTCGTCCAGACGATCCGCGGCCGAATGCCCGCCGGCGCGACAGGCAGATGTCGCACGTCATGCACGCCGCTCCGCGCGTCATCGATTTCGATGCGCGCGTCGGCGACGTCGTGTAGGCGCCGGTTCGGATCCTTTTCCAGGCAGCGCCGCAGCAGCTGTTGGATGCTCGTGGGCGTCTGCGCCGGAAGCGCGCTCCAGTCGGGATCGCGTTCGAGGATCGCGGCGATCGTGTCAGTGATGGTCTTGCCAGGAAACGCGCTGCGTCCTGCGAGCATTTCATACAGCACGCAGCCGAACGCCCAGATATCCGTGCGCTTGTCCACCGCCTGTCCGCGCGCCTGCTCCGGACTCATATATGCGGGAGTCCCGACGATCGTGCCGACGTGCATGTCCATCGACGTGATGGTTGGCAGCTGCGACACGCTGTCGCCGTGATGGCCCGCAAACGCCTTCGCCAGGCCGAAGTCGAGCAGCCTGACGCTGCCGTCGCGGCTCAACTTGATGTTGGCCGGCTTTAGGTCGCGATGAATGATTCCCTTTTCGTGGGCCGCTTCGAGCCCTTCGGCGATCTGCCCGCAGATCCTGAGCGCGTCGGCGACAGGCACGCCGGGTTTCGCCTGGCTCGACGAACCCTGCGCAAGCTTGTCTGCCAGCGTCGGCCCTTCGACGAGCTCCATAACGAGCGCGCGGAGGCCGTCCGCTTCTTCGAGACCGTGGATCGTCGCGATGTACGGATGATTCAACGCCGCGAGCAGCCGCGCCTCGCGCGCAAGCCGCGCGAGCCGATCGGGGTCGCCGGCAAAGTGGGATGGGAGGAGCTTGATCGCGACGTCGCGCCCGAGCTTCGTATCGCGGGCGCGATACACCTCCCCCATTCCGCCGGCGCCGAGCGCCGACACGACCTCGTACGGTCCGACGCGGGCTCCTGGGAAAAGGGACATTGAAGGAGCCGCGATTATACGGCGACAGAGCGCGCAGCCGCGCTTGGACCTCAGCGATATCCTTAGTACGGGGGTCCGGCGGCAGGAGTCAAAGGGCTGTTCGACGGAGGATTCGTGCAGGCAGACACGTCGACACCGCGGACGTTCGACGTCGCGGCGGACGGCCGATTCCTGATGATCGAAGAACGGAACAACGCCACTCCCGCGATGCTGATGTTGGTAACGGGATGGGGCGAGATAGTGAAAGCGAAGGTTCGCTGACGCGGACGTCAGCTGCCGGGATTCGCCACGCCGCCGAGATTCAGCAGCGCGTCCGGCTCGTCGTCAAAGATGTCGAAGATCGCGGTGAGATGCGTGATGCCGAGCGTGCGGCGAGCCGTCGGGCTGGGGCGCAGCAGCTTCAGCTGCCCGCCGCGGCGGGTCACGTGCCGGAACATTTCCACCAGCGAGCCGACGCCGCCGCTATCCAGGTACGTGATCTGCTCGAGATCGAGGAGACACGCGCGCGCGCCCGTGGCCACCGCCGTCGTCAGCACCTGCCGCAGCATCCGCGTGCCCTCGTCGTAGACGAGGGGGCCGGCGAGGCTGAAGATGGTGACGCCGCCCACCGTCCGTTCGGTAATCCGCAGCGCGGGTAACATCCGCCGATAGTTTAACGCCCCACGAGACGTGCCGCTGAACGAGCTCCCGCTGAATCGCTGATCCGGCTAATGGGCCGGCTTTCAGTTCAGGATGACGGTGATCGGAGCGGCACTGCCCTGCCCAACGAGCGAGTCCATCACGAACGACTTGCCGTCGGGAGACACGACGTATTGCTGCCGGTACTTGAGAATCGCGGTGCTGCCGACGTTGGTGGTGAACAACGCGGACGGCGTAACCGGGTTCGATGTCCTTCCATCTGGCCGGGAGGACCGGCCGAGATGCGCGCGTCAACGGTCAGCGACGTCCGCGTCGACGGGACCGTGAATCTCGCCGGCATCGTCACCGGCGCGTCAGACGGTTACCTGTGGGTGGATTTTTCGCACGGCACGATTGCCGTCCCCGGGCGCGTCGCCGCCGACACTCCTGTCTTCGCCGTGCTGCGCGTGCTGCCATCCGGACGATCGGGGCTCAGCGGCGTCATCGTCAACGGCACGCGTTACTGACGCGCAGGCAACCATGCTCACCAACGACGACATCATCGCCATCGTGGACGGCCCATATCCGCGCGATTGCTGCGGCGCGAACACCGACGCGCAGTCGCTAGTTCGCCGAGACCCGTCGCAGCAGCGTCATGTCGGACAGCATCATGCCGGCGCCCATGACGACGGAGGTCAGCGGGTTCTCGGCGACGAGTACGGGCAGCCCGGTCTCGTCGCGCAGGCGCCTGTCGAGATTCCGCAGCAGCGCGCCGCCACCGGTCAGGACCACGCCGCGATCGTAAATATCCGCGGAGAGCTCGGGCGGGACGCGCTCGAGCGATTCGCGCACGGCTTGGACGATGTGCCGCAGCGGCTCGGCGAGCGCCGTGCGCACGTCGGAGTCGTGAATCCTCACCGTCCGCGGAACACCTTCGGAGACGTGCCGTCCCTTGACGTCCATCTCGAGCGGCTCCTCGAGCGGCATCGCAGATCCGATCTCGAACTTGATCTGCTGCGCGGTGCGCTCGCCGATGTGCAGGTTGAACGCCTTGCGCATGTGCAGGATGATCGCCTCGTCCATCGCGTCACCCGCGACGCGCAGCGAGCGGCCGTAGACGGTGCCGGCCATTGAGATGACGGCGATGTCGGTCGTGCCACCCCCGATATCGATGACCATGTTGCCTGCCGCCTCGGTGACCGGGAGGCCGGCGCCGACCGCGGCGGCCATCGGCTCGTCGACGAGGTGAACTTCGCTGGCCTTCACCCGGAATCCGCTGTCGCGCACCGCGCGCCGTTCGACCTGCGTGATCTCGGACGGCACTCCGATCACCAGGCGCGGCCGCTTCCACGGGGCGCGCCCCATCGCCTTGCGGACGAAGTGCACGAGCATCTTCTCCGCCGCCTCGAAGTCCGCAATTACTCCGTCGCGCAGCGGCCGCACTGCCTTGATGTTCGGAGGCGTGCGCCCGAGCATCTCGTGCGCCTCCGTGCCGACCGCCTCCACTTGTCCCTTGGCGATGTTGAAAGCGACGATCGACGGCTCGTTGAGGACGATGCCGCGCCCTTGCGCGAAGACGCAGGTGTTGGCGGTGCCGAGATCGATGGCGAGGTCGGTGGAGAAGACGGACGCGATGTTCATTCTGCCGCGCGCATCGCATGATGCGTTCCGCATCTCACACGCGAAAACACTAACGAATTTCATCCTCCGCACAATTGGGAGGGACACGAAATCGACACTGAATCACAGACTTGTAATGCTGCCTAACTCCTAGGAGCACAGCGGGTAAGGTGATTTCCGAGCTGCGTTGACAACAACAGAGCCGCAGAGGTCACAAAGACGCACAAAGCCTTTCAAGCCGCGGACGACGCGGAATGCGCGGAGACACAAAACCCCGATCGTGCGCGGCGAAGACAACTGATAAGCTGGCCGCGGTCACAGCACGTGCGGGCGGCGGCCCTCTAGCTCCGCGGACTCCGTGTCCTCCGTGGACAAGAGTCAGCTCCCTGTTTAACGTCTTCGCCGCGCGCTCAGCGGGGCACGTTGCGCAGCGCGGCCACAGATGAGTGCGGCCGAGCTCGGGGAAAACGCGGGTGCGACAGGATCGGGAATTGCACTGCCTCAGGCGGGAGGCGGTATGGCAGCCGATGCGCGCTGGCAGTATGAGGTGCTCGACTCAGGACGCTGCGAACCACTCAAGATGACGGTCCATGCCGTTTTGCTGGCCACTATGGGCGTGTGCGCAGCATACAACTCGGCGGCCTGGCTCAAGCGCCGCGAGCGGCACCTGGCCATCAACGCGGTGCTCTACACGGCCGGTATCTGGTGGGAACGCTGCCATGTGATGCACCATATTGCCGCCTGTGCCGACGCGGCGCGCTCAGAAGCTGAGGCGGCCGACGAGCTCAGCGACGCCGCCTGAGCAACGGCGCCGCATGATCGCCGGAGTAATATCACCCCGGCATGGCGCTGGGCTCCGGCACGCGACTCGGACCTTACGAAATTGTCGACGCGATCGGCGCCGGAGGAATGGGCGCCGTGTACCGCGCGCGGGACGCGCGGCTCGGGCGCGACGTCGCCATCAAGGCCCTGCCAGACAGCTCCCGGGTGGATCCAGATCGCGTCGCGCGGTTCATGCGCGAGGCGCAGACCCTCGCGGCGCTCAACCATCCACACATCGCCGCCATCTACGGCCTTGAAGAGGCCTCGCCCGACGGCACCCACACTGCGCAGTATCTGATCCTCGAGCTGGTGGAAGGAGGCACGGTCGCGGACCGACTGGCGCGCGGGCCGCTGCCGGTGCGTGACGCGCTGCTGATCGCCCGGCAGGTCGCCGACGCTCTCGGCGCAGCGCATGAAAAAGGGGTCATCCATCGTGACCTGAAACCCGCGAACATCGCTTTGACGAAGACCGGCGACGCCAAGGTCCTCGACTTTGGAATCGCGAAAGCCATTGCGCCGGACAGCGACGCCCTCACTGTCGCCGGCGCCGCGACGGAAGCTGGCCTCGTCCTCGGCACCGCCGCCTATATGAGCCCCGAACAGGCACGCGGGTTCCCGGTCGATCGCCGCAGCGACATCTGGGCGTTCGGATGCGTGCTCTTCGAGATGGTCACCGCGCGGCGTCCGTTCACGGGTGAAACCGTGAGCGACACCATGGCGGCGATTCTCGGGCGCGATCCTGATTGGTCGTGGCTGCCCGCCGACACGCCACAGCGGATCGTGTGGTTGCTGCGCCGCTGCCTCCAAAAAGATCCACGCCAGCGGCTGCACGATATTGCCGACGCACGCATCGAGATCGACGAAGCGCTGGCGCATCCGCGCGAGGCGTCGTTGAACCGCGCGCCGGTGGCGCCGCGCGGTGTGCGCCCGCGCGAGTGGGCCGCGTGGACGATGGCCGCACTCGCCGTCGCGGCGGCCGTACGATTCGCAGTCACGCCGCGGCCGCCGGCGGCGGTTGAGACTCCGGCGCCGTACCGGGCGGCGATCGTGCTGCCGGGCAACCTGCAGCTCGCGCTCCAGGAGGGCTCGGCTGCCGCATCGTTCGCCCTTTCGCCCGACGGGCGGCGTCTTGCGATCGTGGCCTCCGAAGGAGACGGCAAGCGGATGATCTGGGTGCGCCCGCTCGACGGCGCGCGCGCCCAACCGATCGCCGGCACGGAAGACGCCTGGTTTCCGTTCTGGTCCCCCGATTCGCGGTCGATCGGCTACTTCGCGCAGGCAGCCGGCGGGACCTTCGGCATCAAGCGGGTGCTGATGCGCATCAATATCGACGGCGGGCAACCTGTCAGGCTCGCCGATGCCTACCTGAATACGACGGCAACCTGGAACCAGGATGGCGTGATCCTTTTCACGCCGCGCGGCAACGCGCCGATTCACCGCGTGTCGGCGAGCGGCGGGCCGGTGAGCGCCGTGACCACGCTCGATGCGGCGACCGGCGACGCCCAGCATGCGTACCCATCGTTTCTGCCCGACGGCCGCCACTTCCTGTATTCGGTCATCGGCAGCCGGAGCGGCGCGACCAGCACGCGCGGCGTGTATGTCGGATCGCTCGACGGAGTGGAACCGCCACGGTTCCTCCTGCCCGGCGCCATGAACGCGCGCTACGCGAACGGCTATCTCGCGTTCATGCGCGGCGGGAGCCTGTTCGCGCAGCGATTCGACACGGCGACGTTGCGACTGTCCGGCGATCCGAGGACGTTTGCCGACGCGGTCGAGCTGAGCCCCGGGGCCGGCGGCGGTGTCGGCGCCGCGTTCAGCCTCTCAAGCAACGGCGTGCTCGTCTACCAGCCGGCGGTGGATGTGCGCTCGCAACTCACCTGGTTCGATCGCGCGGGGCGCTCGCTCGGCATCCTTGGCGAGCCGGCGGATTACGCAGAGGTTGACCTGGCGCCCGACGGCAGGCGCGCCGCGGTGAGCGTCCTCAATCCGGAGATCGGCACGCACGACCTCTGGGTCTTCGACGTCGCGCGCGACACACGCGACCGGTTCACCGACGATCCCGGCGACGACATCGCGCCCGTGTGGTCTCCCCAGGGCGATCGGCTCGCGTACTCATCCGAGCGCGGCGGTTCGATCGAATTGTTCGTCAAGAACGCGGGCGGCTCGGGCAAGGAAACGCCGCTCGCAGTGCCGGGGCTGATCGCGGGGAAGTTCGCCGCGCACTGGTCGCCGGATGGCAAGTACCTGCTGTTCGTCGCCGGGGGACGCATCCTCGCGCGCAGCGACATCTGGGCGCGGCCGTTCGACGCGAAGCAGACGGCGTTCGCGATTGCCGAGACGCCCTACGTGGAGACACAGCCGCGCGTATCGCCTGACGGCCGCTGGATCGCGTTCGTGACGAGCGAGGCGGGCTTCGTTGACGTGTACCTCACTTCGTTTCCGGCAGCCAGCGATCGGCAGCGTGTGTCCGCGCATGGCGGGATGTACCCGCGATGGAGCGTCGACGGCAGGGAAATCTTCTTCCTGACACTGCCGCCGGACAACACGTTGATGTCGGCGCCGGTGACTTACGATCAGGCGGGGCCGCACGTCGGGCAAAGCCGGCCGCTGTTCCGCGCCGCGCAGCGTCCAGTCGTGCGTCTCGACGGCTATCCGTACGACGTGTCGCCCGACGGCCGCCGCTTCCTGGTCAACATCCTCGACCAGCGCCCGCACGAGCCGCTCGCGCTCGTCGTGAACTGGGTCGGCACGCTCGCGCGATAACGCGCTGAATCCCTCATCGCTGATCGCTGATCCTGAATCGCTGATCATGAATCCCCGATCACGAATCCTGAATCCCTGATCAGTTGCGCACGAGCGACAGCCAGTTGACCACGAGCGAGAGCGGCGCCTGCTCCTGCTCGCTCAACGCGTTGACGAGGAAGCTCCCCGGATTGAGATCGCGATGGATGATGCCGGCGCGATGGGCAACGTCGAGCGCCTCGGCGATCGCGATCGCGGTCCGCAGCGCCGCGTCGAACGGGATCGCGCCGCGCGACCGGGGTTCGCCGGATTATACGGCGGCGTACGCCGGGATTTTCATACGGAATGCGCGCTGTCGTTTCGGAGAAGCCTCGCCACGGCTTCGACGAGTCGTCCCGCATCGACCGGCTTGGGCAGGTGAATCTGAAACCCGGCGGCACGCGCTTCGTCGGCGTCCTCCTGCCTCGCGTAGGCGGTTAACGCGATCGCCGGTGTGGCGATACCAGCATCGCGGAGCGACCGGATCAACGAGTAACCGTTCTCCTCAGGCATGCGGATGTCGGAAATGAGGACATCCGGCCGGTCGTCCGCCATCTTCCGGCGCGCGTCGCCAGCCGTGGCGACCGCCTCCACGCGGGCGCCCGCATCCTCCAGCGTCACCCTCACCAGCTCTCTCGCATCCGCGTCATCCTCGACCACGAGCACGCGAGCGGCGTGGAGTCTGTGGACGATCGAGGCAGGCGCCGGTAGCTTCGGCTGGGGCCCGGCCGCGACAACTGTTGCCGGCTCGAAAACCGGCAGCGTGACGGTGAATGTGGCGCCCTGCCCGACGCCAGGACTTTCAGCGCGCACGCTCCCGCCGTGGAGGTGGACGATGTGGCGGACGATGCCGAGGCCAAGGCCGAGCCCGGATTGGCTGCGCGCTCGCGCATCCGCCTGACGAAACCACTCAAACACATAGGGAAGAAAGGCGGCGGAGATACCGACGCCCGTGTCGGTCACTGACAGGACCATTTCTCGATCGTGGCGTTGCAGCAGCACCCGGACGTGCCCCGGCGGTTCCGTAAATTTAATCGCGTTCCACACCAGATTGGAGACCACCTGCTCGAGCCGCCGCGGGTCTCCAAAAACCAGCGCTGAATCAGAGATGTCGCTATGAAGCTCCACCTGTTTCATCTCCGCCTGCGGCCGCACCTGATCGAGCGCCGCTGCGACGACCTGCGCGAGCGGCACCGGCTCGCGGTTCATGCGCAGCTTGTTCGAGACGATGCGGGACACGTCCAGCAAGTCGTTGATCAGCCGGTTCTGCGCGCGTGCGCTGCGTTCGATGACCTCGAGCCCGTGGCGGAGGCGGTCCGGCGGAACATCGTGGACCCTCAGCATGTGCGCCCAGCCGAGCACGGCGGTCAGCGGGGTGCGCAGTTCGTGCGAGACGGTCGCCAGAAAATCGTCTTTCGCGCGGTTCGCGTTCTCCGCATCGCGACGCGCCGCCTGTTCCCTGCCGACGAGCTCCTCGAGATCATTCGACATCGCGTCAAACGCCCGGCCCAATGCCCGCACTTCCGATGGCCCGCCGAGTGGGACGGGATGATCGAAGTGTCCGCTTTGCAGCCGGCGCGCCGACCGCGCCAGGCGCCGAATGGGTGCGGAGATCCAATGAGCCGCGATGAGCGACAGCGCGATGCCGCCGACGACGAACCAGGCGACGCGCTGGACGAGATCCTCGCGAAGGCGCTCCGCGGGAGCCAGGGCTTCGTCGTAGCGAAGCCTCGCGCCTACACACGCAGTGCCCAGAACAGCGAGCGGCTGAAAGCTCTGAAAACTCCTCACGCCAGCGAAATCCACGTCGACGAACTGGTTGGCGCCGGCGCGGCAGCGTGACAACAGTGCGATCGCCTGTGCCGGCGTGCTCGACGCGGCACGGCTCGAAGGGGTGAGAAACTGCCCGCCCGAATCGATGAGAAACACCTCGGCGCGGCGGCCGAACGCCGAGTAGTCGTTGAATAATTTTTCGACCTGCTCGTGGTTGAACCGCAGCGTCATCACCAGATCCCTGCGCGTGGCTTTCATCACGTACTCCACGGAGCCGCCGGCGGTGCGGAGTACTTTGGCCAGCGCGCCCGGCGGCGGTGTTTCGCTGGCGACGCGCTGGCCGCTTCGGCTGACACGGCGATTCCGGTACGTCAGCAGCGCTCCCAACGCGCGCTCACTTTTCCGGAAGTCGTTCAGCATCGGCCGCACGCAGTCCGGCGCCCACGCCAGGCGCCCGGGGCCCGGCCGCTCAGCGCAGAACGATTCCAGAGTGACGAGAAAGGCTTCGGCCCGCTGCTGGCGGAGCGTGAACAGTTGCGAAAGGGCCTGCGCGCGGGTTTCCGTTTCGAGGCTGACACGCCGGCTCGCTTCGGTTTTGAGATTGGCGACCAGAGACGTATAGGCCGACGTCGTCAACACCGCGGCCATCCCGATCAGCAGCCCCACGAACGTAAGCAGGAGTTGGATCGACAGCGGCAGCGCTCGGCGCATACGGGACCATCCTCGGCTGGGGACAGTTGAGGTTGCCAGCGCCGTGCCAGCGCAGCCGCCGGTTTTCCGAAGGATTCTGGAGGGATTTCTGGCGCCGCCGACTGGCGCCGTGACGATCGTGGACCTTTTACACCGTGGCTACTTCGCCGCGCGCAACCGCGCGGGCCAGTCCAGAATCGTCATCAGCGATCCAGCGGATGCATTCTCGGACAATCCGACGAGGAAGCGGCTGCCGTCACGCGTCGCCGCAAAGCCGCTGTACTCGATCGGCGCGCGGAACAATTGCACCGGCGTGCCGCTTTCAAACGTCGACCCGGCGGCGATTGGCGCCGCCATCACACGCCCGGGACTCGCGGCCAGGTAGAAGAGCTCACGACCATCCGCCCGCCAGACGGGCAACCAGCCTCCGCCGGTCGATACCTGCCACACTTCGCCGCTCGACGGCAACCGCTCGACCCACACCTCCGCCTGTCCGGAACGGTCGGAGACGTATGCGAGCCGGCGGCCGTCGGGCGATACGACCGGCTGCCGCTCGTAGGCGTCGCTGTTCGACAACCGCCGCGGCGACGACGGGTTCGCCAACGAAAGCGCCATCAGCTCCCCGCGCAGCACCGGGTCGTTGTAGTCGTAGAACAACTCCCGTCCATCGGGCGACCAGGATGATGGCGTGCCATCCTGCGTGACATCGACGAGCCGCCGCTCCTCTCCGCCGCTCGCAAGCGACTTGAGATAAATCGATCGTGGTTCACGGAAGAACGCGATGGCGGTTCCGTCCGGCGACCAGAGGGGCTCGTGGTCATTCGATGAGGAGGAGGTCAATCGCGGTCCGGTTCCGCGGAGCGCATCGAGGATCCAGATCTCGAACCGGTTGCTGACCGGATCGCGCCGGCTCACTGCGATGCGCCTGGCATCCGGAGAGAGGCTGAATCCGAAAATCTCCGACGCCGCCGTCCCGAGGCTTTGCCGCTGTCCCTGCCGGTCGATCCAGGTGAGCCGCTGGCGGTGGAGCACCGCCGGTTCGGCGACGAGCGTTCCCTGGTCCGA
>DASPXV010000058.1:0-15400 GCA_035637115.1 Vicinamibacterales bacterium
GAAGAGGCCGAACGCAAGGCCCGTGAAGAAGCCGAGCGCAAGGCGCGGGACGAAGCCGAGCGCAAGGCACGGGAAGAGGCCCAACGGAAAGCGCGCGACGAAGCGGAGCGCAAAGCCCGCGAACAGGCCGAACGCAAGACCCATGAGGAAGCGGAGCGCAAGGCCCGTGAGGAAGCGGAGCGCAAGGCTCGCGAAGAAGCAGAGCGCAAGGCCCGCGAGGAAGCGGACCGCAAGGCCCGTGAAGAAGCGGACCGCAAGGCCCGGGAAGAAGCGGAACGCAAAGCCCGCGAAGAGGCAGAGCGCAGGGCCCGCGAAGAAGCCGAGCGCAAGGCCCGGGAAGAAGCCGAACGCAAAGCCCGCGAAAAAGCCGAGCGCAAGGCCCGCGAAGAAGCCGAGCGCAAGGCCCGCGAAGAAGCCGAACGCAAGGCCCGGGAGGAGGCAGAGCGCAAAGCGCGCGAAGAAGCCGAACGCAAAGCCCGCGAGAAAGCCGAGCGGAAGGCCCGCGAAGAGTCGGAACGCAAGGCGCGCGAGGAAGCCGAGCGCAAGGAACGCGAGCGCGCGGAACAGGCCCGACTGGAAGCCGAGAAGCTCGAACGGGAGCGTCGCGAGCGCGCGGCCGAGGAGGCGCGGCTCAAAGCGGAGCGGCTGGAACGCGAACGGCGCGAAGCGGAGCGCCAGGCTGACGAGGCGCGCCGTGAAGCCGAACAGCTCGAACGGCAACACGCCGAAGCCGAGCGACGCGCGCGCTTCGAAACCGAGGCGCGTGAACGCGCGGAAGCGGACCGCGCCGCGCGCGAGGCCGCCGCGTGGAATGCCCCGGCCGCGCCCGAACCGGAGCAGCCCGCGGCGTCAAAGACGGGCGGCTGGCTGGTACCGCCCGATCGCGCGGCTGCCTTCGATCCGCCCGTTCCACACGATCCCGCACCCACACCAGCCGCGCCCCCTGCGCCGCTGACGAGCGCGCGTCCGTACCCGATCTACGTGCCTCCGCCGGAGCCCGCCGCGTGGACGGCAGAGCTGCCGCCGACAGAAACACCCGGGGCGGGCCCCATTGCGCCACTTGCCGCGGCGCGCCCCGCCGCTCCTACACCCGTGCCAGTCGCGCCTGCGGCGCCCGCACCCGCAGGCATCCGTCTGAAAATCGATGCGAACCAGCCATCGTCCTCGCCGGCTCGCGCGGACCATCGGGGAGAGCCTGACTCGGACGATCTCTCGGCCGCCGACGCGTACGGATACACGCCGGCGACAGAGCGACCGCCCGTTCCGTGGAAGCTGATCGCGGCCGGTGTCGTGCTGATCGCCGGCGCGTTCGCGATTACGCGCGGCTACACGCCGTCCGGCGGCCCTGTCGTCGAAACGGTCCGCAAGGTCATTCCGAAGGGCGCCGCTCCGGCAGCGCCGGGGACAGCGCCGATCACGGGCAACGTTGGCCGCGTCACCATCACCACGCAGCCGCCCGGCGCGAAGGTGACCGTCGACGGAAAGGCCGCCGGCGAAACGCCGCTGACGATCGACGGCGTGAAGCCTGGCCGTCACACGTTCGCGCTGGTCGGGCCCGAAGGGTCGTTCAAGCGCACCGTCCGCGTGGAGGCGGGACAGACACTCGCGCTCGATGTGCCGCTCTTCTCCGGGTTCGTCGCCATCTCGATTCCGTTCGTCGTCAACGTCGCAGAAAGCGGGAAGAACCTGGGCACGAGCGAGAACCAGATTATCCTCAGCCCCGGCCGCCACGATCTCCGGCTGAGCAACAAGGACCTCGGCTACACCGCAACTGAAAGTGTCGACGTGACCGCGGGCGAGATCGCGCGTCTCGATCTCGATCCACGCGGCCGCGCGAACATCAACGCCGCGCCATGGGCCGAAGTATGGGTCGACGGCGAAAAGGCGGGGGAGACGCCACTCGCCAACGTGCCCATCCGCCTCGGCGTCCGCGAGATCGTCTTCAAGAATCCGCAGTATCCCGATCGAAAGCGGACGGTCACAATCACCGCGAACGCGTCCGCGAACATCTCGGTCGACTTCATCAAATAGCGGCCGCGGTACAATTACGCAGGATGGCTCTCCTGCGTTGATCGCGCGCCCTTTCCTCCTCCGCCGGCTTCGCGAACTGAACGTAGTTGACGACGCGGCCGAGCAGACGCTCGAGCGCGACGGCATCGTGACGCTGGCCGACCTGGAGCTCGCGCTCGCGGAGAATCGCCCCCTCGTGGCGCAGGAATCGTTCGCGCGCGCCGCCGCCGCACTCGCGTCCGAAGTACGGCCGCTGAACCTGGGACGCGCGTGGGACATCGCCGACGGCGTGATGGGCGCAATCCAGGAACGGTGCCGGGACGTGCAGGCGCTCGAGGCCTCGGGTGCGATGCGCCGCGCCGAATCCCTCGTTCCCGGATTGCTAATCCTCGGCCGCGCTGCCGATCCCGCGCGCGCCATTCACGATATCGCTGCGCTGCCTTTCTCGTCCGAGTTTCTTTATCGCGCTGCGCGACGTATAGTCCTGCTCTTCGAAGGACACGAGATCGACATTCGCATCTGCTCGCCCGACGAGTACGGAACGCTGCTTTTCACGACAACGGGGCCGGCTGCGCACGTCGTCGACGTCTTCAAGCGCCGTGCGCCGCGGCCCGTCTCGTCGGAAACCGAGGTCTACACGCATGCCGGCCTCGCCCACCTGCCACCCGAGACGCGCGACGCGCCGGACGCGATGGAGCGTGCGATTTCCCGGAATGTTCCGCGACTGGTCGAGCGCGAAGACATCCGCGGCGATCTCCACATGCACACGACCTACAGCGATGGCCGGGACCCGCTGCGTCGCATGGTGCACGCCGCCCGCGCGCTTGGATACGAGTACATCGCAATTACCGACCACTCGGAACATGCACGCGCCGCGCGAACGCTGACGCTTGCCGATCTCTCGCGGCAGCGCGACGAGATCGCGCGCGTCCGGGACGAAGTGCCGGACATGGCAATCCTGCACGGCATCGAGGTCGACATTCTGGCCGACGGCTCGCTCGACTGTCCGGACCACGTCCTCGCGACACTCGATATCGTGCTCGCGTCGCTTCACGAGGGGGAAGGGCATGATGGCAGGAAGTTGACCAAGCGCTGTCTCCGCGCGATCCATCATCCGCTCGTCTCGGTCATCACACACCCCGCCAACCAGCTCGTAGGCCGAAGGCCCGGGTACGACATGGATTACGCGGCGCTGTATGAAGCCGCCGCGGAAACGGGAACGGTGCTCGAAGTCGACGGCGCCCCGGCGCATCTCGACCTCAGCGGCGAACGCGCGCGCGCAGCCGTCCTCGCCGGCGCGACGCTCGTGATCGACAGCGACTGCCATCGTTCTCCTCCGCTCGACCGCCAGATGCGCATGGGCGTCGGGACTGCTCGCCGGGGCTGGGTCGAGCGGCGGCACGTGCTGAATACACGGTCGCTCGCCGACGTCCGGGCCTTCCTCGCCCGCAAGCGGGCCTGCTAAACGTCCCCGTTCTGCGCGGATTTGCACAGCCCCGGTGCTACACTCGGAAGTGCCCGCCTGTTATTGCCGGTACCACGAATGACGCGACTGCTGTTGCCCGTTCTTCTGCTATTGCTGCCGTCTCCGGCAGGCGCCCAGGCGCGCCCTGCGATCGAGACAGCCCGCGCCCTTCAGCAGAAGTACGATCAGGTCAAGGATTTCACCGCCGACTTCACACACACGTACGAAGGGGGCGTGCTGAAGAAGAAGGCCACTGAAAAAGGCACGGTGCAGATCAAGAAGCCGGGCCGGATGCGGTGGGAGTACACGTCGCCCGAGAAGAAGACCTTCGTGTCTGACGGGCGCAAGATCTATTCGTACATCCCTGCGGACAAACAGGTAATCGTCAGCTCAGTGTCGAGCGACGATCAGGCGACAACGGCGGTCCTGTTCCTGGCCGGCAAGGGGAATCTCGTGCGTGACTTCGACGTCGTGTATGCCGACGCGCCCTCGGCCGACACGATCGCCCTTCGCCTCAATCCGAAGCAGAAGCAACGCGACTACGATTGGCTGATTGTCGTTCTCGATCACACATCGCTGCAGATCCGCGCGCTTATCGCGGCCGACCAGCAGGGAGGCCGTTCGACGTTCCAGTTCACGAATTATCGCGAGAACACCGGGGTTGCCGACAACGTGTTCGCCTTCAGAATTCCGAGGGGTACCGATGTCATCACGACTGGTTCGGTTCGCTGAGATGCGCCGCTCTATCTGTCTCGCCACGTTTCTCGCCTTCCTTACCGCGGGCTGCGCCTCGAGCGGCAGCATGCGGCACGGGCGCGCCGCGGAACAGGCGCAGGACTACGATCGCGCGGTCGTCGAATACACAAAGGTCGCGCGGGCCAATCCGACGAACCGCGACGCACGCGCCGCCCTGGAGCGCGTCAAGCTGCGCGCCGCGCAGGAACACACCGCGCGTGGACGCCGCCTCGCCGGCCTCGAACGATACGACGAAGCTGTCGTCGAGTACCAGCTCGCGTCCGAGCTGAACCCGACCGACCCGATTGTCGACGCCGCCCTGCGCGACGCACGCCAGAAGCTGCGGACGAAAATCGCGGTGACGCGCGGCGGACGCACCGAGCTCGAAAGCCTGATCGAGCGCACCAGGAACTTGCCTGCTCCCGGCCTGGACCTTCCCCAGGGCGTGAAGCTTCCGGGCTCCCTGGTGTTCGGCAACGGCGCAACCGCGAAGGCTGTCTTCACGACCGTCGCGCGATTTGCGAACCTGAGCCTGATCTTCGACGCGGGCTTTCGCGACCAGCCGCTGTCGATCGATCTTCGCGACCAGACGCTCGAGAACGCCATGGATGCACTGACCGCGAGCACGCGCACTTTCTATCGCGTAACGGCGCCGAGAACGGTCACCATCGTTCCGGACACGGCGGCAAAGCGGCGCGAGTACGAGGAGGCGGTCGTCCGGACGTTCTACCTGAGCAACGCCGACGTCAAGGAGACGATCGACCTGCTGCGCGTGGTAATCGACATCCGGCAGATCTCGCCGACGACCGGCGCGAACGCCATTTCGATCAAGGACACGCCGGAGCGCATCGCGGCGGCCGCAAAACTGATCAGCGCGATTGACAAGGCGCGGCCCGAAGTTGTCATCGATGTCGAGCTGCTCGAGGTGGATCGCACCCGGCTTCGCGACTACGGTCTTCAGATCGCGTCCCCCGGATCCGCGGGAATTTCCGGTTCGGCGGACGTCAATCGGGACGATTTCCGGCTGGCGAACCTGAAAAACCTGACGGCGGCGGATGTGTTCCTCTCCGGCATTCCGGGCGTCTACTACCGGCTGCTCAAGAACGACACCGCGACCCGAACGCTCGCCAATCCGCAGTTGCGCACCACGGAGGGACTGTCTGCAACGGCCCGCTTCGGCGAGCGCGTACCGGTCCCCGTGACGACGTTCGCGCCCATCGCGGCGGGCGGCATCAACACGCAGCCGATCACGTCGTACGCGTACGAAAACATCGGCGTGAACATCGACATCACGCCGCGCACGCACCATGACGACGACGTCACGCTGGCGTTGAAAGTGTCGCTGTCGAGCATCTCGGGTACCGGCTTCGCGGGACTGCCGACGTTCGGCAACCGCGAAATCACGACGACGATCAGGTTGAAGGATGGCGAGACGAACATGCTCGCGGGCCTGATTCGCGACGAAGAGCGCGCGGTGCTGTCGGGCGTTCCCGGCCTGAGCGACATTCCGCTCGTCGGACGGCTGTTCGCGAACAATCACCGCGAGACGCAGCAGACCGACATCATTCTGACCTTGACGCCGCACATCGTCCGCGTGCTGGACCTGACTGAGGCGGATCTGCGGCCGTTCAGGCTCGGACGCGACACCGGAGCCGCATCGCTCGCGGAGATCCTCGGCGGCGCGCCGGGTACGCCGCGCGAACCGGAAGTGGATCAACCGACCGCGACACAGCCTCCCCCGTCCATGCCGCTCGCGCCGCCACGCGTTGCGCAGCCCCCTTTCCCGCAGCCGCTGCAGGGCACGCTTCCGGGAACGCCGCTACCGGTGCAGACGCCGCCCGCGCCCAAAAAACCTGGCGGGGGTGGTGGACGGTCATCGGTCATCGGTCATCGGTCATCGGTCATCGGTCAGCGGTCAGCGGTCAGCGGCCATCGGTCATCGGTCATCGGTCATCGGTAGAGAGTAGTCAGTTCCGTTTACCGTTTACCGTTTACTGCTTACTGCCTTTCAACCTGCGCGCCGAGGCTGCGCAGGCGCTCGATCAGATTCGCGTACCCCCGTTCGACCGTTTCAAGCGGTGTGACGCGGCTCTCCCCCTCGGCCGCCAGCGCGGCGGCAATCAGCGCCATCCCTGAACGCAGATCGCGGCTGTCCAGCCCGCGGCCGCGCAGCTGCGTCGGCCCACTCACGATGATCCGATGTGGATCGCACAGGAACAGGTCCGCTCGCATCGCGCTCATCTGCTCCAGCGCGAAAAGGCGCAACTCGTACAACCAGTCGTGCACGAGCGTGCGGCCATCCGCCTGCGTTGCGAGAACCGTGACGAGGCTCACGAGATCGCTCGGGAAGCCGGGCCACAGCCCTGTCGTGATCCGCCGGACCGCGCGCAGCTTCGATGGGCCGACAACCAGCATGTCGTCGTCATAGCAGCATTGGAGTCCCATCTTTTTCAACGGCGCCGCGATTACTTCGAGATCGGCGGAGCGTGCGCCCGTCACCTCGATGTGGCCGTTCGTGATCGCGGCGACGACGCCCCAGCTGCCGGCCTCGATGTAATCTCCCGCAAGACGATGCGAAGCGCCTCCAAGCCGCGCCGGCGGGTGCACGCGGATGCGCGGCGTGCCCGCCCCTTCGATCCCCGCGCCCATCGCCTGCAGGAACTCGCACAACTCGACGACGTGTGGCTCCATCGCTGCATGCCGAATCTCTGAGGAACCTGTTGCCGCGGCGGCGGCGAGCAGCGCGGTTTCCGTTCCCGTGACCGACGCCTCCTCCAGGTAGAAGGATGCGCCGCGCAAGCCGTTCGGCGCCTGCATGGCGTGTCCCGGCTCGTCGAGCGGGACCGCGCTCATCGCGGTCAGCGCTTCGATATGCGTCGTGATCGTCCGGCGGGCCGGGAAATCCCCTCCTGGAGGAGCGAGCCGCGCGGAACCCCGCCGCGCGATGAGCGGCCCAAGCAGCAGGACCGATCCGCGCAGGCGTCCGACGAGCGCCGGGTCGGGGCGATCGCCGTTGACCGTCGCGCACTGGATGCGCAGGTGGCCGGTCCCCTTTCCTTCGACTCGCGCGCCGAGCGCCTCCATGATGTCGAGCAGCACCTCGACGTCGCGGATGCGCGGCACGTTCGTGAGCTCGCACGGCTGGTCCGTCAGCATGCACGCCGCGATCAGCGGCAGCGCAGAGTTCTTGTTGCCTTCAACCGCGACGCGCCCCGAGAGCGCCCTTCCGCCTTCGATCTTGAGAGAAGCCATTCAGAATCCTAGGTAGACGATTTCGTCGCGCAGCTCGACGCCGAAGCGGGCGCGCACGTCCTGGCGGCACCGCTCGATCAGCCGGCGGATCTCTTCCGCCGTCGCCGTTCCATCGTTCACGATGAAGTTTCCGTGCGTTGGCGAGACCCGCGCGCCGCCCACGCCGGCCCCTTTCAGTCCCGCGCGATCGACGAGGGCGCCCGCGGATGCGGGAATGCCGTCAGGAACGCGGTCCACGGCCGGATCCGGATTCTGGAAGATGCAGCCCGCGCTCGCGGACTCGAGCGGCTGCGTGCGCTTGCGGAACGCCAGTGATTCGCGCGCCACCGCCCGCAACGCCGCGGGATCGCCGCGGCCGACGCGGAAGTCCGCGGACAAGACGATCTCCCGCGTTTGCTGCAGCCGGCTGCGGTCGTAGCCGAACGCCATGTCGGCGACCGGGACACGGATCTCGCGGCCATCCGCGCTGACCAGCTCGACGCTGTCGACCAGCTCCGCGATCAGTCGCCCCTTGAAATGTGCATTGCCGTAGATCGCGCCCCCGACAGTGCCCGGTGTGCCTGCCCACGCCTCGAGACCGGAGATGCCGCGGCCGATCGTCCAGCGCACGAGACCGTTAATCGTGAGTCCGCCGTCCGCGCGTACGAGCATGTCGGAGAGTGCACGGATGTCGCCGCCATGCAGACGAATGACCAGACCGCGCACGCCGGCATCGGCGACGAGCACATTCGATCCGCCGCCGAGCATGGTCACTGGGATGCCATCCTGGCGCGCGGCCTGGATCGCGACTCGCACGTCCTCCGCGCATTGCACGCGCAGGAGCCAGTCCGCGGCGCCTCCAACTCTGAACGTCGTGAACGGCGCCAGCGGCGCGTTCCGCTCGATGCCGCGGAGTTCCGCGACTTTCATCGCGCGACGCCTCGCAATGCCGCCTCGCGGCGCCGCAGCGCTGCCAGGGCGTCGTCGCGGCTCACAATGTCGAATTCGATCCAGTCGCCGGGCGCGAGTTGCCCCGCGATGGGCAGGTCCGCGGTGATGATGTTGGCGATTGTGGCGTAGCCGCCTGTCGTCGCGCGCTCCGCCAGCAGCAGGATCGGTTGTCCCGAGGCGGGCACCTGGATGACGCCCTCGGGCGTCGCTTCAGAAAGGATGTCGGCCGTGCGCGTGTGGGTGAGCACGGGACCGTCGAGCCGGTATCCCATGCGGTTCGATTGCGGGCTGATCGTGAATCGGGCGTGAACGAGAAGGCCCCAGGCGTCCTCCGTGAAGCGATCGCGATGCACGCCTGGCATGACGCGCAGCCGCGCCCCGCCCTGCGGCAATTCGAGCGGGTTTCCGGCGATCGCGCGGCCGCCGACGGCTGCGCCCACTGGCAGCACGTCACCGGCGCGCAGCCCTCGGCCGCCAAATGGCCCCATCCGGCTGACCACATGAGTGGCGCGGCTTCCAAGTGTTGCGGGGACGTCGAATCCACCGCGCACGGCGAGCGTCTGTCGCGTGCCGCCGACCCGCGAGCCCCATCGCAGGTGCGCGCCGGCACGTACCGTGAACGGCTCGTTGATCGGCGCCGGCTTGCCGTCGATGGTGACGGAAATGTCCGCCCCCGTGAGCGCGCAAGTCACATCGCCGTCCGCAACCAGCTCGGGACCCAGCAGCGTGATCTCTAATGCGGCAGCCGAGGGATCGTTGCCGAGCAGTTGATTCGCCAGCCGGTGCGAGTACGCATCCATCGGCCCGGACACGGGCACGCCGAGACCCTGGTAGCCGCGTCGCCCCAGGTCCTGCACGGTGGTCAGCATCCCGGGCTTCACGACCGTCAGCGCCGTCACGCGTCACCCCACTGGGTCGCGTTCTGATACTCGGATTCCGAGATCCGATGGAAGCGGACGCGGTCACCCGGATGGAACAGAAACGGTTGCGCGCGGTTCGGATCGTACGGCTTCACCGGGCATCGACCGATGAGTCTCCACCCGCCTGGCGTTTCGACAGGATAGATGCCTGTCTGGCCGGCAGCGACGGCGACCGACCCCGCGGGAACCCGGAGCCTCGGCGTAGATCGACGAGGCGCGGCGATCTTCGGATCCACCGATGCCATGTACGCGAATCCGGGCACGAACCCGACGACGAAGACGCGGTACTCCTGCGCGAGGTGCCGGTCGATGACTTCCGCTACGTCACATTTTCCGAATGCCGCCACGTCGGCGAGGTCGGGTCCGTACGGACCGTCATAACAAACGGGCACCTTGACGAGCGGACCCGTGTTGGAAACATCGGAGGAGGTGTTCGTCGCAATGTCGTGCAGGCGGCGCTCGATGTTCGCAGCCTGATCCGCAAGCGGATCGATGTACACCATCACCGATCGATAGCCGACGACGATGTCAGTGATCGGCAACTCCGCGCACTCGATCGCTTTCGCGATCTCTATCGCGCGGCTGTTGACCGCTGCATCGATGCGCTCTGGCAGCTCGATCAGCCAGCCGGCATCGCCCGCGGCCACGATCCGGAGGTCCATGCCGTTCAGCGCGCAGCGCGCGCCCCGAGCGCCCCGAGCAGCTTCTGGTGGATGTTGTCGAACCCGCCGTTCGACATGACGACGACGAGGTCCCCGTCTTTCGCTTCCCTGGCGACGGTGGAGACGATGTCATCCACGTGCGGAATGTAGCGCGCGTCCTTCCCCGCCTGCTTCAGGTCGCCGATGAGCCGCTCCACGGAGAGGCGCTCATCCTCGGGGACCGTCGAGCGAAATACCTCCGGCAGCAGGATACGGTCTGCTTCGATGAACGCGCGCGCGAATTCCTCCTGGAACACCTTCCGGCAGGACGTGGCCGATCGAGGTTCGAAGATGGCCCAGATGCGCCGCTTTGGGTACGCCGAACGGACGCCCGCAAGCGTCTCGGCAATCGCCGTCGGATGATGTGCGAAGTCGTCGTAAATGGAAACGCCGTCTTCCGTCCCGCGGAGCTGCATGCGGCGCCGCACACCTTTGAACGCGCGCAACCCGCGCGCCATCGAATCGGTATTCAATCCGACTGCGGCGCCAACCGCCATCGCGGCGAGCGCGTTCCGCACGTTGTACGCCCCGAGCAACGGCATTTCGAAGCTGCCGATCGGCTCCCCATTCCGGCGCACGCTGAAAACCGTGAAGCCCTCGAGGACGCGCAGATCGTGCGCCTGCCAGTCCGCCGTCGCGGAGAGTCCGAACGTCTCGACGCGGCAGCGCGCCCCCTTCGTCAGCGCCAGCGCGTCGATGTCATCCGCGCCGGCAATCAGCAGACCGCGCCGCGGGATCAGATTGACGAAGCGCCGAAACGCCAGCCGGATCGAATCGAGATCGGGATAGATGTCGGCGTGGTCGTATTCGAGGTTGTTGATCACCGCAATGTCGGGCAGGTATTTCAGGAACTTCGCGGTCTTGTCGAAGAACGCGCTGTCGTACTCGTCCCCTTCAATGACGAACTCGCGTCCGCCGCCGACACGGTAGCTGCCGCCAAAGTTCTCTGCGATGCCGCCGATGAGCACGCTGGGATCCGCGCCGCCATGCGTAAGCAACCAGCCGGTAAGCGACGTGGTCGTGGTTTTGCCGTGTGTGCCGGCGATGACCACCGACCGTGCGCCCCAGAGGAAATGGTCGCGGATCGCCTCCGGCAGCGAACAGTACCGGATCTTGCGATCGAGCACTTCCTCGAGCTCCGGGTTGCCGCGCGAGATCGCGTTCCCGACGATCACCAGATCGAGGTCCGCCGTGATGTGGCTCGCTTCGTAGCCCTGCAGCGTCGCGATCTGCTGCTCCGCCAGGAAGTCGCTCATGGGGGGATACACGTTCTGATCAGATCCGCGGACGTCGTAGCCGCGGTTCTTGAGCATTGCGGCAAGCGTGGCCATCGCCGTCCCACACACGCCGATGAGATGAATGCGCTTCATGCCGCGGTGACTGCCGCCTCCTCCACGATGAGTGCCGGTCCCGGCGCCGTGACGATACGCGCGCGCACGCCGAACGGGAGCGTCAGGCACGCACCATTCGTGTGACCCGAAGGAAGGCCGAAGAGAACCGGACCCGGGAATCCCTCGAGCACGTCGGCAACGACGCTCTTGATCGAAGGGCCGCCATCCGCGGGCTCATCGCACCGCGGCAACTCGCCGAACACGATTCCCGCCGCGCGAGAAAGGAGTCCGGACAGGCGCAATTGCGTCAGCATTCGATCGATGCGATAAGGGCGCTCGGCCACTTCGTCCAGAAACAAGATATGCCCCGCCGGCGGATCGAACGCATACGGCGTGCCGAGCGAGGCGACCAGCTGCGTGAGCGTGCCGCCTGTCAGGACTCCGGAGGTCTCGCCGCCTCGAATTGCGACGAGGTCCGAATGGGTGATTGGCCCGGCCGGCGACGGGCGGGTCAGCACGCGCTCGAACGTATCGCGGTCGTAGCCCGTCTCTCCTCTGGCGAGCCGCCCTTCCAGCATGGGCCCGTGGAAGGAGACGACGCCGCAGTGGCCGGTGATCCAGGACAGGAGCGACGTGTTGTCGCTGTAACCAATGAACGCCTTCGGCGTGCGACGGATCTCCGCGCGGTCGAGCAGCGGCAGCATCTGCACGCTGCCGTAGCCCCCCCGAACGGCGATCAATGCGGCGATGGATGGGTCCACCCACGCACGCCGGAAAGCCCCGGCACGCAGGTCGGCGTTTCCGGCCGTGTAGCGCGTACGGGAAAAGACGGAGTCGTCGTAAACCGGCTCGAATCCGAGGCGCCTCAACTCGGCCACGCCGGCGTCGAACGCCTCGCGAGCGAACGAGCTGGCGGGCGCGACGACGGCGATGCGGTCGCCGGGCCGCAGCGCGCGCGGCTTCAGCATCAGTCTAGACGAACCTCGCCATCTCGGCGGCGACGGCCTGGTGTTCGTCGCGCCCGAGAATGGCTCGCAGCGCCGCGCCCGTCACAGGCTTCGCGCGCGGGGGCGCGAGGAACCGCTCCTTCACGCGTCTATGACGCGAGAGCGCGTCCTCGACGCGCTTGATCGGCAGACGTCCCTGCTCGACGGCATAGATAATCGCCTCGAGCGCTTCGATCTGCTGCGCCGGTTCCGGCGCGCACATCAGAACGGCGTCGCAGCCCGCGGCAATCGCCTGAATGGTCGCCTCGCTGTGGCCGTACCGGCCGCTGATCGCCTTCATCTCGAGGTCGTCGCTCAGAACGAGGCCGCCGTAACCGAGACGCTTCTTCAGGAGTCCGTCGACGATAGCCGGTGAAAGCGTCGCCGGGTGCTCGTCGTCGAGCGACGGAATCAGGATGTGCGCGGTCATGATGGCCGCCACGTCGGCGGCAATCGCCGCCTTGAACGGGACGAGCTCCACGGCTTCGAGTCGATCGGGCGGATGGTCGAGCAGCGGCAGCTCGAAATGCGAGTCCGTGCTCGTATCGCCGTGCCCGGGGAAATGCTTGCCGCACGCGGCAATACCTTCAGCCTGCAAGGTGCGGATGATCGCGACGCCGAGGCGTGCGACGTCTTCGGCCCTCTCGGCAAGCGCGCGATCGCCAATGACGGGGTTCTTCGGATTCGTGTGCACGTCGAGGACCGGCGTGTAGTCCATCGAGATGCCGACGGCGTGCAGCTCCGCGGCCAGCGCGCGCGCAAAACGTTCGGCGAGCTTCTCGCTGCCCTCGCCGGCGCGTCCCAGCGTGATCATCGGCGGCCATTCGGTGAACGGGCGCTTCAACCGCGCCACCCGTCCCCCTTCCTGGTCCACGCTGACCCACAGCGGAATCTCGTGCGCCAGCAACTGCGATTCGCGCGACAGCTCGGCCACCTGCTCCGGCGCGTCGACGTTCCGCGCAAAGAAGATCACGCCGCCCAGATCGAATTCCCGAGCCAGCGTGCGAATCTCAGGCGGTATCGAATGCCCCTTGAACCCGGCGATCGCCAGCTGCCCCACGTGCCTGCGCACGTCTCTGAGTGACATCCTGCGGATCATAGTACCCCAATCAACATCGCCAATCGCCAATCGTCAATCCCAATCGCCAATCGTCAATCGTCAATCGTCAATTGGTAAATCGTCAATCGTCAATCGCCACTTCGTAAATCGCCAATCCCCAATCGCCAATCGACAATGTATGATTCGCCCGTGCACATCCACGCTTCCGCGCCCACGCGCATCGATCTCGCGGGCGGAACGCTCGACATCTGGCCGCTGTACCTGTTCCACGACGGCGCCCAGACACTCAACGCCGCGATCAGCCTGCGCGCGAGCTGCGATCTGCGATCGCGCCCGGATCGACGGCTCGTCATCGTCTCAGAGGATTCTGATCAGCGCATCCAGGCGGATCACTGGTCCGAGCTCCGCGACAACCATGACCTCCGACTGCTCGGACGCCTGTTGCACTATTTCCAGGCCGAAGGTCTCGAGCTGACGACGCGATCGGACTCTCCCGTCGGCGCCGGCATCGCGGGATCGTCGGCGCTCAACATCGCCGTGTGCGGCGCGCTGAACGCGTGGAGCGGCAGCCATCGAACGGCAGACGAGATTTTCCAGATCGCGATGAACGTGGAGGCGCAGGCAATCGAGGTCCCGACGGGCGCGCAGGACTACCGGCCGGCGTTCTACGGCGGGATCTCCGCCGTGGAGCTGGGCGTCAACGGCGTTCGACGGGTCGCGATCGACGTGCGCCCCGACGAGCTCCAGCAGCGGATCGCGCTCGCCTACACCAACGCGTCGCGCAATTCCGGGATCAATAACTGGGACGTGACGAAGCGTCACATCGACGGCGACGCGGGCGTGCAGCGTAGTTTCGCGCGGATCCGCGACATCGCGGCAACGATGCGGACCGCGCTCGAACGACGCGACTGGTCCGAGGTGGGCCGGCAGATCGCCGCCGAGTGGGACAATCGGAAGCAGCTCGCCCCCGGGGTGACGACACCCGAGATCGACACGATGCTCACCGCCGCGTCGAAGGTCGGCGCGCTGGGCGGAAAAGTCTGCGGCGCAGGAGGCGGCGGCTGTCTCTTCTGCTTCGGCGATCCCGGCGACATCCCTGCGATTCGCCAGGCGCTCCACGAGGCCGGTGCGCGCGTGCTCGACTTCACGATCGAATCGCGCGGCCTGGTGATCGACACTTTCTAACCGGCTGCCTGTCTCTTCACAGGAGTCCAGGAGAACAGGAGATCAAGAGGTTCAGCAAGAAACCAAAATACCTCCTGATCTCCTGATCTCCTGCGAAAAGACAAGTGGACAATCTAGCCATTGCGCGCGTCCTCGCCGAGATCGGCGACCTCCTCGAGATCAAAGGGGAGAACCCGTTCAAGATCCGGGCGTACCGGAATGCCAGCGAGACCGTTGCGCACGAGCCCGCGAGAGTGGCGGAGATGACGGCGGCCGAGCGCCTGGCGCTGCCGGGCATCGGCAAGGACATCGCCGCGAAGATCGGCGAGCTGGTCGAGGCCGGCGCGATGCGCTATCACCAGGAGTTGCTGCAGGAATTTCCGCCGACCGTCCTCGACCTGCTGCATCTTCAAGGCGTCGGGCCCAAGACTGTCGCACGGCTCTACGGCGAACTTGGAATTCGCACGCTCGAGGACCTCGACGCGGCGGCGCGCGACGGACGCATCCGCGACATGAAAGGAATGGGCGCAAAGAAAGAAGCGCTCATCCTGAAAGCTCTCGAAGAACAGCGCCGATTCACCGGCCGGAGGCTCACGGCCGAGGCGCATGACACGGCTGCGGCGCTGATTGCTGCGCTGCGCGAACACGCGCCGGACGCAGAGATCTCGATGGTGGGCAGCCTCCGGCGTGGGTGTGAGACCTGCGGCGATCTGGACATTCTTGCCGCTGGCGCGCCGCAGTCGCTGATGAACGCCTTCATCGACTATCGGCTGGTCGAACGCGTGCTCGCCCATGGCGACACGAAGTCGAGCGTCAAGCTATGGGGAGGCTTCCAGGCGGATCTGC
>DASPXV010000059.1:0-102221 GCA_035637115.1 Vicinamibacterales bacterium
GTCGCCGGATTGCACCGCCGCCTTGATCGCCGCAAACGCTGCCGCATCGTCCGGCGAATGAAGCACGACGTCATTGCCTGCCTTGATGGCGCGGACTGCCGCTTCGCCAGGCTTATAGAGCTGCGAGACGCCGGCCATGCCCATCGAGTCCGTGTAAATGAGCCCGTCGAACCCGAGCTCGCGCCGCAGGACGCCCGACACGATGGGATTGCTGAGCGTCGTCGGCGTGTTGGGCGCGGCGTCGAGCGCCGGCATCTCGATGTGCGCGGTCATGATCGCGCCGACGCCGGCGGCGATACCCGCCTTGAACGGCGGGAACTCGGTCTTGTCGAGCGATTCACGCGCATCCTTGATGATCGGCAGCCCGAGATGGGAGTCCACGTCAGTATCGCCGTGTCCAGGAAAGTGCTTCAGCGTCGCGATCATCCCCGCGCTCTGAAGACCGCGCACGTACGCGCTTCCGAGCTTGCCGACCAGTCCGGGATCTTCGCCGTACGAGCGCGTGTTGATGACGGGGTTGCGCGGATTGTTGTTCACATCCACGACCGGGCCGAAGTTCACCTGGATGCCGATCGCACGCGATTCGACGGCAGTAATCCGTCCCGCCTCGTACGCGAGCTTCTCGTCGCCTGCGGCGCCGAACGCCATGTTGCGCGGGAACGCGGTCGCCCCTTCGAGCCGGAAGCCGGCACCCGTCTCGAAGTCCGCCGAGTTGAGGAGCGGATACGGCGAGATCGCCTGAAGCCGATTCAACAGCGACGCAGCGGCGAGCGGCTGACCGAGGGTGACGGTACCGTAGTTCGGATCGAGCAGAACGTCGGGCGCGGGTTCCGCGCCGCCGAAGACGTGAAACCCGCCGATGCGGTGGTCATGGATCGACTTGACGAGAGCGTCGTACTCACGCGAGTCGGTGCTCATGTACTCCGAGCCGAACGATGACACCAGAAGCTGCCCGACCTTGTCGTCGAGCGTCATCTTCTTGAGCGTCGCGGCGACCCACTTCTCCCCCTCTGGGTCGAGCTTTCGAGGATCGAGCGGTCGCTGGGCGGCGAGCGAGGCGACCAGAACGGTCCACGCCACGAGGGAGAACGCACGAACGCTCAGCATCAGGGCATCGTATCGCAATGGATCTTCCGCCTGAAAGCAGACCTTCCGCCTGAAGGCGGAAGCTACAGGGGACAAATACGGGTTTGGGTTGGAGGATAATCGGCTCGTGGGAGTCGAGGAACACCGCAAGACGGCTGTGACGGGCGTCCGCTGCGCGGTGCTGACGATCAGCGACACGCGCGCCATGGAAAGCGACGTCAGCGGCCGGGTGATCGTGGAGCTGCTGGAAGGCGCCGGGCACGTCGTCGCCAAGCGGCAGATCCTGCGCGACGAGCCAAAGGACGTGCACGAAGCGGTGCTCGGCCAGGTCGGCGGCGTGGATGCGATCATCACCACGGGCGGCACGGGCATCACGTCGCGCGACATCACGTACGAAGCGGTCGCGAACCTGCTCGAAAAGCATCTCGATGGATTCGGTGAGTTGTTCCGGATGTTGAGCTACGAACAAATCGGCAGCGCCGCGATCCTCTCGCGCGCGTGCGCGGGCCTCGCGCGCGGGACGGCGATCTTCCTGCTGCCCGGCTCCGAGCACGCCGTCCGCCTCGCGATGACGAAGCTGATCCTGCCGGAGTTGGGTCACGTGGTGCGGGAGCTTCGCCGGTGAAGTTGACTGTGCGAGCGAGCAACGCGAGTGAGCGACGCGAGCGGAGCGGGGCTCGGGCCCCCCGCGAGCGGGCGTGTAGGGGAGTCCGAGGGGCGAAGCCCCTCGGATCTGAACGATGACCACTATGCGGCCGATTCGCGAGACGATCCCGCTCGAGGAAGCGCTCGCGGCGATCCTCGACGCCGCCAGCGCCATCGAACGTACCGAGAAGGTCCCGCTCCATAGCGCGACGGGCCGAATCATTGCGATGGCGCCCACAGCGACTCTGGACGTCCCTCCGTTCGATCGCGCCGCGATGGACGGCTACGCGGTCCGTGCGGAAGACACGTTCGGCGCCGGCAAGTACGAGCCGAAAGTCCTGCGCGTCGTTGAGAAGGTTTATACCGGGCAAGTGCCGTCGAAGAGCGTTGGCGCCGGCGAGTGCATCGAGATTGCGACGGGCGCACCGATGCCGCAAGGCGCGGACGCGGTCGTGATGGTGGAGGAGACGGAGCGCGTCGCTGGCACGGCAGACGTGCGGATGTTCACGCCCGTGTATCCACGACAGCACGTCGGTCGCCGCGCGGCGGACATCGCGTCCGGCCAGCCGGTGCTTTCCGCGGGTGACGTGCTCACGCCGAGCCGCGTGGGCGCGCTCGCGGCGGTTGGCGCGCTCGAGGTCGAGGTCTACGCAAAGCCGCGCATCGCGATTCTTTCCACCGGCAACGAGATCGTCGAGCCTGGTCAGCCGCTCGGTCCGGCTCAGATCTATGACATCAATCGCTTCACGCTGTCATCGATCATCGAAACCCACGGCGGCATTCCCGTCGTCTTGCCGACCGCGCAGGACACGCTCGATGCGCTGTCCGCGGCCATCGATACCGCACTCGGCGAGGACGTGCTGGTGTTTTCCGGTGGAAGCTCCGTCGGCGAGCGCGATCTCATTCTCGATGTGCTCATGAAGCGAGGCGAGGTCCTGTTCCACGGCATCGCCGTCAAGCCGGGCAAGCCGACCGTTTTTGGCGTCGTCGATGGCAAGCCCGTGCTCGGGATGCCGGGCTATCCAACGTCCTGCCTCTCGAACGGTTACATGCTGCTCGTGCCGATGCTGCGCCGCATGGCGCGGCTGCCTGAATATCGGGCGCAGGTCGCACGCGTTCCGCTCGCGAGACGCATTGTGTCGACGACAGGACGGCACCAGTTCTACACGGTGCGTCTCGTGGACGGCTCCGCGCTGCCTGCGTTCAAGGCATCCGGCGACATCACGAGCATGTCGCAAGCGGACGGCTACATCGAGATCCCTGCCCACGTGGACATCGTCGAAGCCGGCGAGCTCGTGGACGTAAAGTTGTTCTGATGCACACCTCACCACTGACACGCGCACCGGGGTTCATGGTCCAGGATCAGAAAGGACGCGCGCGGTCGCTCGTGGATTTTCTCGCCCGCGGCCGGCTGATGCTGAACTTTCACCGGGGGACCTGGTGACCGCAGTGCCGCCACCGGTTCGGTGAGCTTGCCGCCAACATCGCCGCCTACACATCACGAGGAGTCCAGGTTGTGGGTGTGCTCGCGCAGAACCGCGAAGCGGTCCGCCATTACATCGAGGAGACGGGACTTCCGTTCGACATCCTGATCGACGAGAGGCGGGACATGTTGCGCGCGTATGGCGTGTGGCACCGAGTCGGTATCGACGCCTGGAACATCTCCCGTCCGGCCGTTTTCTTGATCGACCAGGACAGGAGCATCCGTTATTCGTTCATCGGCGACAACCAGCGGGAGTTTCCCACGCAGGAAGAACTGCTGGCAGCTATTTGAAAGGAGCCGCGACCATGACTGTCGACCGCTACACGAAGGGCGTGCTTACCGTGATCGCCGGCGCGCTGCTGTACATCGCCGCAATGATGTCTGGGCCTGCCGCGTCCGCCCAGGGCACCTCGCCGTTCGGCGTGAAGCAGCTGTCCGATACGAAGCCGCAACCTGTCGTCATCGTCGGCTGGGGCACGCTTGGCCAGGACGGAGAGATACGCCTGACCATGGCGAAGGAGCGGAACGGCGCGATTCGCACGGATCCGACGATGCCTGTGAAGGTGCGCGAGATGCCCGAGAGTCCTGTGGACGTTTCGCTCGGCGTCACGACGCAGCATCCGCTACCCGTGGGGCTGACCTCCATAAACGCAGGAGCGGACTGGGAGCCGATTCGCACGAAGGTTGAACCTGCGCCGACGCAGCGTACGCCCGGCGGGCCGGGCGGACAGTAAACGTTCGCTAGTTGCGCACGCCTACTGAGTACCGCCCACGGACTCACTGCCTGCGGCGCGACGGCAGGATCGGATCGCGCGCCACGACGACCGTGTGCGCGCCGTTCTTCAGGCATCGATAGTACGTGCCGATCTCAACCGTGTGCGCGGGCGCGATACGCCGGAAATCGGCCGGTCCTGTAGGGCGCGGAACTGGCAGTGTGCCGTGGCGACGGTCCATCAGGCCATCGCACTCGACACACGGCCGACCTTCCTTGAACTCAGCCATCGGAACTTCTCCTGTTTCGAGGTGACGAGGGAGACCCGCGAGGGGGGTGTGCATAAGTGTAACAGTTCCGACGCTCTATGCACTGCAAGATCATCACGTCCCTTCCCCCTGTCAGTGGCTGTCACCGCCCCCGAATGCGTCGCAGGAAATATTCTTGTGCCAGTTCACGAACGTGCCGGTCGGGCTTTCCTTCCAGGCCCAGACGTGCAGTGTGTAGAACGCGGGCAGGCCGAAGCGATTCGGCGCCTCGAACAGGTGAAGCAGCTGTCCCACCAGCTGCGGTGGCCCGGAGTGCTTCGCGTGCCACGCATCCGCCAGCACGAGGTAATCCGCACCGACCAACTGCAACCCTCCGTTCGGAAGTGGCTCGTAGATGACGATCTCGGGGCGCGTCGCGTCCAGCTCACCGTCGAGCACGAGTGGAAAATTGACGTAGTGCAGCCCCATCGCTCCCGAATCGGGACCGCTGACGCAGCCGAATTGAAGCGCATACCCCGCCGCCTCGGCCACCGCCACGTCTTTGAAACGCTCGGTGGATTCGCGGACGATTTTGACGAGCGCGCTCGCACTTGGCGTGTGCGAGTGGTCGTCCTGCGCGCGTGCCGGCATCTGCCACGCGGTGGCGAGCGCGATTACCGCAACGATTGAAGTCGCTCCCGCCCGCCCAGTCGGAGCTCTGCCGGTCAGAGTGCGCCGGCGGCCCGGCAGCAGCATCGGGACGCTCCGCCGGTACTGTTCGTAGGTGGCGCCATGTTCGTGCACCAGATCGCGCTCCTCGAACTGAATGGCCAGGACGATGTAGGCCGTGGTCGCGACGGCGAACACGAGATGCGCCAGCGTCATGTTCGGCGTCATCCAGAACGCGAAGAGGAATCCGAGATAAAGCGGATGGCGCACGAAGCGGTACGGCATCGGCGTGCGGAAGTTCACGCGGGTGTACGGCTTGCCGACGAGCGGCAGCCACACCTGGCGAAGCCCGAACAGGTCGAAGTGATTGATGAGGAAGGTCACGACCAGCACCGTTCCCCAGCCGGCGGCGAACAGCGTCCACAGGGCGATACGCGCGGTGGGATTCTCGACCGACCAGATCTGGACGCCGATCGGACGCCACTGCCAGAACAACAGCAGCAGCGCGAGGCTCGCCGCTAGCACGAACGTGGAACGCTCGATCGTCCACGGAACAATCTGCGTCCAGCGTTCCTTGAACCACCGCCGCGCCATGACGCTGTGCTGGACGGCGAAGATCGTCAGCAGCACGCAGTCGATCGCGAGAGCCGAGAGCAACGACGTCTGCAGCGGACCGTCGAGGCGCCGCGGCACGGCGAATCCTCCGACGAACGCAATCGCGTAGAGGAACGTGCCAAGGAAGACCAGATACGACGCGACGCCGTAGACAAAGAACAGTGACCGTTTGAACATTGCATCCCCCTCCTGTGAGCGTGAGGATGCAGTCGATTTCGCGCCCGCGGTATCGGCGCTATGTCCCGATCGGGCTGACTTTGCCACTGCGAATGTGAGACAAATGTCCCGGAAACACAGATGCCCTCGCCGTCCAACGTCCGCCAGCACATCCGTTACGTGACCGCGTCCGATGGCGCGCGGCTGGCCTGGGCTGAAGCCGGCACCGGCCCGGTGCTCGTCAAGGCGGCCAACTGGCTCACGCATCTGGAATACGAGTGGGAAAGTCCAGTCTGGAAACACTGGATGCAGTTCTTCTCGGCTCATTGCCGGTTCGTGCGCTACGACGAGCGCGGGTGCGGCATGAGCGAGTGGGCGAGCGATGACCTGAGTGTGAATCAGTGGACGGCCGATCTCGAATCTGTGATCGAGGCGGCGCGTCCGGATGCGCCGGTGACGCTGCTGGGCATCTCGCAGGGCGCGGCGGCCTGCATCCAGTACGCGATCCGACACCCGGAACGCGTCAGCCGGATGATTCTTTACGGAGGCTACGCTCGCGGCGCCCTGCGGCGCGGCAGTCCTGTGCGAGAGCGCGCCTATCAGGCGATGGTGGACCTGGCGCGGGCGGACTGGGGCAACGACAATCCGACCTTCCGCCAGGTGTTCACGTCGCGCTTCATCCCGGAGGGAACGCCGGAACAAATCCGCTGGTTCAACGATCTCTGTTTGAAGACGACGACCGGCGAGATCGCCGCAGCGCTGTTCGAGGCGCGCGCCGTGATGGATATTTCCGCGTTGCTGCCCGAGGTGCGCACGCCGACGCTCGTCCTGCACGCCCGTGGAGATCAGGTTTGCCCGGTCGCGGAAGGACGCCGGCTCGCGACCGGGATTCCGGGGGCCGAGTTCATCGAGCTCGATTCACGCAACCACGTACTGCTCGAGCACGAGCCGGCATGGCAGCGATTCCAGGAGGCCGTGCTCGCATTTCTCGAAGTGCAGCCGGCAGCGAATCAGGTGTTCGCGGCCCTGTCCGCCCGCGAGCGCCAGGTGCTGACGCTCATGGCGGACGGCTTGAGCAACGGTGACATCGCCGAACGCCTGACGATCAGCGAAAAGACCGTCCGAAACCACGCGTCCAATATTTTCGACAAGCTCGGCGTATGGTCCCGCGCACAAGCGATCGTGTTCGCCCGCGATCATGGCTACAGCGGCGGTTGACGTCAGGCGCTACTTCGCGAAGCGCTTGTTGACCTCGTCCCAGTTGACGACATTCCACCACGCGGCGAGGTAGTCGGGACGGCGGTTCTGATATTTGAGGTAGTAGGCGTGCTCCCACACGTCCACGCCGAGGATCGGCTTCTTCCCTTCCATCATCGGATTGTCCTGGTTCGCCGTGCTTTCGATCGCGAGCTTGCCGCCCGCATCGACCAGCCACGCCCAGCCGCTGCCGAAACGCTTCACGCCGGCATCGTTCAACTGCGTCTTGAACGCGTCGAAGCCGCCGAAGGTGGACTTGATCGCTTCGGCGATGCGTCCGTTTGGCTCGCCGCCCTTTCCGGGCCCCATGATTTCCCAGAACATCGTGTGGTTGACGTGGCCGCCGCCGTTGTTGCGGACGGCGGTGCGGGCTGCTTCGGGAACGGAGTTGATGCCCTTGATCAGGTCCTCGGCGCTCTTGTTCTGCAGGTCCGGGTGCTTCTCGAGCGCCGCGTTCAGGTTGTTCACGTACGCCGCGTGGTGCTTGTCGTGGTGGATCCGCATCGTCTGCTCGTCGATGTGCGGCTCCAGCGCGTTGTAGTCGTACGGAAGCGGTGGAACTGAATGTGCCATCTACCTCTCCTCAGTGAATCTGCAACATGCGATCGAGCGCCAGCTTCGCCCATCGCTTCGTCTCATCGGGCACGATGATCTGGTTGTGAATCTGTCCCTCGACGAGCCCCTCGAGGATCCAGAGCAGGTGGTTCGGCGACACGCGGAACATTGTCGAGCACAGGCAGCCGAACGGATCGAGTGTGACCACCAGGCGATCCGGCGCGACCTGGTTGGCGAGACGGTTCACCAGGTGAATCTCGGTGGCCACGGCCCAGACCGATCCTTTCGGGCTCGCCTTCACGGTGTCGATGATCTTCTCCGTGGATCCACTCACGTCTGCGGCCTGGACGACGTCGAACGTGCACTCCGGGTGCGCGATCACTTTGCCTTCCGGGTACTTTTTCCGGAACGCGTCGATCTGCGCGACGGTAAACCGCGTGTGGACGGAACAGTGCCCCTTCCACAGGATTAATTTCGCGTCGCGCGCCTGCTCTGGAGTAAGACCTCCGCCGACTTCGTGCGGATCCCACACGACCATGTGATCGAGAGGCACGCCGAGCTTGTAGCCCGTGTTGCGTCCCAGGTGCTGGTCAGGGAGCATCATCAGCTTCTCGCCCCGTTGCCATGCCCACGACATGACCCCTGCTGCGTTCGTTGACGTGCAGACGACGCCCCCGTGCTCGCCGACGAACGCCTTTATCGCAGCGGAGGAATTGATGTAGGTGACGGGAACGATCGTGCTGACGTCCACGCCCATCTCGGCGAGCTCGCGCCAGGCGACTTCGAGTTGATCCTCCGCCGCCATGTCGGCCATCGAGCATCCCGCCGCGAGGTCGGGCAGCACGACTTTCTGGTGCGCTCCGCGCAGGATGTCGGCGCTCTCCGCCATGAAATGAACGCCGCAGAACACGATGTACTCCGCGGTGCCGCGGCTCGCCGCCGCACGCGCGAGCTTCAGCGAGTCGCCGATGAAGTCGGCGAACTTGATTACCTCGTCGCGCTGATAGTGATGACCGAGGATGACGAGCCGCTCGCCGAGCGCGCGCTTCGCGGCGGCGATGCGCGCATCCATCTCATCATCGGAAAGACGCAGGTATCGATCGGGCAGCGGCTGGCGCTCGCCAATGCTTTCCTTCTCAACCTGGTTCAGAAGCTTGATATCCATAACGATGGGCTACGAGGCCCGCTGTGCTATAGCGTGCAAATCCGCGTCCGGCCCCGTAATCACGTTGTACAGCGTATCGCGCTCGTACGGCTCGCGGCCTGCCGCACGGATGAGCCGGCGAATCACGCTGGTTGTCATGCCCTCGGGCGTCTTGGAGCCGGCCATGTGGTAAATCTGCTCTTCCTGGACGGTCCCGTCGAGGTCGTCCGCACCAAACCACAGCGCGATCTGGGCCGTTTCAACTCCAGTGGCAATCCAGAACGCCTTGATGTGCGGAACATTGTCGAGCATCAAGCGCGAGACGGCGTGTACGCGAAGCGTTTCGATCGAGCTCGGCGCCGGAAGCTTCCGCATCTGGTTGTTGTCGGGATGAAACGCGAGCGGGATGAACGCCTGCAGCCCGCCGGTGTCGTCCTGCAGCGCGCGCGTGCGCAGCATGTGATCCACGCGCTCCTCAGGCGTCTCGATGTGCCCGTACAGCATCGTGATATTCGTGCGCAGTCCGAGGCGATGCGCGAGCCGGTGAATCGACAGGTACCGATCCGCGCCGCACTTGTCGTCGCAGATCTTCTTCCTCACGCGCTCGGCAAAAATCTCCGCCCCGCCGCCCGGCAATGAATCGAGTCCGGCTTCGTGCAGCTCGCGCAACACCTGCTCGTCGGTCCGCCCGTAGATGTCCGCGAAGAACGCGATCTCCACGGCGGTGAAACACTTCAAGTGAATCTCGGGGCGGATCCGCTTGAAGCCGCGGAGCATGTCCGTGTAGTAGGAGAACGGCAGGTCCGGGTGCAGCCCGTTGACGACGTGGACTTCCGTCAGCGCCTGGCCGGCGCGCTGCCGCAGCTTGTCCCACGTCTGCTCGAGCGACAACGTGTAGGAGCCTGGATCGCCCGGACGCAGCCGCGCGAACGAGCAGAACAGGCAACTCGCCACGCACACGTTCGTCGCTTCTAGACGGATGTTGAAATTGTAGTACGTGCGCGCGCCGTGCCGCTTCTCACGCTCGCGGTTCGCGAGCCAGCCGAGCGCCAGCGTGTCCGGGCATGCAAACAGGGCTACGCCGTCCTCAAACGACAGGCGTTCCCCGCCGTCGAGCTTGTCGACGATGTTGCCGAGTCCGGCCGACTGAACCCTCTTCAGCACTTCGTTCTTCCGCCCCCTTCCGTTTTCTTTCGTCTTTCTTCCGTCTTCTTTCCTTCTTTCGTCTTTCTTCCGTCTTCTTTCGTCTTTCGTCCGTCTTCTTTCTTCGGTCTTCCTGCTTCCGTCTGACCTTCTAGTATAATCGGCGGTCTTAGTGGCAGACGACCGCGTCTGCCGACCGGGTGGTCACGCGAAGTGGGTGCGAAGCCCACGCGGTGCCGCCACTGTAAGCGGGGAGCCTCCCCTCAACGAGCCACTATTCGCGGAGAGCGGATGGGAAGGCGAGGAAAGGCGACGATCCGCGAGCCAGGATACCTGGCCGCCCGGGCTTATCAACCGACCAACGGCGCGTGAGCACGCCGTAAGGAGGCCCGAGTGCTGTCGTTCTCCGTCCTGCTGTTCTCCCTTTCCCTTTCCCTTTCCCTTTCCAGTCCAGTCACCGGCGTCGTCGTCGATCCTTCGGGACGGCCGATTCCGCGTGCGTCGATCGCGATCACCGCGGCGGACGGCTCGCCGGCTGGATCGATTTTCACCGACGCCAACGGCGGCTTCCGCGTGGACGATGCGCCGGACGGCTGTCGGCTCCATGCATCGCTGACGGGGTTTCAAGCGTCGACGACTGAGTGCGATGCGAGCGCCCCGGTGAAGATCACCCTCGCGCTCGCGCCCGTCACTGAATCTATCGTCGTGTCGGCAACGCGCACCGAAGCGCCCGCGAGCCAGGTCGCGTCTGCCGTGACGGTATTCGATGCGGCGGAGATCGAGCGCAGGCAGGAACCTCAGCTCGCCGACCTCCTGCGGCAGTCGCCGGGCGTCACGGTCGTGCGCAGCGGGGCGCCGGGATCGGTGACCTCGCTGTTCGTGCGCGCCGGCGAGAGCAACTACACGAAGGTGCTGCTCGACGGCGTTCCGTTGAACGAACCCGGCGGCGCGTTCAACATGAGCAACATCACGACGGAGAATCTCGAGCGTGTGGAATTCGTCCGCGGCGCGAACTCGGCGCTCTACGGATCGGATGCGATGACCGGGGTGGTGCAGTTGTTCACGCGTCGCGGTACAACGCTCCGCCCGGACGGACGCGTGAGCTTCGAGGGCGGAAGCTTCTCGACCGCGCGGGTATCAGCCGGCGTGTCGGGCAAGGCGCAGCGCATAGACTACTCGGCGGACGTCGCGGGATTGACAACGGACAACGAGGTGCCGAATAACGAGTTCCGGAACCTGACTCTGTCTGGATCCGCGGGGGCGTCGCTCGCACGCGGCTCGACGCTGCGATTCATCGGCCGTGCGGAACAGGGGAAGACCGGCGTGCCCGGCCAGACGGCATTCGGTCGCGCGGACATGGATGCCTTTTTCCGGCGGCACGACGGGATCTTCGGCCTGTCGTTCGACCAGGCGGTCGGGCCATTGCAGCAGCACGCGTCGTACGGGCTTGCCATCTCGCACCAGAGGTCGGCGGATCTGTTAGTCGATCCGTCCTCCACGCCGGCGTTCGAAGGGCGGACGGCGCCGTTCGCGTTTCCCGATTTCACCTACGACAGCCGCACTGATCTGCGGCGCCGCCACGCAAGCTACCAGGTCGATGGCACGGTCGCTACGCACAGTGCCGGCACGCACGTCGAGACCGCACTCGTGGACTGGGACGGTGAGCGCGCGGATCTGCGCGACGCGCTGGCCGGGACGACGGTCCCGGCGTCGCGCGACAACGTCGGCGTGATGCTGCAGCACCAGGCGCTGTGGTCGCGGCTGTTCGTGACAGCCGGCGTGCGCTTCGAGCACAACGACAGCTTCGGCAACACGACCGTTCCGCGCGTTTCGGCCGCGTGGTTCCTCCGTACCGGCGGTTCTTCGCTCGGCGCGACTCGTCTGACTGCGAGTGCAGGACGCGGAATCAAGGAACCGACGGTGCTGCAGTCGTTCAGTCCATCCCCTTACTTTCAGGGAAATCCCGATCTCCTGCCCGAGCGCACCCGCGCGGTTGACGTCGGCATCGAACAGCGGCTCGCGGCCGACCGGGTCCGAGTGAATTTCAGCTGGTTCGACAATAGATACCGCGACATCATTTCGTTGAAGACGGACTCCGAAACGTTCTTCTCGCAATATTTCAACATCGGTCTTACATCCGCGCGCGGCGCAGAGCTGAGCGGCGACGTCGCGCTGCCTTCCGGCTTGCGGGCGAAGGCCGGCTACACGTTCACCGGCTCCGAGATCCTCGAAAGCACGTCCGACAGCGCGGTATTCAAAGAGGGCAACTGGGCGTTCCGCCGTCCGCGCCACTCCGGTTTCATCGGACTTGCGTGGAACGGCTCGCGCGCCTCGCTCGACCTGTCGGGATCGATCGTCGGCCGTCGCGTCGACAGCGATTTTTCGGCGCTGGAACCGGCGATCCTCGAGAACGACGGCTACGGCCTGTGGGACGTTCGCGGGTCGTTCCGCCTGACACGCACGCTTTCTGTGACTGGCGCGATCGACAACCTGGCGGATAGCGATCACATGGAGCCGCTCGGATACCCGGTCCTCGGCCGCGCGCTTCGCGCCGGCCTGCGCGCCAGGTTCTGAACGTGCTTTCCGCCGCCGGCGTCTGGTTCGGTTACGTCGAGGAGAAGCCCGTGCTCCGCGGCGTGACGATCTCTGTGCCGCGCGGCGGTCTCGTCGGGATCCTCGGTCCGAACGGCTCCGGCAAGACGACACTTCTGCGCCTGCTGGCAGGCACGCGACATCCGCAACGGGGCGTCGTCACGCTTGACGGCGCTCCGCTGTCCGGATTGTCGCGCGGCGCGCTGGCGAGGCGCATGGCCGTCGTTCCGCAGGAAACGCAGCTGGCCTTTGATTACACCGTCGCTGAAGTCGCGATGATGGGGCGCTACGCGCACCTGGGTCCGTTTGAAATCGAGGGACCGTCCGACATTGCCGTTGTCGACGAGACGCTCGCGTCGACCGGGACGCTGCACCTGAAAGATCGCCCTTTCGCGACGCTCAGCGGAGGGGAGAAGCAGCGGGTCGTCATCGCGACGGCCCTCGCTCAAGTCTTCCGCGTCTCGTCGTCCTTGCGCCTAAAGGCGGAAGCTACACCCCCTGACCCGACCGGAGCTACGCACCCTGACCCTTGTAGCTTCCGGCTTCAGCCGGAAGATGCAGCAGGCTACCTGCTGCTGGACGAACCGACGGCGTCGCTCGACCTTGGCTACCAGCTCGAGGTTGCGGCGCTGCTGAAGCGGCTGCACGAGGAGCGTGGCGTGGCGATCGTGATCTCCACGCACGATCTCGCGCTCGCCGGGTCGCTGTGCGAGCGCGTGCTGCTGATCCGGGACGGCGAGGTCGTCGCCGAAGGCACGGCGGACGAGGCGCTGACACCGGCGAACGTCCGCAAGGTGTACGGCGTCGATGTGGACATCGTGCGTCATGCATCCGGACGACGCGTGCTCGTGCCGACCGGCCGCAGCGAACCAGGATCCGCGTGAGCCTGCAGCGCCGCTTCGTCAGGACGGTGCTCGGATTCGGCGCGCTGACGTTCGTGACCCTCTTGCTCGCGCCGCTCGTCGGGCCGACGCCAATCGACATCCGGCGCGTGTTCGACTTCTCCATTCCGTTCGCCGACAACACGGACGCGCAGATCTTCTTCATCGCGCGGCTGCCGCGCACGCTGGCAGGCGCAACGGTGGGAGCCCTCTTCGCCGCGGCCGGTGTCGTGTTCCAGGGCTTGCTGCGAAACGCGCTTGCGACGCCGTTTACGCTGGGCGTATCGACGGGCGCCGCGCTCGGCGCCGTGCTGGCGATCTCGTTCAACTGGTCGATCGCGGTCCTGGGAATTTCCGCAGTCCCGGTCGCGGCATTCGCCGGATCGCTCGCGGCGGTCGCCATCGTCTACGCGCTCGCGCAGGCGCGTCACCGCGGGCTGTCGACGACGGTGCTGCTGCTCGCGGGAGTGACGATGAACGCGTTCTTTTCCGCGATGATCCTGTTCGTCCAGTACTTCGCCAGCTTTGCGGACGTGTACAGGACGCTGCGGTGGCTGATGGGCGATCTCGACATCAGCAGCTACCAGCCGCTGGTGGCGTCGGTACCTGCAATCGCCATCGCGTTCGCGGTGTTTGCGTGGCTGGCGCGCCCGCTGAACCTGCTCTCGCTCGGACCGGAGAGTGCCGATTCGCGCGGCCTCGACGTCACGCGCGCGCAGCGGGCGGCATTCCTGAGCGCCTCTCTCGCAACGGGGGCCGCGGTGACGATCGGCGGACCGATCGGGTTCATCGGGATCATCATTCCGCACCTCGTGCGGCTGCTCGTGGGACCGGATCACCGTCTGGTGCTGCCCGCGGCCGCGCTGTTCGGCGCGGCATTCCTCGTCGCCTGCGACGTCGTCGCGCGAACAATCTTCGCGCCGGTCGAGTTGCCCGTCGGCATCATCACGGCAATGATCGGTGGACCGTTCTTTTTATGGCTACTTATAAGAAGGCGTTAGTTCCGTTCCTTGCCGCGGCTCTGTTGTGCCTCGTTGCGGCCACTCGCGCGGTTTCCACATTTCCAAATTCCGAGATTCCCAAATCCCCCCCGAGCCGGATCATCTCCCTCGTGCCCGCGGTAACCGAGATGCTCTACGCAATTGGTGCGGGGCCTCGCGTCGTTGCGGTCAGCAGCTACGATACGTATCCGCCCGAGGTGAAGAAGTTGCCCACCGTGGGCGCGCTGCTCGACCCCAACGTGGAACGGATCCTGTCGCTGAAACCGGACCTGGTCGTCGTGTACGGCAGCCAGGATGACTTGAAGCAACAGCTCTCCAAGGCGGGCGTGGGCATCTTCGATTACCGGCATGCCGGACTGCCCGATGTCACCGCCACGATTCGCGCGCTCGGCGACAGGACCGGCGACGCGGCGCGTGCCAGGGACCTCGCGTCAGCGATTGAGCGAGGGCTGGATGCGATCCGCGCCCGAGTCAAAGATCGGCCCCGGCCGCGCACTCTGCTCGTCTTCGGTCGCGAGCGACTCAGCCTCCGCGGAATCTACGCGAGCGGGGGAATCGGATTCCTCGACGACATGCTGGCGGTGGCGGGGGGCACGAACGTCTTTGCCGACATGAAGCTCCAGGCCGTGCAGGCAAGCACGGAGCAGATCCTCGCGTCACGTCCGGAGGTCATCCTGGAAACACGCGCCGCGAACAGCGCGTTTCCTGCCGGCGAACGACAGGCCGAGCTGAGCGTCTGGAAGGCGCTCGCCTCGGTGCCCGCGGTCCGCAACGGCCGCTTGCACTTCCTCTTCGACGACCGCATCGTCATTCCCGGGCCGCGCATAGTTGAAGGAACGACCGCCATGGCGCGGGCGCTGCACCCGGAGGTCTTCCAGTGAAGATTCTGTTGTCATGGAGCAGCGGCAAGGACAGCGCGTGGGCGCTCCACGTGCTGCGCCGCGACGGCATCGGCGAGGTCGGCGGCCTGCTGACGTCGCTGAACGAAAGCGCCGGGCGCGTGTCGATGCACGGTGTGCGCGAAGAGGTCCTGCGCGCGCAGGCGGCCGCGGCGGGGCTGCCGCTGTTCACGATTCCGCTGCCTTGGCCGTGCACGAATGAAATCTACGAGCAGCGGCTGCGCGGTGCGGTCGAGCGTGCCGTAGCGGACGGTTTCACCCACGTCGCCTTCGGCGATCTGTTTCTGGAAGACGTGCGGAAGTATCGCGAGGACCGTCTCGAAGGGACGGGACTCGCTCCGCTGTTTCCTTTATGGGGACAACCGACACCCGTGCTTGCGCGCGAGATGATGGCAGGCGGGCTGAAAGCACGGATCTCCACGCTCGATCCGCGTGTCATGCCGCGCGAGCTGATCGGCGCGGAGTTCGACGAGTCGCTGCTGGAGAGACTGCCGGCGACAGTCGATCCATGCGCGGAGCGCGGCGAGTTTCACACGTGCGCGACGGCGGGACCGATGTTCTCCCGGCCGATTGACGTCACGACCGGTGAAATCGTGGAGCGTGAGGGATTCGTCTACGGGGACCTGGTGCTCGCGGAGCCCTGATCGTCGTTACGCGGCGAATTCCACCGGCACGCGCTTCGGAATGATTCCCTTTTCGAAGGCTTCGGTCATCAGGCGCTCGACCGCCTTGCGTCCGCGCTCGCCGTAGCCGAGTGTCAGGTCGTTCACGTACATGCCGACGAACTTGTCGGTCTTTTCCTTGTCCAGCCCGCGGCCGAACTGCTGCGCGTACTCGACTGCGTCCTTCCGGTGTGACAGCGCGTACGCGATGCTGTCGTGCAGGAGTTTCGACACCTTTCGGATCATTTCGGGCCCGAGATCGCGCCGGATGATGTTGCCGCCAAGCGGCAGCGGCAATCCGCCGGTCTTCTCTGCCCACCATTCGCCGAGATCGACGACCTTTCGCAGGCCGTTGTCACTGTAGGTGAGCTGTCCTTCATGGATCAGCAGGCCGGCGTCTGCCTTGCCGGCAGCAACAAACTGCTCGATCTGATCGAACGGCACAACGACGTGCTGGAAGTCCTTCTCGTAGAGCTGCAGCGCCAGGTACGCGGTCGTCAGGGTGCCCGGGATCGCGATCTTGTGTCCCTTCACCTCGCGCACACCGCCTTCACGGGCTACGACGATCGGGCCGTAATTGTCTCCCATGCTCGCGCCGTGCGGAAGCAGCGCGTACTTGTCCATCAAATGCGCATATGCGTGAAAGGAAACGGCAGTGACTTCGTACTTGCCTTCGAAGGCGGCGCGATTGAGCGTCTCGATGTCCGAGAGGACCTGGTCGACCTCGATGCCACCGGTATCGACTGCGCCGGAGGCAAGACCGTAAAACATGAACGCATCGTCCGAATCAGGACTATGCGCGACGGTGATCCTCTTCGCCATCCAACGAGTGTAACAGACGCTTCACGCCGTCCGGTCCATTCACGCTGTACTCGGCACCCGAGGCGCGCTCGCTGGCAGAGACCGTCACGCCTTCGGGTCCGACCGCGCGGAACGCGTCTTCGTCGGTGACGTCGTCGCCAACGTACACGGTGAACGTCGGACCATGAAGGCGCTCGATGCGCTCGCGAATCCATTGCAGCGCGCTCCCCTTGTGCCACGCTGCTCCAGGCAGCAGTTCGACGACGCACGAACCCGGAAGGAGCCTGAGGCGCCCCGCGTCTACGTCATCGCGCGCGGCGTCCATGAACCGCGAGATCGCGACGACGCGCACCGCCGGAGCGGCCTCGCGGTAATGCAGCGCGATCGAGAACAGCTTGTCCTCGATGAACACGCCGGGCAGTTCCGCGAGGTGCGGTCGCATCGTGGCTGCGATGGCCTGCATCGTGGAAGTCGCGGCGGCTGCGGCCGGATGCATGAACGATTCCGCGGGCGCCTGGATCTCCAGACCGTGAAACCCCGCGAGATAGACGTCGCCGGCAATCTTCAGTCGCCTCCGCAGATCGGGCAACCGGCGGCCGCTGATGATCCCGAGAGTCGCGTGCGGTGTCGATGCAAGCCTGCCGAGCAGGTGCGCCACGTCGCGTGCGAGATACACCGCGTCCGGGTCTGAATTGAACGGCGCGAGGGTCCCGTCGAAATCGAACAGCAGGAGCAGGTGCCGCCCACGGCGGCGTTGTGCGAGCTCCTGGACGACGACCTCGGCCTGCATTACCGCATTGTCATGCAACCCGGCCGAACCACGGGCGTTTGCCCGGTAGTTTCTGGAGGTTTTCGAGTATCTCGGAAGCCCACGCGAAGATGTTCCGGCCCGCGACGACGCGGCGGAGGCGGCGCATGCGCTCGCGCCGCTCATCGGACGGCATTTCAATCGCCTGCTTCAGGGCCCGCGTGAAGCCCTGCGCATCGTACGGGTTGATGATGATCGCGTCCTTTAGCTCCTGCGCGGCGCCGGCGAGCTCGCTGAGCACCAGCACGCCCTGCTCGTCATGCCGCGCGGCGACGAATTCCTTCGCCACGAGGTTCATCCCGTCGTGGAGGGAGCTGACGATGCAGAAGTCCGCGAGCTGATACAGAGCGATCAGGCGCCGGAGCTTCAGTGCGTTCTTCCGATAACGGATCGGTCCGTCGGCCGGTCCGCTCCCATGCCGGGTGTTGATGTCCGCAACCCTCGCGTCGATCTCGACCTCCAGTTCCGCGTAGCTTTGCAGCCTCGATCTCGACGGCACACCAACCTGCACGAACAGCAGGCGCGAGGCGAGCTCCGGTGTTTCGGTCAGGAGCCGATCGATCGCTTCCAGACGCTCGGGAATGCCTTTCGTGTAGTCCAGCCGATCGACGCCGATACCGACGATTGGCGCAACCAGGTGAAGCTCACGGCGGAGACGATCGCGCTCGACGAGCAGGCGCGGGTCGCGCGAGGTATTGCTGATGCGGTCGAAGTCGACGCCGATCGGCACCGAGATTACGTGCGCTTCACGCCCGGCGAAGTTCACGAGGCTGTCTTTCGCTTCGATGCCGAGCTCTTCGCGCACGGCGGCGAGAAAGTTGCGCCGATCCCTTTCGACCTGGAAGGCGATGAGGTTGTTGGCGAGGAGGCCCTCCACGATCTCGCGGCGCCATGGGCACATGCGGAGGCGATCCGGGTCGGGCCAGGGGATGTGCCAGAAGATCGCTGTGCGCGCCGACGGCTTCAACTTTCGCAACTCGCCGGCCACGAGCGAGAGGTGATAGTCCTGGATGAAGACCGGCGTGTTGGTGTCCGCCAGTTCGGCGGCCACGGCTTCTGCGAAGCGGCGATTCACCTGCTGGTAGGCGTCCCAATCCTCCGCACGGAAGATTGGCTTCACGTGCACCATGTGGCACAACGGCCAGAGACCTTCGTTCGAGAAGCCGCCGTAGTAGCGCGCTTCTTCCTCCTCGGTGAGCCAGATCCTGTGAAGGTTGTAGGCCGGGGAATCCGGCGGAACGCGGACGCAATCGGATTCGTCGGAGACGGTGCGATCTGCATCACCCGCACCGTGCGCGATCCACGTGCCGCCACGCTCGCGCATCAACGCGTCGAGCGCCACCGCCACCCCGCCGGTGGTCGGCACGGCCTCTATCGATCCGTCCCCGGCTGCCTGATGGAGGTAGGGCTCGCGATTGGAAACGACTATGAGCACGCTCAGCGAGAGAGCAAGGTCGTTGCCAGCAGGGCCGTGACGACGGTCGCTACCCTGTCGATTGCGAAATCGATATCGGCTTCCGTGGTCGAACGGCCGAGTCCGAACCGCACGGACGCGCCGGCCCCCTGCGATGTCGCGCCGATCGCCTGGAGAACGTGGGAAGGGGCCTGGCTACCCGAGCTGCACGCGGAGCCGGTGGAAACCGCGAGGTCGCCGAGCGCCATCAGCAGGGCCTCTCCCTCGATGCCGTCGAAACTGACATGCAGGTTGTGCGGAAGGCGCTGGTCCGGCGAGCCGTTGACGCGAACGGCGGACACGCGAGCGCACAGGCCCTCCAGCAGGCGGTCGCGCAACGCCCGAAGTCGCGCCGCCTCCCCGGTCATTTCTACACGACAAATCTCCGCTGCCCGTCCGAGCCCGACGATCCCGGGCACGTTCAGCGTGCCGGATCGCAGGCCGTTCTCCTGGCCGCCGCCGAGGAGTTGCGGGGGCAGCACGAGACGCGGTTTCATCTTCCGGATGTACAGGGCGCCGCACCCCTTGGGTCCGTAGAACTTGTGCCCCGTCAGCGACAGCAGGTTGATGTTCATCGCGCGCACGTCGAGCGGGATCTTTCCGGCTGCCTGCGCCGCGTCGGTGTGCAGCAGCGCGCCGTGCTCGCGTATGATTGCCCCAATCGCGGCCATCGGCTGGAGCGTGCCGATTTCATTATTCGCCGCCATCACGCTCACCAGGACCGTGTCGGGCCGCAGCGCGCGACGAAGTTCGTCCAGGTCGATCAGTCCGGATGCGCTGACGCCGAGAACGGTCACGTCGCATCCCTCGTGACCGAGGGCGCTGCAGACGTCGAGCACGGACTTGTGCTCGGTCGCGACGGTGACGACGTGCCGTCCGCGATCGCGTCTCGCCGCCATCGCGCCGCGGATCGCAAGATTGTTCGATTCGGTTGCGCCGCTGGTAAAGACGATCTCCGACGCGGACGCGCCGATCAGCGCGGCTACCTGCGCGCGCGCCTGCTCGACGGCGTCCCGCGCATCCCATCCCCACGCGTGCTGCTTGCTGTGCGGATTGCCGAAGCGCTCCGTGAAAAACGGCAGCATTTCGGCGAGCACCCGCGGGTCCACGGGCGTCGTCGCGTGATAGTCCAAGTACAGAGGCTTGCTTGTCATTCGCAGGAGTTCAGGAGTTCAGGAGCTTGCCTCCTGCACGAAGACTACCGCAATCCGCGGGTGAGGGTGACGGGCACGACCGACGGGTCGGCCAGCGGTGCGTCGCTGGAAATCTCCGCGAGCGAGCACGCCGCGAGCGCGGCGAGGATTCGATCCTTGATGCGCCACAGCGGGTCCCGGACGTTGCACTTCGTGAACTGCTCGCACTGTTCGTCTTCGGTGGAGCAGGCCGTCACTGTCAGCGGCCCGTCGATCGCCTGGATGATGTCAGCGACAGAGATCGACGGTGTTGCCTTCGACAGGGTGTAGCCGCCGCGCGTGCCCTGGTGGGACGTGAGCAGGCCGCTGCGCGCGAGGCGCTGCAGGACCTTCGCCATCAGCTCGACGGGAATGTCGTACTGCTCGGCGATTTCGCGCGCGCTCGTGGACGCGGACGAGTCCGGCTTGCGCGCCAGGTGCTTCATCGCCATCAGGGCGTAATCCGCTTTTTTCGACAATCGCAGCATTTCTCAACCCGGGGCTCTGCCCCGGACCCCGGTTCGGTCGCTTGCGGGGCCCCATGCCCCGCGCCACTCTCTAGCGAGGCGCGCGGTGCGCGCCTCTCTGCTCACCACATGCCGAGCTGCAGCTTTGCTGCATCCGACATCCGGTCCTTCGTCCAGCCCGGTTCCCATACGACATCGACCTTCGCGTCGGTCACGCCATCGACGCTCTTCGCCGCCTCGCCCACCTGGCCGGGCAGCACCTGCGCGGCCGGACACGCGGGCGCGGTCAGCGTCATGCGAATGGCTGCGACGCCCTCGCCCGTGACGAAGACGTCGTAGATCAACCCGAGCTCCACGATATCCACCGGGATCTCGGGGTCATACACCTTCTTGAGCGCCGCGGTGATCGCCGGGCGCAGCGCGTCCGTCTTCGCGGGATCGGCAACAAGACCCTCGGTCTCATGACCGGCATCCGGCGTCGGGGGCATGTCCTGCGGCTGCATCGGCAAATTCTTCATTGCACGGCTTACTGGTTCTACTCCGTCGACGTACGCCGTTCCTTGTTCATCGCGGCCTTCAGCGTATGCCACGCGAGGCTGGCGCACTTGACGCGTACCGGGAACTCGCGCACGCCGGCCAGCGACGACAGCTTCCCCATATCTTCGACGCGCTGATCCGGCGGCGTCGTCACCATCCGGTGGAAACGCTCGAACAGCGCGTTGGCTTCCGCGACTGTGCGCCCCTTCAGCGCATCCGTCATCATCGACGCGGAGGCTTTTGAGATCGCACAGCCTGCGCCTTCGAACGAAACGTCTTCGATCGTGTCCCCGGTCACCTTCAGATACAAGGTCAGCCGATCGCCGCAGAGCGGGTTGTAACCCTCGGCGATGTGGCTGGCGTCGGCGAGCGTGTGAAAGTTCCTCGGCCGCCGATTGTGGTCGAGGATGACCTCCTGGTACAGGTCGCTGAGGTCGGACATCAGGCGAACACTTCTCGGACCCGCCGTAGCGCGCGACCGAGCACGTCGATTTCGTCGCGCGTGTTGTACATTGCCAGCGACGCCCGCGCCGTGGCCGGAATAGAGAACCGTTCCATCACCGGCTGTGCGCAGTGATGCCCGGTCCGGATCGCCACGCCTTCGCCATCGACGATCGTGCCGATGTCGTGCGGATGCACGCCGTCCATGACGAACGACAGGATGCTCGCCTTTTCGCGCGCCGTTCCGATCAGCCGGACGCCGTCAATGCCCTGCACCACGCTGGTGCCATAAGCCAGGAGATCCTGCTCGTGCGCGCCGATCGCGTCGAAGCCGACGGACTCGATGTAATCGAGCGCCGCATGAAGCGCGATCGCCCCCTCGATGTGCGGAGTGCCCGCTTCGAACTTATATGGCAGAACGTTCCACGTGCTGCGCTCGAACGACACCGAACTGATCATGTCGCCGCCGCCGAGGAATGGCGGCATCGCCTCGAGATGACGTTCCTTGCCGTAAAGCAGGCCGATGCCGGTAGGGCCGTACAGCTTGTGTCCCGTAGCGACCAGGAAGTCGCACTGAAGCGACTGCACGTCGATCGGCATGTGGTACGCCGCCTGCGATGCGTCGATCAGTACCGGCACGCCCCGCGCGTGCGCCAGCCGCACGATCTCACGAACCGGCGTGATCGTGCCCAGCGCGTTCGACATGTGCGTGATCGCCGCGATTCGCGTTCGCGGCGTCAGCAGCGACTCGAACGCCTCGAGCACCAACTCGCCGCTGTCGTCGATCGGGGCGACCTTGAGTATCGCCCCTGTCGCCTCGCACGCGAGCTGCCAGGGAACGATGTTCGAGTGGTGCTCCATGGCGGAGATCAATACTTCGTCCCCAGGCTTGAGGCGCGGACGCGCAAAGCTGTGCGCGACGAGGTTGATTCCCTCCGTCGCGTTCCGCGTGAAGACGATTTCGTGCGTCGAAGCCGCATTCAAGAAGCGTCGGATACGTTCCCGCGACGCTTCGTACGCCTCGGTCGCCCGCTCGCTGAGCTCGTGCACGCCGCGGTGCACGTTCGCGTTGATGTTCGTGTAGTACGACGCGATCGCATCCAGCACGACCTGCGGCTTCTGTGTCGTCGCCGCGTTGTCGAGATAGACGAGCGCCTTGCCGCGGCTGGTCCGCTGAAGGATCGGAAAGTCCGCACGGACGCGCTGCACATCAAGGATCGGGGCGGCAGCGGGTCGCGGACCTGAGACGATCATTTCTTCCCGTCGACTTCCGCGAGATCCTTCGCGAGCTGCTCGAACAGCTCCGCCTCGAGGGCGGCGCGCAGCGGCTGCACCTGGACGCGATCGAGAACCTGGCCGGCAAACGCGTGAATGAGCATGTCGCGCGCCTCGGCGTACGTCAGGCCGCGGGCGCGCAGGTAGAAGATCGCATCGTCGTCGAGCTGTCCGATCGCCGCCCCGTGCGTGCACTTCACGTCGTCCGCGAAGATCTCGAGCTGCGGCTTGGTATTGATCGTCGCGCCGTCCGTCAGCAGCAGCGCGCGGTTCGTCTGTTTCGCGTCCGTCTTCTGCGCGTCCTGGCGGACGATGATCTTGCCGTTAAAAATCGCGCGCGATGTGCCGCCGAGGATCCCCTTGTAGACCTCGTGGCTGCCGCAGTGGGGCTTCGCGTGATCGATGATCGTGTGGTTGTCGATCAGGCGGTCGCGGTCCGACAGGTAGAGACCGTTGAGCGTGCAGTCGCCCCCTTCCCCGTCCAGGATCGCAACGGCGTCATTGCGCACGAACTTCCCGCCAAGCGCGAACGAGTGCGACGAGAACCGCGAGCTGCGCGACGTGTGCGCGTGAAGGCTCGCGACGTGGAACGCGTCGAGCGATTCCCGCTGCACCTTGTAGTGATCGATCCCGGCATTATCGCCGACGAAGATTTCCGACACCGCGTTCGTGAAATACATCTCGCCGGAAGTGCCGACGTAGCTCTCGATGATTTTTGCCTCAGCGTTCGCCCCGGCGACGATGAGCGTGCGCGGGTGCGCCATGACCGTCGAACCGTCGGCGCCCGACACGAAAATCACGTGGATCGGCGTGTCGACCACCGCGCCTTCGGCCAGGTGAATGAACGCGCCGTCCTGCACGAACGCGGTGTTCAGCGCGGCAAAGCTGCGGCTGGTGAAGTCCGCGAGCTGGCCGAAGTAGCGCTGTACGACGTCCGCGTGATCCCTGAGCGCGACCGCGAGCGAACCGGCGTGCACGCCGGACGGCAACCCCTTCATCCGCGACAGAGTCGTGTCGAACCGCCCGTTGACGATCACGAGCCGAACGGGCGCGTCGGTGTATGGAAAACCGTTCAGTCGCTCGGCCGCTCCCGAGATGGCCCCGGCGGGCACGAAATCGATCGTGCCCAGAGCGCTCGCATTGGTGAAGCGCCACTCCTCGTCACGGACCGTCGGGATGCCGAGCGACGCGAACTTCGCCGCGCCGCGCGATCGAAGATCGTCGAGCCACCGCGGGCCCCCCTGTGGCCGGCGATCGAGCGCGCTGGAGAACGCTGTGGGCTTTTCTGCTACGTGACTCATGCCGCGTCGATCCAGCCGTAGCCCTTGGCCTCGAGCTCGAGGGCGAGTTCCTTGCCGCCCGACTTCACGATCTTGCCGCCGCTCAGCACGTGGACGAAGTCGGGGACGATGTAGGTGAGGAGGCGCTGGTAATGGGTCACGACGATGAAGGCGCGATCGGGCGAGCGCATCGCGTTGACGCCGTTCGCGACGAGCTTCAATGCGTCGATGTCGAGCCCGGAGTCGGTCTCGTCGAGAATCGCGAGCTTGGGCTCGAGCAGCGCCAGCTGGAAGATCTCGTTGCGCTTCTTCTCGCCGCCCGAAAAGCCCTCGTTGACGGCGCGCGTGAGCATCGACTTGTCGATCTCGAGCAGCTTCGCTTTCTCCTGCACCAGCTGCATGAACTCCATCGCGTCGACCTCGGGCTGTCCGTAGTGCTTGCGCTTTGCGTTCAGCGCCGCCTTGAGGAAGTACGAGTTGTTGACGCCGGCGATCTCCACCGGATACTGGAACGCCATGAACACGCCTTCACGGGCGCGTTCGTCCGGATCTAGATCGAGCAGGTCCTTCCCCTCGTACAGGACCTCGCCGGCGGTGACTTCGTATTCCGGGTGACCGGACAAGGCGCGGGCGAGCGTGCTCTTGCCGGACCCGTTCGGCCCCATGATGGCGTGCACTTCGCCAACGTTCACGTGAAGATCGATCCCCTTCAGGATCTCCTTGCCTTCCACCTTTACGTGGAGGTTCTTGATATCGAGCGTGCTCACCAACAAACTCCCAATTCCCAATTCCCAATTCCCAATTCCCAATTCCCAAGTCCACAACTTGGTAGTTGGGAGTTGGTAGTTGGGAGTTGGTCGTTGGGTGTTTTAGCCGACCGATCCTTCCAGGCTGACACTGAGGAGCTTCTGCGCTTCCACCGCGAATTCCATCGGGAGCTCGCGGAACACTTCCTTGCAGAAGCCGCTGACGATCATGTTGACGGCGTCTTCCGTCGGCAGGCCGCGCTGGCGGCAGTAGAAGATCTGGTCTTCGCCGATCTTCGACGTGGACGCTTCGTGCTCGACCTTCGCCGACGTATTGCGAATCTCGAGATACGGGAACGTATGCGCACCGCACTTGTCGCCGATCAGCAGCGAATCGCACTGCGAGTAGTTGCGGGCGTTCGACGCGTTCTTGCCGATCCGCACCAGGCCGCGGTACGTGTTCTGGCCGTGGCCGGCGGAAATCCCCTTCGACACGATCGTGCTGCGGGTGTTCTTCCCGAGATGCACCATCTTGGTGCCGGTGTCCGCCTGCTGCCAGTTGTTCGTCGTCGCCACCGAATAGAATTCGCCGATCGAGCCGTCCCCCTGCAGGATGCAGCCCGGGTACTTCCAGGTGATCGCCGAACCGGTTTCGACCTGCGTCCAGGTAATTTTCGAATGCCGCCCCTGGCACAGACCGCGCTTCGTGACGAAGTTGTAGATCCCGCCCTTGCCTTCCTTGTCGCCGGGATACCAGTTCTGGATCGTCGAATACTTGATGGTCGCATCGTCGTGCGCGACGAGCTCGACGACAGCGGCGTGGAGCTGGTTTTCATCGCGCATCGGCGCCGTGCAGCCCTCGAGATAGCTCACGTAGGAGCCCTCGTCCGCGATGATCAGCGTGCGCTCGAACTGCCCCGTGTCCTTCGCGTTGATGCGGAAGTAGGTGGACAGCTCCATCGGGCAGCGGACCCCCTTCGGCACGTAGACGAAGGAGCCGTCGCTGAACACCGCCGAGTTGAGCGCGGCGAAGAAATTGTCGGTGTGCGGCACGACGGAGCCGAGATATTTCTTCACGAGATCCGGGTGGTGCTGTACCGCCTCGGAGAACGACATGAAGATGATCCCCATGCTCGCGAGCTTGTCGCGGAAGGTCGTCGCGACCGAGACGCTGTCGAACACGGCGTCAACCGCGACGCCCGCGAGGAGCTTCTGCTCTTCGATCGGGATGCCGAGCTTGTCGAAAGTCGCCTTCACCTCGGGATCGACTTCGTCGAGGCTGTTCAGCGCTTTCTTCTTCTTCGGCGCCGAGTAGTAAATGATGTCCTGGTAGTTGATCGGGTCGTACTTGACGTTCTGCCAGCTCGGCTCCTTCATCGTGAGCCAGAGGCGATACGCCTTGAGACGCCACTCGAGCAGCCACTCGGGCTCGTTCTTCTTCTTCGAGATGAGCCGCACGACGTCCTCATTGAGTCCCTTCGGGATCGACTCGCTCTCGACGTCGGTGATGAAGCCGTACTTGTACTCGCGATTGGCGAGTTGTTCGATGGTCTCAGTTGCTGTGCTCATGGCAGCTTTCGTCTAAACGCTGAACGAGGTTCCGCACCCGCACGATGATTTTGCGTTCGGGTTGTTGAAGATGAATCCCTTGCTGACCAGGCTCATGTCGTAGTCGAGCGTGGTGCCGTCAAGGAATCGGAAGCTGCGGGGATCGACGTAGACCTTCGATCCATCCGGACCGTCGAAGACGCGGTCCCCTTCGCGCGGCGCCGCTTCCCAGGCGAATGTGTAGCTGAGTCCGGAGCAGCCGCCCGCCTTGATTCCGATGCGCAGTCCGCCGTCCGGGATGCCGTTTTTTGCGGTCATTTTCCGGATCAGCTTCCCCGCGTTTTCACTGATTTGAAGCATCGGCTCTAAACACCGACCATATGAGTCTTATATTACCACTTACGCGCGTCGTGCTAAAGGGGTTAAGCGCGCTCGAGGTGCTAATTGTGCTGGATTTCGTTGAGCCAGCTGAGGATACCGCCCGAGAGGTTGACCGCCCGGGTATAGCCCTTGCCGCGCAGCAGCGTCACCGCGCGCGCGCTCCGCGCGCCGGATCTGCAGTGGACGACGATCTCGCGGGAGGGATCGATTTCGTCCAGGCGCCGAGGCAATTCGCCGAGGGGAATCAGCAGGGATCCCGGGATGCGCGATTCCGCAGCCTCTGCCGGTTCGCGGACGTCGAGGATGACCGGTACGCGTCCCGCGTCGATGCGCGCCTTCAGTTCGCGTGCCGTCATCTCCGCCACCGCAGGCGAACAGGGCGCCGCGTATTCACGCAGCGCCGTGATCGTTGGACGCGTCCCGCACACCGGGCAATCGGGATCTTTCGGCAGCTTCAGGTCGCGGAACCGCATCTTGAGCGCGTCGTAAATCAGGAAACGGCCGACGAGCGGCTCGCCGACGCCGAGAATCCACTTGATCGCTTCCGTCGCCTGAATCGTGCCGATGATACCCGGCAGCACTCCAAGCACGCCCGCTTCCGCGCAACTGGGCACGAGCCCGTCGGGCGGCGGCTCCGGATGCAGGCAGCGATAACACGGGCCGCCGGGCGCGGCGAATACCGACGCCTGACCTTCGAAGCGGAAAATGCTGCCCCACGCGTTGGGTTTTCCGTACAGCACGCAGGCATCGTTGACGAGGTATCGCGCGGGAAAATTGTCAGTGCCATCGAGGACGACGTCGAACGCCTCGACGAGTTTCTTTCCGTTCGCCGCCGAGAAGCGCGCCTCGAACGTCTCGACGCGCACCTCGGGATTCAGCGACTCGAGTCTCGCCTGCGCCGCTTCAAGCTTCGAGCGGCCCACGTCGTTCGCGCCGTAGATGATCTGGCGCTGCAGATTGCTGACGTCGACGACGTCGAAGTCGACCAGCCCGATCGTGCCCACGCCTGCGGCGGCGAGATAGAGTGCCGCCGGTGAACCGAGGCCGCCAGCGCCGACACAGAGGACGCGGGCAGCCTTCAGGCGCCGCTGCCCCTCGTTGCCTACCTCAGGCAGCAGGAGGTGCCGACTGTATCGCTCGCGCTCGCGCGGGCTCAGCTGGGCGTGATCCATTCAGGTGATCATAAGCCGCCGCCGCGGAAGGCGCGGAAGGCGCGGCACGAATCCATTGTGATCTCGGGCGGTTTCGCCTAAACTTCGTGCATCGTGATCACCCCGCTTCTCGTGCTCGGCACGCTCTGCGCCGCGGCGGCCGCATGGGCGCTCGTCGCGGAACGGCGCGCCGCCTCCCTGGCCGCCGAGCTCGCCGCGGAACGCCGCGGATCCGCTGAGAAGCTCGCGCTCGTGGAACAGACGCGTGCGTCGCTCAGCGAAACATTCGCCGCCCTATCGTCGGACGCGCTGCGCAAGAACAACCAGTCGTTCCTCGAGCTCGCCGGCTCTTCGTTCGAGCCCGTGAAGTCGTCGCTCGACAAACTCGGCACGCACCTGCGCGAGACGGAGCGCGAGCACTCCGCGTTGAAAGGACAGCTTCGCTCCGTGAGCGAGACGCAGGAGCTGCTGCGCCAGCAGACGCAGGCGCTCGTCAACGCGCTCAAGTCGCCGAACCAGCGCGGGCGCTGGGGGGAAATCCAGCTGCGCAACATCGTCGAACGCGCCGGGATGGCGCAGTTCTGCGGCGATTTCAGCGAAAAGAATTTCATCGAGGACGAGACGGGTCGGCGATCGATTCCCGACATGACGGTCCGCCTGCCCAACGGCTCGTGCATCGTGATCGACTCGAAAGTGCCGATCGACGCCTACCTCAACGCGGTCGATACCGATGGCGCGCGGCGGGACGCGCTGATGAAAGATCACGCGCGCCAGGTGCGCGAGCACATCAAGGGCCTCTCGACGAAGACGTACTGGGCCAAGTTCACGCCGACGCCGGAACTCGTCGTGATGTTCGTTCCCGGCGAGCCGCTGTTCAGCGCCGCGCTGCAGTACGATCCGGCGCTCTTCGACTATGCGGCGGACCAGCGGGTGATTCCTGCGTCGCCGCTGACGCTGCTCGCGCTGCTGCGAACGGTCGCATCGGCGTGGCAGCAACAGCGCATGGCGCAGAGCGCCGAAGAGGTGCGCGCGCTCGGTACTGAGCTCTACGAGCGGCTCTCGGTCATGGCCGAAAACATCCAGTCGGTTGGAATGAACCTCAAACAGGCGGGCGCCGCGTACGACCGGTTCGTCGGGTCACTGGAGTCGCGTGTGCTCGTCACGGCGCGCAAGTTTCGTGAGCTCGGCGTGAGCGCCGCAAAGGAAATCCCCGACCTGGATCCTGTCCAAATCGAAGTGCGCGAACCTCGCGCGCCGGAGCTCCGCGCTCCCGTCCAGGAATCGTTGATAGAAGAGGTCAGCAGCTAGTGTAGCGGTTCACTTGATCGCCGCTGTGAGGGTGACGCGGGCCCTGACCTCAATCTCGCCCGCCTCGATCGGCACCGCGGCCTGCGCGGCCTCATTGCGCATCGCCGCCATTGGCATGGGCCGCGGACCGTCCACCACGTCGCGCTGCTCCTCGATTCGGATCACACGCTCGATGGCGACATCACCGCCGCTCGCCGCGGCGTCGGCCCGGCGGCGCGCATCGCGCACCGCCAGCCTGAGTGCTTCCCGCTCGACCGAGTCCCGATCTTTCAGATCGAAACGCACGCCGCTGACGTTCGTCGCGCCCGTCGAGACCGCCGCCGCAATGATGTCACCGGTCTTCGCCAGCGCATCGACCCGGACCTGCACCTGGTTGCGCGCCACGTATCCGCGCAACGTCTGCTTCCCATTCGCGTAGTCGAACTCGGGCTGCAGGTTGTAGCCGGTGGTCTGGATCGCGTCGGCCGCAATGCCGGCTGCCTTGATCTTGTCGACGACCGCCGTCATTGCATCGGTATTCATCCGCTGCGCATCCTGGGCCGTGCGCGCGCGGCTTTCCGCAGCAATCGATACCCAAGCGCGATCCGGCGCTTGTTTGATGATGCCTTCACCATTCGTGACAATCACGGCGGGCGGCGGCGGCGGCGGCTGCGTTGCTGATTGCGCGAATGAAGAAGCAGCGGCAAGAACACAGATGGCAAGAGTTACCGAAAGATGTTTCATGAGATCACCAGGCGGAAGCTACAAGGAACATGCGACGCGAAATCCGATGCCGTACGAGTATGTGTCGGGCGGCACCTTGTGGCGGTGACTGCACGACAGCATCCGCACGTCCGCGACCAGCCAGCTGCCGCCGCGAAGCAGCCGCAGATGCCCGAGCGGCGGACCGGTGGGGTTGCGCGCGCCCGCGGTCCCGTAATAACGCGCGTCGTACCAATCGTGCACCCACTCCCAGACGTTCCCCGCCATGTCGAACAAACCGTACGCGTTCGGCGGATATGAGCGGCACGGCGTGGTTCCGTGCGTCGGCTTCAACGCGGGATCCACGAGGAAGTTTGCCAGGTTGCGATCGAGCCGATCTCCCCACGGATACCGTTTGGACTCCGCCCCTCCGCGCGCGGCCTTTTCCCATTCCGCCTCGGTCGGCAGCCTGAAGATGCGTCCGGTTGAGGCCGAGAGCCACGCGCAGTACGCGGAGGCATCGTCGTAGCGGACGAGGCACACGGGATGATCGGCGCGGTCCGCCGGAGGCATGACGTCGTGCCACACGTATGGCGCCCCCGCCTGCCGGAATGCGTGCTCGCGTTCGGCGCCGCCGGCCTTCACGACCATCGGCAGCTCGTAGATCGCCGGCGTGCGGTGGCCGGTGTCGTGCACGAAGCGCGCGTAGTCGGCATTCGTAACCGGCTGCACCGCGAGGAAGAAGTCGTCCACGTGCACCCGGTGGATCGGGCGTTCGTCCTCCTCGGCGTCGTCGGATCCCATGAGGAATTCGCCGCCGGGGATCAGCGCCAGTTCGGGCGCGAGGTCGGTGCTCATCGCGTGTGTCAAGAAGGATAGCGCATGATGCTTTTCGACTACACTTGCCCGATGAAACTCGAAACGTTCGCGCTCGAACGTTTTCAGTCGATCTGGGAAAACCGGGTCGCGTGGAACGTGTCCGAAAGTGGCGTGCATCCGCTGCGCGTCGCCGAGCTGGTGGACACCACCGAGCTGCGCGACGCGCTCCTGGAACACGAGCTCGGATACCCGCAGACCAACGGCACCGTCGAACTGCGCGAGCTGATCGCCGCGATGTATCCAGGCGCGACGCCTGAGCACGTGCAGGTGACCAACGGCGGCTCCGAAGCGAACTGCGTGCTGCTGATGCGGCTGGTGGAGCCGGGCGACGAGATCGTCTTCATGACGCCGAATTACATGCAGGCTTCAGGGCTTGCACGCGCGCTCGGCGCCACAGTGCGGCCGTGGCGCCTGCGCGAGACAGGCACGGGCGAAGATGCGCGCTGGATGGCGGACCTGGACGAGTTGAAGGACCTGGTCGGCGCGCGCACGCGGGCGATCCTGCTGTGCAACCCGAACAACCCCACGGGCGCGCGCGTCGAAGAGGCAGCACTCGATGAAATTTGCCGGATCGCATCTGCGGTCGGTGCCTGGGTGATCGGCGACGAGATCTATCGGGGCGCGGAACGCGTGGCCGACGACACGCCTACCGTATGGGGCCGCTACGAGCGCGCGATCGTATCGAGCGGATTGTCGAAGGCGTACGGCCTGCCGGGACTCCGCATCGGATGGAGCGTGGCGCCGCCTGATCTGATCTCGGACCTCTGGGCAATCCATGACTACACGACAATCGCGCCCGGCGGGATCAACGATCGCCTCGCGCGGACGGCGCTGACTCCCGAACGACGCGAAATCCTGCTGGCCAGGACCCGCGGCATCATCCGCACGAACTACCCGCTCGTGCGCCGATGGATCGAGAAGCAGGACGGATTGAGCCACATCGCGCCGGAAGCGGGCGCAATCGTGTTCGTGAAGCACCAGCACCCATTCCGATCCTCAGAGCTCACCGAACGGCTGCGCGATGAGCGCAGCGTACTCGTGGTGCCGGGCGATTACTTCGACATGGACGGCTACCTGCGCATCGGCTTCGGCTCTGACCCGGATTACCTCGCGTCGGCGCTGACGCTCATCGGCGAATTCCTGGCTTCCATCGGCATGCATGCGGGCTGATCTCGCGCTGGTCGGCTTCGGCCACGTGGGACGACGGTTCGCGCGCCTGATCGAGGAACGGCGCGACTGGCTGGCGCTCGACTACGACCTCGAATGCCGCGTCGTCGGCGTCGCCACACGTCATCACGGCAGCGTGTTTCGCGAGTCGGGGCTCGACGGTGTCGCCATGGCCGTGAACGTCGAGAGCGGTCATCCGATCGTGCAGCCCGGCATCGAGGCCGCGGATGGTTTCGAAGTGATCAAGCAGCTCTCCTCCACGGACGCCCCGGTGAAGGTCGTCGTCGAAACGACGATGCTCGACATCGCCGCCGGGCAGCCGGCGATCGATCACGTGCGCGCGGCATTGCAGGCGGGGTGTCACGTGACGACGGCGAACAAGGGGCCGGCCGCGTTCGCCTTCGAGGAGCTCAGCGTTCTCGCGGACGATCGCGACAGATCGTTCCTGTTCGAGGGCGCGGTGATGGACGGCGTTCCGATTTTCAACTTGGTGCGCGAGACGCTGCCGGCCGTGCAGATCACCGGACTCCGCGGCGTCATCAACAGCACGACGAACCACATCCTGACGGCGCTCGAGGACGGTCAGAGCTTCGACGCCGCGTTGCAGCGGATGCAGGCGCTCGGCATCGCGGAAGCGGATGCGTCGCTGGACGTTGACGGCTGGGACGCCGCGGCGAAGACATCGGCGCTCGCGAACGTGCTGATGCGCGCGCGAATGACACCGCAGGCCGTGGAAAGGGAAGGAATCGGGCCGGCGACCGCACGGCTAGCCATGGCCGCGAAGGCGCGCGGCGCGCGCGTGCGGCTGGTTGCTTCCGCGCGCACCACGCCTGACGGTGTGATGACCTCGGTCCGGCCGGTGGAGTTGCCCGAAACTGATTTGCTGGCTGGCCTTCGCGGAATGGCGAACGCGCTGATCCTGCAGACCGATCTGCTCGGCGAGGTCGCAATCTGCCAGTTGAGCGGCAGCCTGACCCAGACCGCTTATGCGTTACTCAGCGACCTGGTTACGATCCGCCGCCGCCTGCCGCCAATGCCGCACGCAGCCGTGCCTGGTCGAATCCGGTGATGACTTGGTCGCCGATCACGATTGTTGGAACAGAGCGGGCGCCCAGCGCCATCAGCTCGTCATAAGCCGTGTCGTCTTCCTCGATGTTCTTCGCTTCGAACGGGTGCCCTTCGCGTGAAAGAAACTCCTTCACCAGATCGCACGCGCGTCAACGCGAGCCGGAATACACAGTGATCTTCAGCGCCATATTCCTAGTATGACGCCGCTCGAGAACGTCACGGTTCTGGATTTCAGCCGGGTGCTGGCCGGGCCGTACTGCACGATGCAGCTCGGAGACCTCGGCGCGCGAGTCATCAAAATCGAGCAGCCGGGACGCGGCGACGACACGCGCGCGTGGGGACCGCCGTTCGTGAACGGCGAAAGCGCCTACTTCCTGAGCGTCAATCGCAACAAGGAAAGCGTGGCGCTCGATCTGAAGGACGACAGCTCGCGGCCGATCGTCGCAGCGCTTCTCTCGCGGGCCGACATCCTCGTGGAGAATTTCCGGCCGGGCACGATGGAGCGTCTCGGGTTTGGATACGACGCGATAGCGGCGAAACACCCACGCCTGATCTACTGCTCGATTTCAGGCTTCGGGCAGACGGGCCCGCGCAGCGCCGAGGCGGGCTACGACGCGATGATCCAGGCCGAGGGTGGGTTGATGAGCATCACGGGAGCGCCGGAGGGGTCCCCTTACCGCCTCGGCGTGGCGATCGGCGATATCGCCACCGGCATGTTCGCCGTCCAGGCGATCCTGGCGGCCCTGCTCGTGCGCGAGCGGACGGGCCGCGGGCAGCGCGTCGACATCGCGATGCTGGACTCTGTGACATCGCTGCTCACTTACCAGGCATCCAGCGCGTTCGCCACCGGGGTCACGCCAACGCGGATGGGCAATCGTCATCCATCCATTGCGCCGTATGACACGTTTGCTGCCGCGGACGGCGAGTTCGTGCTTTCCGTCGGTAACGACGAGCAATTCCGCCGTCTTTCAGAAGTCCTCGGGCGTCCGGCACTCGCGCAGGATTCCCGCTTCGTGACGAATGCACAGCGCGTGGAGAACTACGAGGTGCTGAGGCACGAGCTGTCGGGGCTTCTCGTCAACTGGACCCGCGAGAAAGTGCTTGCCGCGTTGACCGCTGCAGGAGTGCCGTGTGGCGCGGTGCGCACCGTGACAGAGGCGCTCGCCGATCCGCAGCTGGCCGCGCGCGACATGATCGTTCCGCTCGAACATGCGACCGCGGGGCCCATCAAGGTGCTCGGCACACCGCTGAAGCTGTCTGAAACGCCCGCGAGAATCCGCACGCCGCCGCCTGCGCTGGGTCAACACACGGCCGCGGTGCTGCGAGAGCTGGGATTTACCGTTCGATAAAGGGTACGAGCTCTTCGAGGAGGATGCCAACGACGTCCTCCTGCGTAAGCTGCGCGATCGCGGCGCCTTCCCGAACGCTGCGCTCGACGCTGATGATGCGGCGCCCGCGGCCGCGCGTCGAATGAACCATCAGCGCCGGCATATCGCGAGCGGTGTCGAGCACGAGCTCGATGAACTCCTCCGCGGATCGCTCCGGCGACAGCCGCACGGCATCGCCGGGGGTGAGAACCTTGAAGCGGTGGCCTTCGCCTGTGAGCGCTGAGGCCATCGCATGGAACGCGGGCACGGCGATCGTCGGGAGGACTTCCTGCCACGCTCGCGACGCCTCGTCGGCGCGGGCGCGCCGGTCGGCCGCGCGGCGTTTCGCATCCTCGATGGCGCCGCGCAGCCGGCGCCTGACGTCGGAGACTTCCATCCGGCGATCGTACCCTAGTCCGCGCGCGGTCGCGAGCGCGCGACGTTGATCGCCATCAAGCCACCGAGCAGCGCCACGACGCGGCAACCCTCGAACCCGGAGTGCTCGAGCAGCGATGACACTGCGGCGGCGCCAGGATAGCGGGAAATCGATGCGGGAATGTACCGATACGTGTCCGCATTGCCATGAAGCAGCCAGCCGAGCGCTGAGCCGACGACATTCAGGTAGCCGAGGTAGACGGCGCGAACGATCGCATTCGACGGGCGATCGAAGTCGAGAGATACAAACGTGCCGCCCGGTCGCAGCACGCGGTGGATTTCATTGATCGCGGGTTGAATCCTCGGGACGTTGCGAATGCCATAGCCGGCCGTGACGATGTCAAAGGCTGCGTCCGGGAATGGCAAAGACGTCATGTCGCCGGCAACGAACGGTACGCGGCCCTTCGAACGCGCGATCCGGAGCATCCGCAGCGTGATGTCGAGGCCCGTAACCTGTGCGCCGCAATCCGCGAGGGCGAAGGCGATGTCGCCGGTGCCGCACGCCAGGTCCAGCGCGCGCGATCCCTGCCGTACGTTCGCGAGATTGACGAGCCGTTTCTTCCACGAACGATCGCGGCCGAACGAGAGCAGCACGGTGATCAGGTCGTAGCGATCGGCAATGGTGTCGAACAGCCGTCGCACGTAGCGCGCCTTCGTCTCGGGCGAGGCGAGCGCACCGCGGAGATCCGTCATTCCACGGTTATCGTACCCTTCATCATCGACGCATGCGGCGTGCAGTTGTACTGTGCGCTGCCGCGGTCGGGTGCGCGAAACTCCACGGTCGCTTCGCCGCGTCCGGCCAGGACGGGGGTCGCGATACCCCAATCCGGAATCGTGAAATCGTGGCGCATGCCCGTGTCGGCGTTGCGAAACACGATGCGCACCGTTTCACCCGCGCGGACGCGAACCACTGGATTGGGTTCTGCGCTCCCGTCAGCGTAGAAGGTCATGTTGCGCGCGACCAGGCGTATCTCGCGTGGCTGCGGTCCTGACGACAGCGACAGCAGCAGGCACACGCAGGCAAGTTTGTCAGCCAACGAGCATCCCCGTTCCATACATCACGGCAAACCCGCCGAGGAGTCCGAGCATCACTGGCGCCGATGCAAATCGTGCGGAAGGCTCGCGCGAGATCTGCCGTGAGAGTTGATGGACGACCTGTGCAATCGCGCCGGCCCCGAGGCCCAGGCAGAACACCGCCGCGACCGGCGAATAGACGAAGCCGCCGAGCCATGCGCCGGCGATTGTCGGGGCGCCGCCTATCAGCCCGAGCTGCGCCAGGAATCGGATCGAAGGGCGCTCCTTCGCGATCGGCGACAGGATCGCGAGTCCTTCGGTCGTGTTGTGCAGCGTGAATCCGACGATCAGCAAGGTGCCGAGCGCCGCTTCCCCGAGCGCGAATGCCGCCCCGATGGCGAGTCCCTCGCCGAAGTTGTGCAGTCCTATGCCGATCGCGATCAGCAGCGCGAGTACTGCGCCCGAACCTGTCGCACCGCCGCTGCGTCGCGCCCGCGCACGTCGCAGCCACTGTCCTGTCGTTTCCAGACCCATGTATGCCGCGGCCGCGGCGCCCGCAAATAGCGCGACGCCCTGGTACGATTCCGCCAGCTGCGATGCACCGTCGAGCCCCTCCTGCACCGCGTCGATCAGCAGGAACCCAAGCAGCCCGATCGTTACGGCCAGCAGTACGTCGAGACCACCGCGTCCGAGTCGAGCCAGGACTGGGAACCAGCAGAGTCCGAGAGCGACCGGGAGCACGCCGACATACAGACCGACGACTGCAAAACTTCCCAGTTGCGCAGCAGTCAGCCGGGGGGTCTCGACCGCAACGGCGATCTCATGCTCGAACGTTGCCCCGGTGGACGTCAGGACCTTCACGAGATGGGCTTCACCCTCGACCCAGGGGTATGGCACGTGAATCGTGGTTCCGGCCAGGTGCCGCAGTGTCGGACCAGTGGTGCTCGTGAATGCCCAGTAGGCATCATCCACCGTGACCTGCGCGATGGTGACAGGGTCTGGACCGTCGTTGAGAACGGCGAGGCGGATGCCATCAGCTCCGAGCGAGGCGCGCGAAATCGTGAGCCGCTCCACGGGAGGCATCGCCGCCGGACGCAGTGTGTCGCCGGGTTGGAGCCTGACGATCGCCATGATGAGCAGGGCCAGGAGTACGAGTGGAACCGCTGCCCAGAACCAGACTGCAGGATTACGTTGCACGGCGTGCCTCCACGGCTTCGAACATGCCCATCCAACCCAGCTCGGCGAACTCGCTCTGGTGTGCGTGGAACATGAACTTTCCCGGGTAGCGGAAGCGGGTTTCGAGCACGGCGCGTTCTCCCTGGCAGAGCATCACCGTATCGGTTCGCTCGGTGGTCGCGAGCGAGGTCCCGGTTCGGAATACGTCGAAGAACATTCCATGCAGGTGCAGGCTGTTGACGAGATCGAACTCGGTCACGTTGACGACGTACATCCGTACGAGGGCGCCGACGTTCACGCGAATCGGCTCGGACATGAAGTGGTGCGCGACCGTGTTCACGGCGTAGACCTCGTTCTCCGCGTCGAAGTTCGTGTCGAACGCGTTCATCACCATCACCAGTTCGTCGGCAGGAGGCCGCGGCGTTTTGGGATCCACGATGAAGGCGCCATACAGCCCCTTGTGCATGTGGCGTTTCAAGGGAACGGCGTGGCAGTGATACAGGTGCATCCCGAACGGATCCGCATCGAACTCGTAGACGAAGCTTCCTCCCGGCTGCACCTGGTGCTCCGGAAGCGAGCCGTCCATCTCGGGCGGATGCCAGCCGTGAAAATGGATCGTGTGAGGGTGCGAGCCGGCGTTCACGAACGTCACGCGCACCCGATCCCCTTCGGTCGCACGCAGCGTGGGTCCGGGCACCTGGCCGTTGAACGTCCAGGCAGGAAAAAAGATGCCCGGCGCGATTTCGATCTCCCGATCGGCCGCCACGAGCTGGTATTCACGGAGGCGAGTGCCGTCCGGACGCAGCGTCTCGCGATAGAATCGGCCGCGCTCCTCCTCGGGAAGGTGCCCGAAATTCCAGGAGCGCATGAACACGGAAGGATCGAAGGTCTCGGTCGAGACGCGGCCGACGGGCCCCATGGCATGTGCGGCATGCGCGCTGGCGTCGTAGGACCGTGCGGCCTGGCCGGATACCCGGGTTCCTGCCACGGCCGCGGTGCCCGCGGCGGCGCCCAACCCGGCGAGCTTCAGGAGAGAGCGGCGAGACAGGTTCGGCATCTTTGATATCCTTCGATAGTAATAGTTTTGACAAATCAAAATACATAATTCTATTATACGAAGTCAAATGGCGCTCCCCTCCCCGACTGTTGAGAACTACCTGAAGGCGATCTTCCAGGCGCAGCTGCACCTCGAACGACGGACCGGTCTCGTGCCGATGGGCCAGCTGGCTGCCGCCCTGGGCGTCGTGCCTGGAACGGCGACGACGATGGTGAAGACGCTGGCGGACTCGGGGCTGGCGAAGTACGAGCCCTACGCCGGCGTGCGCCTGACGCCTTCCGGCGAGAAGCTCGCGGCGCTGGTCGTGCGGCGTCACCGATTGATCGAGTTGTTCCTGGTAAAAGTGATGGGCATGAGCTGGACCGAGGTCCACGACGAAGCCGAACTGCTGGAGCACGCGGTGTCGGATCGGCTGATCGAGCGCATCGACGAAATGCTCGGCCGTCCGGAAGCAGATCCACACGGCGATCCGATTCCCGACGCGGAGGGAGTACTCGAGCGGCGTCCGTTCGACACACTGCTCACATGCCCGTTGAATGCACCGGTGACGGTGCGGCGCGTGACCGATCAGGACCCGGAGTTCCTGCACTTCGTTGAACGCCGCGATCTGAAGCCGGGCGAGACCGTGGAAGTGATCGAGCGGGATGCGGCAGCGGACAGCGTGCGCGTGCGCGGCCGCAAAGAGCGCGCGATCACGATCGGCGCGCGTGCCGCGTCGAAGGTGCTCGTGCAACTGGCGACGGTCGCCACCATCGTTCTCGCGTTCGCGGCGGCCGGGTTCGCGCAAACGGTGGCGCCGCAGCCGGCAGCGCAACCGTTCCAGATTCTCGACAACTCATTCTTCGTCGAGGAAGCGTTCAACCAGGAGCGCGGGATCTTCCAGAATATTTTCGGCATGAGGCACGAGGGGGGGGACTGGCAGCTCACGTTTACGCAGGAGTGGCCGGCGCCGGCGCAGCGGCATCAGCTCTCCTACACGGTCGCGGCGGAATCCGTCGGGTCGAAGTCAGGCTTTGGCGATGTCTATCTGAACTACCGGTTCCAGGCGTTGGAGGAAGCCGGCGGACATCCCGCGTTCTCGCCGCGCGTCAGCGTCATCGTTCCATCGGGACGGCAGTCAACAGGCGCCGGCGAAGGCGGACTGCAGGTGAATCTCCCGTTCAGCAAGCAGCACGGCGACGTCTACTTTCACTGGAATGGCGGCTTCACGTGGCTGCCGCGCGGCGAGCGCGTCGATCTCGTCTCGCCTACGCTCGCCGGAAGCGCGATCTACCGACTCAGGCCGATGCTGAATCTGATGCTCGAGTCCGTCCTGGCGTTCGACGCCGATGAGACTTCACCCGGCATCGTCGAACGGACACGCGCGTTCACTCTGTCTCCGGGAGTGCGCGGCGGATGGAACGTGGCCAAGGACACGCAGCTGGTTCTTGGCGCGGCACTGCCGATCACACGCGTCAGTGGTGACGCGTCGGTCGGCGTGTTCGGGTACGTGTCGTACGAATTACCGTTCGTGAAGTGAGTACGTCGCGACGGACGTCGGGGTTTCCCAGACTCTAACGGACTGAATGTCCACACCGAGCTCGCGCCCGTTGTCGAAAATCAGTTTCGCGATGCGCTCGACGGTGGGATTACTCTCGAGCAGGTACATCGGTTCGCCGAGCTTCCGCAGCGGCTCGACGAGCGGATCGTCCTGGCGCAGAATCATCTTGTGGTCGAGTTCGCGATCGATCCAGCCTTTGACGATCCGCTTGATGTCGCTGAAGTCGACCACCATGTTGCGATTGTCGAGGCTGTCGGTCCGCACGTCGATTTCGACGGACGCATTGTGACCGTGCGGATGCTTGCACACGCCGTCATAGTCGAGCAGGCGGTGTCCGTAGCAGAACTCGATGCGCTTGGTCACGAGGTACATGTCTCACGAGTATAAAGCCACCGGCGTGCTGTTTTCCGGCGGGCTCGACAGTGCAGTGCTCGCTGCACAAGCGGCACGTGAAGGTGCGGTGCGCACGCTGTACATCAGCGTCGGCTTCGCGTGGGAGGCGGAAGAACGCGCGATGGCCGCGCGGCTTTTCTCGCGGCCGCCGTTCGCCGGCCACGTCGATCCTCCGGTCGAACTCGCCTTCGATATGCGTGACGTCTTCCCGCCCGACTACTGGGCGGTCCGGGGTGTCGCGCCGGCATTCGATACACCGGATGAAGACGTGTACCTCCATGGACGGAACATCATCCTGCTCTCGAAAGCCGCGGTATACATGGCGGCAGCGTTGTCGAAGCAGCACGTTCGCGTCATGCGGCTGCTGATGGGGCAGCTCGCCGGCAATCCCTTCCCTGATGCCACGCCGGCATTCCTCGCCGCCACAGCCACCTCGCTTTCGCTCGGATTGTCGATGTCGATCGAGGTGGCGACGCCGTTCGCGTCGCTGAGCAAGGCGGATGTGATCCGTCGAGGCGTGGAGCTCGGCGTGCCGCTGGAGCTCACGCTGTCGTGCATGCAGCCACGCGGGGGATTGCACTGCGGCCGCTGCAGCAAATGCAGAGAGCGGCGCGACGCCTTCAGGCAGGCAGGTGTGATCGATCCGACGCGGTACGAGAGCGCGCCGATCCGCTGAGCGTGCTAACTGACCTTCAGGTGAATGCCGCCGTCGCCGGTCCGGATCGTGAGCGTCTTGCCTCCGGCACCGAGCGTGCCGCGCAGAGTACGGCGCTCTGATTCACTGTTCTCGTTCTGGATCTTCAGATCGTTTCTGATCGTTCCGTCGCCGGTATGCGCGTCGAGCTGCGCCCCGAAGTCTGTTGGCAGGTAGAGCACGATGCCACCGTCTCCGGTAACCAGCGACCAGTCTGCGTTCATCACGGTGCCCGGCTCCGCGCGAAACGTGATCGCGCCGTCACCGGTGTGCAGCTTCACGCCGCCCAGTTTTCCAGCAACGCTGACGCTGCCGTCGCCGGTATCGATATTGACGTCTCCTTCGGCGTTGTCGATGGTGACCGAGCCGTCGCCGGTCGCGATCGTCATCTGTCCCGCGACTTCGCTCGCGCGGATGCTGCCATCGCCGGTCCGCAGATCCAGCCGTCCGCGGACGCGCTCGATACGGATTGCGCCGTCGCCACTCCGCGCCGTCACGTGACCGTCGCGCGGCATCGTGACAATCAGGCTCGCCGTGGGCGACATCCGACCGATGCCCAGCAGCACCATGTCCTTCGGCGGGCGCTTCACTTCAATCTCGATGCGGTCCCCGTCTTGTTTCGTTTCGATCTTCAGCTCGTCGATCGCTTCCTGCGTCGGCCCGCGCTTCTCGATCTCGACGAGCACGGTCTTCGTGTCCGCGGAGCGGATCTGGATCGATCCGTCGAACGTCGTGAGCTTCAGCTCAGGCGTTCCTGTAATCGTGAAGCGCTTCTCATCGCGCGCGATGTGTCCCTGGGAGTCGACGACGACGCAGCCGCCCAACGCGAGCGGCAGGAGCGCTGCCGCGCAGACAGCGGGGAGTACAGATTTCATACAGAGTCCTACGAAAAAGGGGGTTCTGGAGTTCTGAAGTTCTGCTTTCGTTCCCACGCGAGAGTGCCCGCGACCCAGGTTTGCACAACGTTCAGGTCGAGATCGAGGATGGCGAGGTCGGCCACGGCACCTGCGGCTACCACCCCGAAGCCCTGCAGCCCGAGTGCGCGGGCGGGCGTGGTCGCGCAGACGGTGGCGGCGTCGGACAAACTGAGGCCCACCTGCGAAACGAGCTTCGCAAAGGCGCGATCCATCGTCAGCGAGCTACCCGCGATGGTGCCGTCGTCCAGGTACGCGGCGTCGCGAATCGTGATCGGATAGCCGCCCAGCGTGACCCGCGAACCCTTAGGCAGTCCGGAGCCGGCGGTGCCATCGGTAATGGCCATGATTCGCTCTGGTCGCTTCGCCGCGAGCGCGGCGCGCATCATCGCGGGATGCACGTGGACGCCGTCGCAGATCAGCTCCGCGACGACTTCGTCCGACTCGAGGACGGCTCCGGCGAGGCCGGGCACGCGGTGACCGAGCGCCGGCATCCGGTTGAACAGGTGCGTCGCCTGTCGCGCGCCAGCGCGAATTCCCGCCAGCGCCTGCTCGTAGGTCGCGCCGGAGTGCCCGAGCGACACGTGGTGGCCGTGCGACACGAGGTCGGCGATCAGTTCGAGCGCGCCATCGAGTTCCGGCGCGAGCGTGACGATCCCGACGTCAGGCCTTGCCGCGGCGATCTCGTCGAGGACTTCAGCGCCGGACCAGGTGCCCTCAGGCCGCAGTGTGACGCCTCGCAGACATGCGAGCGGCTGCGCCCCCTTGTATTCAGGATTGATGAAATTGCTCTCCAGGTGCGCGGGGAGCACGCGCGCGCCGCCGGGAGGGCGGGTCGTGCGCGCGAGGCGGACGCCGGCGAGCATCTGTCGCAGCGTCGCGGGATCGCAGGCGATTGACGTCGGACAGAACGCGGTCACACCGTAACGCGGCAAGCGTTCGGCCATCGTGGCGATCGCGCTGCCGCCATCGAGCGCGTCCGTGCCTTCGATGCCGTGCACGTGCACGTCGATGAAGCCAGGGACTATGTAGTGATCGGGGAAGTCGAGACTGAGAGTGTCCTCGGTGTAGTGGCTTCCGCCTTGAGGCGGAAGATCCTTAGCTTCAGACGAAAGGATTTCCGCGATTCGATCGCCCTCGAGAACGAGCGTTGCGCCGGCGAGCACGCGATCCGGCAGCACCAGGTCAGCGCCGGACAGGAGGATCATGCCGGCGCGATGAAAGCGAGACGCGCCGCGCCGATCGCGACCTCGTCGGCGCCAAGTGTGGAAAATTCGACCCGCAGATCGTGCATCGCGTCCGGCGGAAGCCGGCGGGCGCACTCCTGGCGGACCGGTTCGAGCATCAGGTCCGCCGCCGCGACGCTGCCGCTGATGATGATGACGTCGGGATCGATCGCGGCCGCAAGGGTCGCGACGGCCATGCCGATGTATTTGGCGGTGTCGCGCACGACGGAGATTGCGACGCCGTCACCGGTGCGGGCACCTTCGAACACGTGCTGTCCCGTGATCGCGTCGAGCGATCCCCCCGCTGCTTCGAGGACGCGCGACTGATCGCCCGCCTGGATGCGCCACGAGAGGCGCCGCGCGATTCCGCGCGCGGACACTTCGGCTGCGAGACTTCCCAGCCGGCGGTAGTCCTGCCGCTCGACGGGATTGAGCGCGAGCCATGCCGCGGCACCGGCACGGTTATGTGCGCCACCCCACGGCTTTCCGTCGAGCATGACGCCGGCATAAACCTCGTCGCCGATATGGAGGCAGATGGCGTGCTGCACACCTTGGGCCGCGCCGAGCCACGCTTCGGCGGCGATGGCCGCAGCGCCGGCAGTGCACCGGGTGATCGACTTGATGCCTGAGACCGCCGTCTTCTCGCCAGGTTCCGCCGAGGCCACACCGGCGCGCTCCGGCGTCTTGGCGCTCATGACGGAGCCTGCCGCGTGCGCCGCCGTATCGCCACTGCCGCGGGCGACCACCTGTCCGCGCTCGTCGATAACGACGGCGCGCGCCGGACGTTCCGACAGGTCAAGACCCAGGCTGAGCATCGATGTGCCACTCCACCTTGCGCCGCTCGAGCGGCAGCGCACGCGCGTCGGCGGCCCTGAAAAGCTCGCGGTCCATCCGCGCCAGCAGGCGCCGCAGCCACCGTTCGTCCGGTGCGCAGAACACGATCACGCCGGCCCCTTCGTCGGGCGGAAACTGCCGGTCGTCGAGATAATCGCGGTCCAGGGTCACGAGCGTGCGCCCAAGCTGCCGCGCCAGGCGGAAATGTTCGATATCGCGCGCGCGGCGGAGATCGTCATGCTCGAGCACGAACAGCACATTCCATCCGAGCTTCTCGCGCATGAATGCGACAACGCCGTTGGGCATGTTCGCATCGGCGTACACGCGCGGTCGGTCGGCGACCTGTTCGACGAGCGGTCCCAGCTCGGACGAAAGCGTTCCCATTAATACAAGCAGGGCGCAGGACGAAAGCCAGAAGTCCCGGCGATCATCGGTGCCTGTCCACTTCCGCCGGTTCTCTCGCCGTGTCGGCCTTCGAAGTCTTCGCCGCTTGCGCCTGCCGCAGCAGATCGGCCACAAGCGCGTCGCGCTTGTGCACCAGTTCCCGGCGCTTCCGCCGGTTGTGCGTCGATCCGACGGCGTATTCGCAGAACAGTGGGAAGGCGATCGTCGAGTCGCAGTAGGCCACGACCGTGTCGGGCAGCACGCCCGGATTCACCTTGCCCCAGCTGACGGCTTCCGCGGGCGTCGCGCCGGACAGACCGCCCCAGACGACCTGGTCGGTCGTGATCTGGATGAAGTAATCGTTCCCCCCTTTGGGGATGCCATACACCTCCCAGAGCGTCGGCTGCCCCTGGAGGTAGAAGTTCTTCGGCGATCCGCCGCCCAGGATCACGCAGCCATTCTGCTTGCCGGCGAGAATGATCGCGCAAACCTCGTTGACGTCGCGATTCGGATCGATCATCAGCGTGCCGTTGTTCATCAGCTCGTGGTACGCGATGTTCATGCCGATGGAACTGTCACCTGGCGACGACGTGTAGATCGGCATGCCGCACTGCGCGGCCTTGGCGACCACCGAGTACTCCGCGCATGCGGGATTCTTCTCGAGAAGATCCAGTCCGAGGCGGTAATGAAATTCCGCGGTCGACATCGTCCCCGATATCTTCGAGCGGACCAGGAAATCGCGGATGTACGAGTCGGTCTCGAGCAGGACGGTCGCCGGAAACAGGACGTCGTAAATTCGAATGACGCCCTGCTCGTACAGCTCGACGTCGTCCATGAACGGCGAGCCGCGGTGCAGCGAGAAGTTCAGGGCGTAATGGAGGTCGTGATACAGGTTCGCGCCCGTGCTGATCATGAAGTCGATCAGTCCGCGCTCCATCATCTCGATGACGCAGCCCCCCAGTCCCGCGGGGGTCAGAGCGCCGGCAACCGTCAGGCCGACCGTCGTGTCGTTCTCGGGCGCCAGCATCTTGTCGGCGTAGATGTGACACGCTTCGGAGAGGCGCCCGGCGTTGAATGCCTGGAATCCGTCGTCGATCAACTGTCTGATGTCGGCGCTGCCCTTTGGCCGGTAGTAACGAATCTGCTTGCCTTGGAGGTATTGAGCGGGTCCGTGACCCGGCGATCCGGGCGCCCTATACGGCATTCTGAGAGAATAGCACCAACCAACCGATAAGACTCTTGACACCGGGCGCCCGCAGGAGCGACTGTTAAGTCGCTTCCGCGCCGTATTTTGAACGTATGGACGACACGAACACGCTGCTGCTTTGGACGATCGGCGTGGGCGCGATCGGGGTGGCCCTCGTCGGCCTGTGGGTCTGGTCGCGCGGACGCCGGCTGTCCGGCGAGCACGTGTTCCGTGCGAGCCGCTGGAGCCGCGGGAACCACCTGTTCCCGACACAGGTGGCAGTCACGCCGGAGAGCGTGGTTCACTACACGCCGCAGTGGTTCGGGCGGCGCGAACACTCGATCCACATGGCGCATGTGGCGTCGGTGGAAGTCGACACGAACCTGTTTTTTTCGAACGTCGTGATCGAGACGAGCGGCGGATCCGAGCCCGTGCGGTGCCACGGCCACAGAAAGCGTGATGCGGTCGAAATGAAACGGCTGATCAACCAATACCAATCGGACTACTACGGCCCCAACCGTCAGCCGAAGAATGTCTAACGCCGACAACATGGTCGCGCGGCGCGCGGATCCCGCCGAAGTCACGGCGAGGTTCCAGGGACTCGTGCAGTCGCCGCTGCGCGCCGCGATCCTGCGCTTCATGTGCGCGCGTCCCGACGAATCGTTCGACGTCGAAGCGCTGATGCAGACGTTCGGGCGGATGCGGCTCGACGTCGAGAACTGCGTGCGCGAGCTCAACGCGTTCGGGATTGCAAAGAAGACCGCCGGCCCCGGCGCGCCGAAGTACGGCTTCGTGCAGCCGGACAACGACGTGCTGCACGAACTGCTCGACGAGTTCCTCGAGCGGCGCGCGACCGTCAGCAGCGAAGACCGCTCCCCCGCGGTGCAGCGCTTCCGCGAGATGATCGGGCGCGACGAGAAGATGCTCGTCATCTTCGAATGGATCCGCACGGCGGCGAAATCGGACATCTCGGTCCTGATCCTCGGGCCAACGGGTTCCGGCAAGGAGCTCGTCGCGCGAATGATCCACGAACTGAGCCGCCGCGGCACGCATCGCTTCCAGGCGGTGAACTGCGCGGCGCTGCCCGACACGCTGTTCGAGTCGGAAATCTTCGGCTACGAAAAAGGCGCGTTCACCGGCGCGCACGATCGGAAGCCCGGACGGCTGGAACTCGCCAACAACGGCACGCTCTTCCTCGACGAAATCGGCGACATGTCGCTGATGGCGCAGGCAAAGCTGTTGCGCGTGCTCGAAGAACGCCGTTTCGAACGCCTCGGCGGAAATACGTCGATCGAGGTGAACTTCCGATTGATCTCCGCGACGAACCGCCCGCTCGAGCAGTTCGTGCGCGATACGCGCTTCCGCGAAGACCTCTACTACCGCGTCAACGCGTTTTCGATCCGGCTGCCGTCGCTGCGCGAGCGCACGATCGACATCCCGGTTCTGGCGCAGCGGTTCCTGGCGCGTTACTGCGCCGCGAACGGACTCCCCCTCGATGGCAAGTCGTTCTCGAAAGAAGCCGCCGAGCTGCTGATGCACTACCACTGGCCAGGTAACATCCGCGAGCTGGAAAGCACCGTCTCGCGCGCGGCGTTGTCTTCACCGGGACGTGTCATTCGCGGCACTGACGTCGAGTTCCTTCACGCCGCGGAAACGCCGGTCGAGTCCTCGCGGGAGCGCCTCCCGTCGCTCGCGGATGCGGAGCGCGTGCATATCTCGCGCGTGCTCGAAAGCGTCAATTGGAACAAGAAGCAGGCAGCGGCGGTGCTCGAAATCAGCCGCGGGACGCTGTACCGCAAGATCGTCGAATACGGCCTCGAAGAGGTGCCGCCACCGTCCCGAAACAGAACAACCAGGGCCGAAACGTAGCTCGATCTGGAACACCTCGCAGCCAGCTCACCCAAAAGGACTTAGCGCCAGAATTTGGTGATGCTGTCTCAGGACGGGACAAGCGCGCACCACTCTTCGACGCGCGTCATTTTGGGGAACACCAGACCCAGCACGTAACGCCATTGTAATCATGAGCTTACGAAACTGTGCTTCTGGACCGTTTTCGGCAGACAGATTGCAAAACCGCTGGGCCGGGCGCCCCGCGCCTCCCCTGCGAAATGTCCCGAAAGTTCGTCGTCATCGCCGCCCTCCTGACGGTATTTCGGGCCGCGCCGGTCTTTGCCGCGCCGGCCGAAAGACCGTCCGCGGGTGAAAGCAAGCTCGATCGCGAGCTCCAGGCCCGCGCGCGCGTGCCGCGTGGCAGCTCGCGCGTCATCCTCCGGCTGACTCCTGGCGTTTCCCCCGCGTCCGCTGAACGCGCCATCCGCAGCTTCCGCGGAACGATCGGCCGCCGCCTCGCGTCCGTTGGCGGTCAGGTCGCGTACGTTCCCGACGGCTCGCTCGACGCGCTTGGGCGCGTACCGGGCGTGTCGAGCGTGAGCCTCGATCGCCGCGTGCAGGGAACGCTGGAGCGCACGGGCGGCACCATCGGTGCGAACTGGGTCCGCGAGAACCTCGGGTTCGACGGCACGGGCGTCGGCGTCGCGATCATCGATTCGGGCGTCGCCAACTGGCACGACGACCTCGGCAGCGCCCGTGTCTCGCGCTTCGTCGATTTCGTGAACTTCCAGACCGCCGCCTATGACGACTATGGCCACGGAACCCACGTCGCGGGGGTAATCGCGGGGGACGGCCACGACTCCGAGGGACGCCGCAGCGGCATCGCGCCTGGCGCCACGCTGCTGGTCGAGAAAGTCCTCGACGCGTCGGGTCAGGGATATATCAGCAACGTCATCGCCGCGATCGATTACGCGATCGCAAACAAGGACGAGCTCCACATCCGCGTCCTCAATCTCTCGGTGGCCGCGGGTGTTTACGAGTCGTACAACACCGATCCGCTGACGCTCGCCGCGAAGCGCGCCGTCGAAGCGGGCATCGTCGTCGTCTCCGCCGCGGGCAATCTTGGGAAGAATGCGGAGGGACAGCCGCAGTACGGCGGCGTCGGTGCCCCCGGCAACGCGCCGTGGGTGATCACGGTAGGCGCCTCGAGCCACAACGGCACGACGGATCGGTCGGACGACACGGTCGCGGGATTCAGTTCGCGCGGACCGAGCGCGATCGATTTCCAGGCGAAGCCGGATCTCGTCGCGCCCGGCGTCGGCATCGAGTCGATCGCGGAAGCGGGCAGCACGCTGTGGAACACCAAGCCGCTGATGCGGCTGTGGGGCACGGTCCCGACCGCGACCGAGCCGTACCTCTCTTTGAGCGGCACGAGCATGGCGGCCCCAGTCGTCACCGGCACGATCGCGCTGATGCTGCAGGCGAACCCGGCGCTCACACCGAACCTCGTAAAGGCGGTCCTGCAGTTCACCGCCGAAACGCACACCGCTTACAACGGCCTCACGCAGGGTGCGGGATTCCTGAACGCGCACGGCGCGGTGGATCTGTCGCGCTCGGTCGCAACCGGCGCGTCTCTCGATGCGTCAAACGTGACGACCACCACCGACACGGTCGAGTGGGGACGCCGGATCATCTGGGGCAACCATCGCGTGGGGGGCGGCGAGCTGCGCGCGGATGCGAGCGCCTGGCGCACCGACGTGATCTGGGGCAGCGGACTCACGCCTGACGGGTCGCCCGTCGTCTGGGGCACGGCATGCACCGGTGACTCCGAGTGCGACAATATCGTCTGGGGCACGACGTGCGACACCGCCGAGTGCGACAACATCGTGTGGGGCACGGAGTGCGGCGGCGCCGACTGCGACAGCATCGTCTGGGGCACCGCGTGCGACAGCGCCGAGTGCGAAAAAACCGTCTGGGGCACCGCGAGCGAGAGTGACAACATTGTTTGGGACATGGACGCCGACGGGGAAAACGACAATATCGTCTGGGGCACCAACGTCCTCGATGAATCCGACAACCTTGTCTGGGGCGCGCCGGCGATCCGGCGGCAGTCCCGGATTCTCACCGTGATCGATCCCTGGTTTAAATGAAGGCACTCCCGCTCGCCGCGCGGATTTACGTCTGCGCCATCATCGCCATGGGCGCCGGGCTTCTCGCGGCTTTCTTCCCGACCCATTTCGTCGGCAGTCCGTGGCTCTTCGCCGCGCTGCTGCTCCTGTCGTCGATCACGTCGGTGTTCAAGGTCAACCTGCCGCTCGCACGGCGGTCGTCGACGATGTCGGTGTCGTACGCGGTCGACTTCGCGTCGCTGCTGCTGCTTGGCCCGAACGAGACGATGATCGTTGCGGCGGCGAGTGCGTTCAGCCAGTGCACGTTCCGCATCAAGGAGCGCAATCCGATCCATCGCACGCTGTTCAGCATGGCCTGCCTGGTGGTGACGGTGCAGGCGGCAGGCATCGCCTACAAGTGGCTGGGCGGACATCCGGGCGCGGTCACCTCCATGGCGATCGCGAAGCCGCTGGTCGGAGCCGCTACGGTTTACTTCCTGTTCAACACGCTGACGGTTGCCACGGCAATTGCCCTGTCGGTTAAACAGCCGCTGCTGAAAGTCTGGAACGAGAACTTCCTCTGGAGCGCGCCCAGTTATTTCGTCGGTGCGGGCGCGGCCGCGGGAGTCGCCTGGATTACGAACCTGCAGCAGCAATGGGTCGCGCTGCTGCCGCTGCTCGCGGCGCCGCTGTATCTCACGTATCGCACTTACAAGGTGTATCTCGGGCGCGTCGAAGACGAGCGGCGCCACACGCAGGAAATGGCGGATCTCCATCTCGCGACGATCGAAGCGCTGGCGCTCGCGATCGATGCGAAGGACCAGACGTCGCAGCTCCACATCCGCCGCGTGCAGCTCTATGCGGCGGCGCTGGCGCGCGGCCTGGGGATGAACGAGAACGAAATCCAGGGCGTGAAGACGGCCGCGCTGCTGCACGACATCGGCAAGCTTGCGGTGCCGGAACACATCCTCTCCAAGCCCGGCCCACTCACGCCGGAAGAGTTCCAGAAGATTCGCGCGCATCCGAAAGTCGGCGCCGATATCGTCAGCTCGGTGCCGTTCCCGTACCCTGTCGCGCCGCTGATCCTCAACCACCACGAGCGCTGGGACGGCAAGGGCTACCCCGCCGGCCTGAAGGGTGAAGAGATTCCGCTCGGCGCGCGGATCCTGTCGGTCGTTGATTACTTCGACGCGCTGATGGCGGAGCGCCCGTACCACAAGGCGATGACGTCAGATGCGGCCATCGGGTTGCTGCAGCAGGAGGCGGGGAAGGGCCTCGACCCGCAGGTTGTGAGCATGTTCACCGAGCTCCTGCCGACACTGCAGCAGGAAGCGCTGACGCTCGATCAGAGCGTGCGCCGCGAGGCGCCGCAGGACAGCAACCCGCACGCGCAGCCGGCGACGGGCCTGGCGCCAGAGCAGTCGAAGAAGAACGTTTTCGAGGACATCGCGCTCGCGCACCGCGAGATTTACGCGCTCTACGAGATCGCGCAGGCAATGGGCACCAGCCTCGGCGTCTCCGACACGATGGCGCTCATTTCCGCGAAGCTGACGAACCTCGTACCGTTCGCGTGCGCGGCACTCTTCCTGTTCGACGAAGAGACGGAGACGCTCCGCTGCCGATTCGCGACCGGCACGGACGCCGACATCATTCAACAGGTCGCCGTGCACAGCGGGGAAGGGCTGACCGGATGGGTCGCGCGCAACCGCCGCCCGCTGGTCAATGCGCGCCCGAGCGCGGACCTCGAAGCCGCCGGCCTCGCGCACCTTTCAACGAGCCTGCAATCCGCGCTCGTCTGCCCGCTCATGTTCAACGAGCGGTTCATCGGCACGCTCTCGGTCTACCACACCGACGCCGCGTTCTACCGCGACGATCACCGCCGGCTGCTCGACCGCGTATCTGAGCAGGCTGCGGCCGTCATCAACAACTCGATGCTGTTCGAGCAGACGCAGGAAGACTCGCTGACAGATCCGCTGACCGGCCTTCCGAACACGCGATTCCTGTTCATGCACCTGACGCGCGAGCTCGCGCGCGCCGAGCGGCTGAAAGCCGAGGTCTCCCTGATGGTCATGGACCTCGACAACTTCAAGGAGATCAACGACAACCACGGCCACCACGTCGGCGACCGCGCGCTGTGCGAAGTGGCGCGCGTGCTGCGCGCCGCGATCCGGCCGTACGACATCTGCGTCCGCTACGCGGGTGATGAATTCATCGTCGTGCTCTCGGGCTGCAGCGCCGACGAGGCGGAGCACAAGCGGCAGGAACTGCAGAAAGCGGTGCAGGACGTCTACTTCGAAGCGCGTCCCGCCAAGCGGCTGCAGCTCGGCATCAGCATCGGCGCTGCCGTTTTCCCGCAGGATGGGGAATCGTACGAAGCGCTTCTCGCGACGGCGGACAGCCGGATGTACCAGGACAAGTCCGGTCGCAAGCGCCACACGGGGCGCGACTATCCGCCGACGGCCGTTCTCGCCGGAAACGCCGCGTACTCCGAGCTGACGGACATCGATATTCAGCGGGCCGCCGCCGGCATTCTCTAGCCTGTTACCAGTCCTCTGTAACGATTTGGGTGCGGGGTATGCCCAGGCGCATGAGAGCCTGCGGCACGTCGGTGACCATCGACGGCGGGCCGCACACGAAACACAGCGTCCTCGGTGTCGCGAGTTCCGCGAGATGCCGGTCCCCCGTCCGGCCGCGGGCATGCCGCCAATCCTTCGCGTCCCCGGTCAGCGTCAACGTGAGATCCACCTTCCCCTTGTCCGCGAGCGCCCGGAATTCCTCGGCGTATGCGAATTCTTCAGGCGTGCGCGCGGAGTAGACGAGCGCCGGCCGCAGACGGTGGAGGCGATGGAGGTACTCCCGAATCATCGAACGCACCGGCGCGATGCCGGTGCCTCCGGCGATGAAAAGCAGGCGGTTTTTTACGTCACCCGAGGGTAGGACGAACCTGCCCGTTGCACCAGTCACGACCAGCGGTGCGCCAGCCTGCAAGTCCGTGACTACCGATCCGAAGCGCGTGGATCCGTCGACCTTCACGAGGAATTCGAGAAAGCCATGCTCCGCCGTATCGCGTGGTGCGGAGGCAATCGAGTACGGAGTCAGGTGCTGCTCGTCGATCCCGACAGAGGCGGCCTGCCCGGCTGCGTAAGGAAATGAGGCGCCATCAAGCGCCACTCGAATCGCGCGGGTCGTCGGTGTCGCGGCCGAATTCGACAGCAGGCGCACGGGGAAATTCTATTCTCAACTCCGATTTCACGTCTTTCACGCCCTTCACCCGCCGGGCCGCGGCGATGGCCTGATCGACGTCCGATTGCGATTTGACCGTGCCCGAAAGCGTAACGACGCCCTGGAATGTCTTCGCGTCGATGCGGAATGGAGCGACTTGCGGATCGTTGAGAAGCGCGATCTTCACCCGCGTCGAGATCGACGCGTCGTCATGCGTCGCGCTCGTCGTCGCGCCGCATGCGGTGAGGAGGAGGAGGAGCAACAACACTTCCGCCTGAAGGCGGAAGCTACAAGAACCCTTTTCACATACCCGTCGCATGGTAGCCACCATCTACCATCAGTACTTCCGCGGTGACCGCGCGGCCCGCATTGCTCAGGAGGAAGATCGCCGCGTCCGCGACTTCAGATGTATCGATGGTTCGGCGCAGCGGTGCGCGGTCGCGGTACACCTGGAGGATGCTCGAAAAACCGGAGACCCCGGCGGCCGCGAGCGTCTTGATAGGACCGGCAGAGATCGCGTTCACGCGGATGTTCTTCGGCCCGAGATCCGCGGCGAGGTAGCGCACCGTGGATTCGAGCGCGGCCTTCGCGACGCCCATGACGTTGTAGTTCTGGAAGACGCGCTCGCTGCCGAGATAGGTGAGCGTCACGATGCTGCCGCCCCCCTTTTTCTCCAGGAGAGGCAGCGCGCCGCGCGAGAGCGCGATCAACGAGTAGGCGCTGACGTCGAGCGCGAGCTTGAAACCGTCCCGAGTCGTCTGCACGAATGGATTCGACAGCTCCCCGGGCGGCGCGAATGCCGCACCGTGCACGACGAAGTCGAGCCCGCCGAAGGTTCGATCGATTTCCTGGAAGACGTTGGCGATCTGCTCGTCGCTGGTCACGTCGAGCGGGAGGACGAGTGGATCCGACAGGCCCGCGGCGAGGTCGCGGACGTTTTCTTCGAGCCGCTGCCCCTGGAATGTCACCGCGACGCGCGCGCCGGCGTTGGAGGCGGCCTGCGCGATCGCCCAGGCAATTGAACGTTTGTTGGCGACGCCAACGATGAGGCCGGTCTTGCCGGAAAGGTCCGCCATGGACCCCAGTCTACCGCGAACGTTTTCTGGGTCCGCCCTGCCGATGCTGGTTGCCGCCGCCGGGACCGCGGCCAAAGCCCTGGCCCGGGCCGCGCCCGCCGCCGCGATTGGGGCCGCGGCCAAACCGATGTCCGCCGGATCCATTTCCGGTGCCGGTGCCACCGCCGCTGCCGCCATGGCCGCGGCCACGGAAGCCGCCGCCGGGACGGCCGCTGTTCTGACGGATGGTGAATTCCGGCGCGGGCCGTTCGATCTTGAGGCCTTCCGGACGCGGCAGCTGCGCGCGAATCAGCGGACGATGCACCGGGCCCTCATCGGGCGGAAGCATCTGCATCTGGCCATCCTGAGAATCGTCCTGCGAGTCGTCCAATGAATCGTCCTGCGGCTCTTCAGCCTCGCGGCCGTCAGCCGTGTTGAGAGAAACGTCTTCGTCTTCTGGACTGTCTGCCATCTCGACCTCGTCGAGTACGGGGACACGCGCGGCCGGATCTTCGATCCCAGCGAGCACTTCCTTGTAGAGCGCGCCCGTCGTGTCCGCCTTCTTCCGGCGCGGCGCCTTGCCGCCCTTGTAGACGTGCTCGGCGTCGCACGTCGTGCATCGTGTCTGTTTCACGTCTTCTTCGATCATCGCGACGACGGCGTGATTGGTCACCCGCCGCTCGCGCGGACAGTAGTCGTCCAGAATGTCACCGAGACGCAGCCGGCGCTGCTCCATTACTTACTTCCCCCGAAATTGTCCTGAAGATGGGCTGGGATAGACGCGTTGCAGGTACTTCAGTCTAACAGAACGCGTGCCAAAAGCGCAACCCTGGTGGCCGCAACCCCTGCTTTTACTTATGCTTGCGGTCGATCCAGGCCAGCGCCCGCTCGAGCGTCGCGTCGTGCCCGGACAGCAGCGACTCGCGCGTGAGATCCACGGGTTCGTCGGGAATCACGCCGCGACCTTCGATCCGGACGCCGGTACCAGTAACGAAATCCCCCCACGCATGGATCAATACATCGCCGTTCGGCAGGCGATCGAACAGCGCTGGAAGCGCCTGCCCCATCGACGTCTGCCCGAACACTCGCGCGCGGCCGATCGACTGCATCCCGCCGCTGAAACATTCGGAGGCGCTGCCCGTCAGGCCGTCCACGAGGATCGCGACCGGCCCGTCGTACGGCTCGACGCGCTCGCCCGCCGCGCTCACGAGCCGCGGGTTGGCGTTGAAGCGCAGCGGCTGCGACTGCTTCGTCGTCATCACGCCGAGCGTCGCGCGCTCCGGAAAGAAATGTCCCGCGAGTCCCATGATCATCGCGGCCAGTCCGCCGGGATTCCCGCGTAGATCGATCACGATGCCGTCGGCGCCGCGAAACCGATCCATCGCCGCCTGGAATTCGCGATCCACCGCGGCCATCCAGACGTTGAATCCGATGACGCCCGCCTTATGTCCGCCCGGAGTTTGCGTCAGCGATGACGACACTCTGACGAACATCGTCGGCAGGCTGCCGACGGTCACCGGCTCGCCGCGCTCGAACTTGCGCTCGATCGTCTTCTTCACGCTCGCGCCGGATCCGTCGATGAACGTGATCTCCACCGGCGAGTTCGACGGCCCGCGAAGCCGCAACAAGGCCAGGCGCCACGCCTGCAGCTGCGCGAGCCGCGGAGGCGTCGATTCGGGGATCGTCTCGAGGAACGAAGAGACGGCCGTCGCGTCAATGCGATCCACGATCCAGCCCGGCTTCACGCCCGCGGCGGCCGCACCACCTTGAGGATCGACGCTCGTCACCACGAGCGTCCGTCCGAGAAGGCGGACGTCAAGGCCTGGCTGACCTCCGAGATCCACGTGGTGCGACGGATTGTCGGGCGTCGCTGGAATGACGGCGAAATGCGACAGGCCGAGGCGTCCGAGCATGTCGGCCAGAACCCCGCGAAGATCGCCGGGTGTCTTTGCCTCTACAGCCTTGGGACGCAGTTCGGCGTTGATGCGATCCCAGTTCGCGCGATCGAACGCGGGATCGAAGTGGCTGTCGCGCACGATCGTCCAGACCGCATCGAACGTTTCCGCCGCTTTGTAGGTCTCGGCTGCATGGCCGCGGACCGCCGTGAAGAACAAGACCGCGAGCAGCCCGGCCGCCGAGACCGAATGCCGCAATCTCACCTGATAAGCGCCTTGATTGCCGCCGGCGGTTCGAACACCGACGGATCGACCTTGTCGAACTCGACCGAGATCAGCGTGATCATCTGCTCGACGCCCATGATTTTCTGGGTGACGATCGTCGCCTGCATCAGGTCGCCGAATTTCTTGTATGCACCGTCAATGCTGGTCATCGTCATGGTGCCCATCGGAGACTCGCGGGTGTTGATCCCGCCCGCGCGAAGTCCCGTCGTCGCATCGTAGAAGTCGAAGTCCTCGACGCCGTCGATGCGCGACAGCGCGACCTTGTAGCACGGACGGCCGTCGAACGTCGTTTTCTCGACGGTCTTCACCGTCGGATATTTCTTCGGGTCGCGCAGCTCGCTGTAGAAGTCCGCGTCGAGCTTCGTCTGCGTGAGCTCCTTGCCGACCTTGAGCATCGGTCCGGTCATCGGGGACACGGACCAGGCATGCGAGCCATCGAAGCCCTCCATGATGTCGCCGATTCCCTGTACGGACGTCTTCACGATCACGCGGTCGGGCCCGGTGGCGCCGAACATCTCGATTGGGCCGGAGAGGCCGGATGCAGGCACGGAGAGCGTGCCGGCAGCGTGCATCGACTTGTGCGCGAGCACAACCTCACGGCCGCCGATCGCCTTGATGTGGCGATTGATGATCTCGCGCGCATCCGGCAGCGTCTCTGCTGCTGTCTGCGACGTGGCCGGGGCTTGCGCATAAAACGGCGCGAACAGCAGCGCCGCAGACGCGACGACTCTTAAGAACATGCAGGAACTCCTGAACGGGCGGGAAGCTCACTAAGTTTAGCTCAATTCCGCAAACGGAGGGTCGGCTCTCCGGACCCTTGTTCAGGATGTAGGCTCTGCTTTGGTTATGTGAGTGACAACGCCGACGACATAGTGCAGATCGACGAGGTCACCGCTGTCCAGTCCACGCGGGATGGACTCTTTGCCAACGCGGGCGATGCGAACCTGCCCCTGCGGGTCGTCCGGCTCGGTGTAATAAACGTCGAGTGACACCTGGCCGTGAATGCTGACCGGCTGGATTTTCTTCACGACAGCCGGTTTCGAGCCCTTGAGCATTTCGTCAGTATAGATCCGCGGCGGTTCACCGCTTCCTTCCCTTTACGAAGACATCGACGTTGTCGGGCCGCGGGTTCGAGAAGGACAAACGGATCCTGCCGTCCAGATCCTGGGAGATGACGGCAGGGATGGAGCTCGTCGTCAGGTACCACCCGGCGGGCAGGACCATATCATTGCGCGGGCGACCGAAGCTGCGATGCCACATGAGCTGTCCGTCGACGAGTGCGTAGCGCGTTGGATCGGTGTAGGTCTCGGAGATTCTGAGACGCACCGACGTGCCTTTCGCCACTGGCGTGAACGGGATGAGCACGAGTTGCGTGTCGGGATCGACGCGATCGGGGATGTCGATCTTCTCGCGCGCAACGTCCGCGCCCGTCAAGACGCGCGTCTTCAGGACTTCGCCGGTATCGAGGATTCTGGCCGACGGCTCCGAGACGGTGCTGCCGGTGCGCACGACATTGACGTACTGATGCTCCCCCTCGCGGGACGCTGTGTAGTCGTGGTACAGCGAGAAGGCGTGCGTCTCGGGCTCCTTCAGGAAATAGACGATCTCTCGATCCTGGAGCGCGCGTTCGGTGACGCGGATCAGGTTCATCGCCTGCTCGCGCGACGGCGCGTCCGCCATCGGCGGAGTCGGTGCGGCCGCCGGCGGGGCCGCGGAAGACGTGGGCCGCGCTGCAACAGGACGTGCCTTGATGACGAGTGGCGCCTCGACGGGGTACAGGTTCATGAAGCTTGCGGCGATCCGGCCGTCCGCTTCTTCGATCACTTGCACCGGGACATTCGCCGCCACAAGCTCGTAGTTGCCGGGAAGCACGACGGCGTTCCGTTTCACGTCCACGGTCCGCTTGAACACCAGCGTGTCCCCGTCGCGTGAATAAGACTTCGGGTCTTTGAAGGTCTCAACGATCCGCAGACGCGTCTCGCCCCCTTCGGGCACCGGCCGCGCAAGGTCGATGCGGATGCTGTTCGATGCGATCGCGAACTTGAGCGGGCGACCGGTCAAGATGTCGATCACCGACACATCACTCGGTCGGTCTTCGCCGGCGATCGCGACAGCAAACGATTTGGCGCCAACCGTCCCCGCCGTCACGTCGTACGTCAAGCGATAGCCCGCCGTCTCCGGCGCGAGCAACTCGTAGCGCGCGTACTCGTCTTCACCGTGGGTCTGCGCAAAAGAGGACGCGGCCGAGAACATAAACCAAACGGCGAGCACCGGTTTCATAGTGAACATACGTTTAGCACAGAGACGCACAGAGCGTACTTCGGGCTGTGGCACCGCCGGGGCCGGCCGTCGGAAGGCGAGGGTACTCACGGATCCAAGGGCCACAGGATCGACGGGCGCTTGGATCCGTGAGTACCCTCGCCTTCCCGCCGCGCGAAGCGCGGCCCGGCGGTCGATACGCGCAACTAAGGTCCGCGACGAGGTTTTCGTCGGTGTAATCCGCGTGGTCCGTGGCTAATTTCGCTCTCTGCGTCTCTGTGACCTCCGCGCCTCCGTGGTTAACGTCCTCCGCGTCCTCCCTCAACTCAGCGCCCTCCCCTTCGTCTCAGGTATCCAGATCCAGAACATCGCGGCGAGCAGGAACGCGGCGGAGCAGACGAGCAGCGCCTGGCCGAAGCCGCGCGTATCGGCGAGGGTGCCGACGAGATACGGCGCGGCGGCGCTCGCGAGGCGGCCGATGTTGTACGTGAAGCCCTGCGCCGTTGCGCGCACGGCGGTCGGATAGATCTCCGCCGTCACGGCGCCGAAGCCGCTGAAATATCCGGTCGCGGCGAAAGCGACGCACGGGCCGAGCACGAGCAGCAGCATCGGGTTCCTCACGGTGACGTAAATCGCGAGGAGTACCGCCGCCGCGAGCAGGTAGCTGACATACGCCGCCTTGCGGCCGATGCGATCGCTGATGAATCCAAACGTCACATATCCGACCCACATGCCTGCCTGCATCACGAACAAATAGCTGGTGGTCGTGGCGCCGCTGAGTCCCGCACCTCCCTGCGCTGGCGAGGACTTCAGATAGCTCGGGAGCCACAGATTGAAGCCCCACCACGCGAACAGCGTGCAGGTGTTCATCAGCGTGAGGATCACGGTGAGCCGCCCGATCCCGCTGCGGAAAATCGTCAGGAAACCGGCGGACCCGGCACGCGACTTCGCCGACATGGTCCAGATGGCCGGTTCCTTTACTCGGCGCTGGACCCACAACGTGAAGAACGCCGGCAGAATGCCGACGAAGAACACGGCGCGCCAGCCGAAGCGCGGCTGCACGAACCCGGCGACGAGCACGGCGGCGGCATAGCCAATCGCCCAGCCGCTCTGCATGAAGCCGAGCGCGCGGCCGCGGCTCGAGGCAGGCCACGACTCGGACACGAGTGCCGCGCCGCTCGACCACACGCCGCCCATTCCGAATCCGAGGAAGATGCGGAGCACGACGAACTGCGCGAGCGTGTTCGCGAAGCCGCACAGGAACGTGAAGACCGAGTACAACGCGACGCTGAGCATGAGCGCGCGCGTGCGGCCGAATCGATCCGCGATCCGGCCCGAAATCACGCCCCCGACCGCGGCGGCAACGAGCATGACGGATCCGAGGATGCCACCCTGCGCCTTGGTAAGCGCGAGATCTGCGCTGACGGCCGGCAACACGAGCGCGAACAACATCACATCGAACGCGTCGAGCATCCAGCCGAACGTGCCGGCGGCGAGCCCGCGGTGCGCGTCACTGCCCGCTTCGCGCCACCAGCCCGGTGTCATCGCTGCGGCGAACTCGGACTCGAGCTGATGGCCGTGCGCGCGCCCTTGCCGGGCTTCACCGGGCGCACGCGCAGCATCGTCAGCGACACGGCATCGCGCGTTCCAGGCTCCTCGATGCGCTCGATCGTGAATTGGCCGTCGCGGAGGTAGTTCACGTGCGCCATGAGAAACGAGAAACCGGCTCTTGAGACGAGATTGAGCCAGTCCCCTTGCGCCGTCTCGTCCGGCGCCTCGGTCATGCCGACGTTGAAGGTGACCTGCGGGTACTGGTTCATCGCCCTTCCGCCACCACTACCGCCGCCGCGCCCGCCGCTTCCCGGCGTCGGTATGCGCCGGCTGCCGCGCGGCTCGCCAGTCTCCGGGTCCGTGTAGTAAATCGCCGTGTCCTTGTAGATCTCCTGGCCGTAGACGCTCGGACTGAAGCCGTACGCCCACTTGCGGTAGCGCGCCTGGCTGCGCAGGTTCATGGCGCGCACGTCGGCGTTGCGGTTGATCTCTTTCACGATGTCTTCACGCAGCGCCTCCGTCGCCTGAATCAGATCCGGCTCGCGCGGATCGCGGACGCCCGACAGGTTCGTGTACCAGCCCCGCGTCGACCAGTAGGTGCGGAAGCCGGGCGGCACGTAGCCGGCGAACTGCTGCACCCACTCGTGCGACGGATAGCCGTGCGGATTCAGGTAAATGTCTGGCAGCCACTCACGCCAGACCTTTCCTCGAACCTGCGATTCAGGCAGCAGCGCGCTGTTGCTCTCGACATCCTGCCCGAGGGCGCTGTAACGGCCGGCGTGGAGCATGTGTGTCGGCGTCAGCTTCTGAAGGTCGTACGCCATCTGTGCGCCGTCGGGGTTTGTCATCGGGTGGAGGATGACGTTCACCTTCTTGAGGATTTCCTTGTACGAAGGATCGGTCACCAGCAGCTCACCGAGCTTGAGGATGTGATTGGTGGACGACACTTCGTTTGCGTGCTGGCGGCCGCTGATGAAAATCGTCGGCTTCAGCGCCGAGTACTTCGCCACCGAAATCATTTCGCTCTGCGTCGGGAGCGTGACTTCGAGGATCGAGATGTCGCGGCCGCGGTACGAGTGCCCGACTTTGTAGGCCTTCACCTCAGGGAACGCGGCCAGTTTGCGGATCAGCGCCTCCGACTGGTCCGGATCGATGATTTGATCGAAGGGGACGAACGCGCCTTTTGGCCGCGCGTCCGCAGTGCGGACGTTGCTCGGCGCGAACTCGCCGGTGCTGGGCAGGAGGAGCCGTCCGCGCCCATCCTTCGTCGCAATGGCGACGGCTACGCGATCGACTCGCGCGTAGGAAAGCTCAGTCTTGTACAACCCCGCCTCGTGCAGGCGCGCGAAGTTGTCGAGCATGTCGGCGGCGCGCAGCGCCTCGCGATCGTCGCGAGGTTCGATCTGCAGCTCGATCTCGTTGACGCGATCCGAAGTGACGACAGTCCGCACGGCGAGCGGCCCCGTGCCTTCGATTCGCGCCAGGTCGCGCTGCACGCGTGTGGGACGTTCCTGACCTTTTTCTTTGTATGAGATCTCGAGCCGCGCGCGCGGCGCCGCATTGCCGGCGTAGAGCACCCGCGCCGATCCCGGCTTGCCTTCACGCGAGGGATGAATGATCGGGAAGACCTTCCCCGGTGCGTTCAGCCGCGCGTTCGTCGCGCTCAGGCTGCGTCCGATGGCGACGAAAAAGTCCAGCGTGTCGAAATACAGATCTTCGTGCAGCGACTCGAGTGACGACACGAGCTCCTGGTCGATGCCAATGCTGAAGTCCGGCTCGCTCATCCAGACCTCGATGTCGAAGTCGCGGTGATACGGCTGCTTGTCGGCTGTCGGCCGATTACCGGTCGTCCGCATCACGTAGTCGTAGACCTTCGGCAGCTCCTTCTGCTGGTACACGTCCCAGAAGCGCTCCGGGTCCGTTGCGATCCGCTGGTCGATCGCGCTCGCGCCGTCGACTGTGGCGGCGATCCATCCAGTCGTCACCTTCACGCGCGTCCACCCGGGAAACTTCTCGAGATACTCACGCTCCACCCACTTGGGGCTGAACGCCGCCTTGTAAACGACTTGGCCGGACGCGTTCTGCGCTTCGAGCGAGTACGTGTCCTTCGCAGCGTCCACGAGCTCCATCTGGAACGCCGCCTTCGGCAGTCCGAGATCGCGCTCGAAGATTTCATCGGCGGGATAGAGCTCGTGCAGCCAGCGGCTCGGGACTTCGTGGAACCGATACTTCTTCGTGAGGTCGGGATTGTTCGTCGCGACCTTGATGTACACGGACTTGGCGCTCTTGCCCTTTAACTCGGGCAGCACCTGCTCGGTCAGCCAGAGGTAGCCCTGCTTGTAGGCGGAGAGCACCTTCACCGAGGGATCCTTCGCGCCCGCCTTGACGAGCTCCTCTCGCGCTTGCGCCGCAATCGATTTTCGCAGTGCTGGCGATTCGCTGAGGCGCGTCTCGAGCGTCACCGTGGAGCCGGCTTTCACCTTCGGCAGGACGTCACTCCTGAACTTTGACCAGAAGTCGTCAACCTCCCACGGAATGTCGAACTTGTCGTCGAACACGGTAACCGGATCGGTGATCCCCTGGCTGTTCACGGTGACGGGCGTGTCCTTCAGAAACGGCGACGCTTTGGCGCGCGCGGCGAAGTACTTCTCGAACGCGGGATTCGCCGCTTCGAGGTAAACCTTCGCTTCGAACGATTCGATCGTCTTTCCGTCGAGCGTCTTGAGCACGTCGTCGAGCTCGCGGATCGCCAGGCTCGCCTGACCGCCGCCGGTTTTGAGCGCGAGGAAATCCCCCGCATGCTCCTTCACATCGTCCAGCGACACCGCGCCGCGTGCGGTGTCCCAGAGGTACGGCAGCCTTCGCGCCAGGTACCATGCGGCAGCGTTCGTGCCCGCCGGGTCGGCGCCAGCGACCACCGTGGCTGTAGGCGCGCCAAAGGCCCGCGGCACGATCTGGATCGCCCCCTCACCGGGCTTCAAATCGTCGACGCGCGCCTTGCCAATCTTCAGGAGCTGGCGCACCAGCTCGTTGTCCCGTCCGACGAGGATCGGATTCGGTTCCGCGGAGGGGTTTGTGATCTTGCGGCCGTCGCGCGCGAGCGGGAGCGTGATGCCTGTCGTCTCGAGACCCAGACGCGTCGCGATGTGGGCGGCGCCGAATGATTCCTTCGCGTTGCCGACCACGATCGCCGTCTCGAGGCGATCGGGCAACAGGTCGACATATGAATCGCCGAACCATCCTTCGATTGAGTACGCGTTCGACAGATCGAAGGTCTTTGCCGGAATCGGAGCTACTTGCGCGCCGAACGGTCCGCCACCACCGCCCGCTTCCGTCGCAGCCGCATTTGCCGGCGGGGCCGTTCCGCCGCCGGGGCCGGAAGCCACACCTTCGGGTGTCTGCGCTTCGCCGCGGCCGCCGCCCGTGGCAGCCTCAGTTGGCGGAGGTGTTGTAGCAATGTCGCCGCGACCGGCGCCTCTTCCCGCGCCCGCAGGTTCCGTCGTTTCACCACCGCGACCGGCAGCCTCTCCGCGACCCGCGGCCTCTCCGCGACCCGCGGCCTCTCCGCGGCCGGCGCCGCGTCCGACCGCCGGAGCCGCCGCAATAATAGTTGCGCCGCGGCCGAGTTCGTCGTCGGGCGGGGTCAGCGTGCGCGGATTCAATCCGGAGCGCCGCACCGTGGCGACGCCCGCCTTGCGCCCGTCCGCCCAGATCTCCACGACCGTCGCCGCCGCATTCATGTAATTAAGCGTGTCCGGCTCGAGACCGCGCCGGTGGGCGAGGTCAAGGTCCTCGATGACTCTCGTCGCTCTCGAGACGTCGCCCGGCGCGACGTCGAGCCGCAACGTGAGCTGCGCGAGACCGCGGCGATCGCTGTCCACGAGCATCGACGTGACGCCACGAACCGTACCAACGAGGGCACGCGTGCGGAGGTAACCTGCGGCCTGGCTCTCCGCTTGTGAGATGCGCGCGCCGGTCGCGCCCCATAAGCGCGGGAGATTGACGGCGAGTTCATTCGCGGCGTTCAGCGTCCCCTCATCGTCCGCTCCCGCAATCGCGATCCCGTCCGGACCGCCGAGTGGAGACACGACGACGGCGAGCAGGCCCTGCCCTTTCTTGAGAGGCTTGAGATCGAGCGCGCCGCGCTCAATCAATCGCGCGATGTACTGGTTCCCGCGGCCGACGAGTATCGGAACCGCGATCGCGGCTGGCTGCTGCACGTCCGGCGCCTTGAGGACGACGGGAAGCGACAGCGCGGTCGTTTCGAACCCGAGGCGTCCCGCGATGTTCGCGGCCGCCTGGATGTCTTCGACCGAAGGCTCAGCCGCAACGATGACGCGTGCAGCGACGCTGTCGGCAAGGCCGTCTCCGTTCGTGTCGCGGACCGCGCCCGCGGCGATCGAGTAGATCGAGGCGAGTCCGGTGAGCTCGGCATGCTGTGCCGCGGCGGATTCGTCGCGCGGCGGATGCAGGCACATGAAGACAATGAGTGCGCCGAGCGCGGGTACGAAGCGTTTCATTGGGATTCTTTCCTAGAGGGAACGAACATGGATGCCGGCGGCTTCGAGCCCGGCCCGGATCCGTTTCGTGAGCAGGGGCGCGCCAGGCGTGTCGCCGTGGACGCAAATCGTATCGATCTTCATCGGTATCTCGGCGCGCTCGATGGTGAGCACCACGCCGTCGCGGACCATGCGAACGGCACGGTCCACGACGACTGCGGCATCGTGCACCACTGCGCCGGGACGCGATCGCGGCGTCAACGATCCGTCAGGCTCGTACGCGCGATCGGCGAATCCTTCCGATGCCGCGCGCAGTCCGGCCGCAAGGGCCGCATCGATCATTGGCGACTTCGGCAGGGCGAACATGATGAGCGCCGGATCGCAGGCTTTGATCGCTCGCGCGATCGCGTCGGCGAGGCGGCAATCCCGCGCGGCCATGTTGTACAGCGCGCCATGCGCCTTCACATGACGCATGGGTACCTGTTCCGCGCGTGCGATTGCCGAAAGCGCTCCGATTTGCGCGATGAGCGAATCCTCGATTTCCGACGGATCCACCGGGAACTCGCGGCGGCCGAAGCCCTGGAGATCGGCGAAGCCAGGATGCGCGCCGACGGAGACGCCGTGCTGCTTCGCGAGCCGCACGGTACGCCGCATCACGGAAGGATCACCCGCGTGCGCGCCGCAGGCGATGTTCGCGGAGGTGATGTTCGGCATCACCTCCGCGTCGGCGCCCATCGTCCAGGCGCCGAACGATTCCCCCATGTCGCAGTTGATATCGACGGTCAGAACTTCCATCTCACCGCGAATTCCGCCTGACGCGACGGCGCGTTGATGTTGGCGAGCAGTGACTGGCTCTGGCCGAAGAGCGGACGCCCCTTCAAGTCGTTGGCGGCCGTGATGCTGCCGTTCGGCGTCGCGAAGTTCGCGCGGTTGAACACGTTGAACAGCTGCGCGATGAACTCGACCTGGTGACCGGCCGCGAGGCTGAAAAACTTCGAGAACCGCAGATCGACGTTCGCGAAGCCCGGGCAATCAACCTGCGTGACTGCGGTCAGGTTGCGCGAGGCGCGAATCGCATTGATCGTGTCCAGATTGAGGCCACGGCAGCCGGATCCCGGCAGCACGCCAGCCGGCAGATCCCCCGTGTAGCCATCGTTATTCAGATCGCCGAGCGCGCTCGACGGGCTGAATGGCAGGCTCGATCGGAAATCGCCGATCGCCGAGACCTGCGCTTGTCCCGGGAGCTGCACGATGCCGCTGACGACCAGCCGGTGGCGCCGGTCCGCCGTGCCGTACCGGTCCACGTTGTAATACCCGTAACGGTCCCCGAGGCTGTTCACGAAGTTCTGGTCCTTCGCATAGGACAGCGTATACGACGTCAGGAACTGGTAGTGGTGAGACATGCGCTTCTCCACCTTGACCAGCAGTGCACGATACGTGTTGTCCGCAGTGGACTGCCAGAAACTCACGCGATTGAACTGCGGATACAACTTCACGCGCGTGGTCTGATTCGGGATGTTCGGGTCGACCGTGTCGCGATCGGAATAGCGGTTGATGAACGACCAGTCGGCGGTGACGGCGAACTGGCGCATGACGATGCGGTTCACTCCAACATTGAACTGGTGGGCGTAGGGATTGACCGTGGCATTCGACATCACGCTGATGTTCGGTGGGGCGGTGGAGACGAACTGGCTCCGCGAGGCCCCCTGATAAGGATCGGGAAAGCTCGGACGGTTGATCGTAACCGCCTGCGCCTGCGGCCACGTCAGCTCGCCGAAGTTCTGCAGCGTCCGCATGTTGTCGTAGAACATGCCGTAGCCGGCGTGGATGTTCATCACGCCGTTGCGCTGCGGGTCCCACGCGACACCGACGCGAGGGCCGAAGTTATTGAAATCGCCGCGGCCTGACTTCGGCTGCGCGATGACCGAAGGATCGACCGGGAACGTGCCGTTGCGTCCGAGCTTGTCCTGGATCTTGCCGAGAAGACCGGGGATGTCCTCGTTGAACGATCCCTTCTGCAGGTCGTATCGCAGTCCGAGATTGAACGTGAGGCCGTCGCGCGCCTTCCAGTCGTCCTGGAGGTAGGTCGCAAACGTGTGCGTCGGAATGTCCGCGTAGGTTGGCAGTGATTCGCTGTAGTTCGTCGGCCAGGTCGACGTATCGTTCGCGTTGTACACGGCGTCCTTCGGGAACGTCCAGCTCCCGAACGGAGAGTTCGTCAGGTCTCCCTGGAACGGGATGTAGCTGTAATCCATGCCGATCTTCCACTGGTGGGAGCCGCCCCATCCCTGCATGAGATGCGAGAGGTCATCCTTGATCTGGTATCGGTGCTCCGGTCCCATCTGGGCGTTGCCGCAGCCGCCGATGATGACGGCGGGATAGCTGAACACCGGTGTGCACAGCTTGATGCGTTCGGTGAAATCGCCAGGCTCCCAGTCGCCGTGGCTATAGGGCGGCGCCACCTGGTATTTGGAGTAGGCGTACTGGAACCTGACGTCGTTCAGCGAGCGCGGACCGATGATCCATGTATGGCTGCCCACGGCGGACTGTCGCGGCACGCCGAAATCGAAGCTCGCGCTCGGCGTCGTCCGGCCGCCCGTCGTGATGATGGGACGGTACTCGTCTTCGGCGCCAAAGCGGAAGAAGACGCTCTGGCTCGCCGAAAGCTGGTGATCGATCTTGGTGTTATAGGTCCAGCGCGTCTGCTTGCTGGGGAACACGCCCTGGTACTGCGGCCAGATGCCGTTAGTATTGATCGTGAAGTTCTGCTGCTCTTTGGTTCCCTCGTACGCGAAAAAGAAGTGCGTCTTGTTCTGCACGATCGGGCCGCCGACAGTGCCGCCGTACTGATAGCGGTGATACTTCGGTTCGTTCGTTCCCTCGGGCACCTTCTGGGCGGCATCGAGCTGCTTCTGCGGATATTCCTCGGCGGTGATGCGCGAATCGCGCACGAACATCAGTCCCGATCCGTGTATCTGGTTCGTGCCGGACTTCGTCACGACGGTAAGGAGGCCGCCCGTTGCCAGGCCGTACTCGGCCTTGTAGTTCGATGTGGAGACCTTGAACTCCTGGATCGCGTCCATCGCGAAGTTCTGCCGCGGTTCTCCCATCTCGGCCCACGTGTTGTTCACGCCGTCCACGACGAAGCCGTTCGAATACTCGCGCGTGCCGCCGCCGATGTTGACGTTGCCGCGGTAGAAGAATCCGCGAATGTTGTCCTGTGATGTCCCCGGCGTCAGCATCGCCAGGTCGATCCACCGCCGTGAGGCAACAGGCAAATCCTGGATCTGTATCGTCGAAACCGACGTGGATACGTCCGACTTCGTCGTATCGACGATCGGCGATTCGGCGGTGACCGTGAGCTCTTCGGAGACCGCCGCGGGCTTGAGCGTGAAATTGATGACGGCGTCCTGGTCGATGACGAGCACGATCTCCGGACGCTTTTCGGTGCTGAATCCCTGCATCTCCGCGGTCACGGAATAGGATCCGGGCGGCAGGGCCGGCACTCGATACTCACCGGCCGCCTCTGTCACCGCCGACCTGGTCAGGCCGGTGGCAAGATTTCTGGCCGTGACAATTGCCCCGGGCAACACGCCACCGGACTGATCTTTCAGGGTTCCGGAGATCTGGGCGTTTTGCGCGAACGCGGGCGCCGCAAACAGCACGCCGGCGATCGTGAAGGCGAGAGACAGGATTCGCATCCGCATGACAAGCTCCTCCCCACTGCAGTTGTGGGGCGAGAGTAATGAGCGGGTGCGCCGGTGTCAACCAGCTTTACATGCGCAGCACGGCGGCAATAATGACGATGCCGTCGAAAAACGTGCCGAGACGCAGGTTCTCGTTCTCCTCGTGCTGGTTGTTATCGAAATTGACGATCGGCACGATGAGCGCCGGAAATCCGAGCGCCTCGATGAACGGCGCGATAGGAACGGTACCGCCGAGCGTCCGCAGCTGCACTGGAGGCGCGCCGAACGTCTGCGTCACAGAAGCGACCAGCGCACGCGCCCGTGGATCGGATGTAGACGTGCGGAACGCGTTGATCAGCGGGCCGTCGATCGCGAACCGCGCGATCTTCGTATAACGCGCGCGAGTCGCATCGTCGGGATCGGCATCAACGAGGTGATATCCCTGCTTCTGGATATGTGCGCGCAGCTTGGCAACGAGGTCTGTCGCGGGTGTCTCCTTTACGAGCCTCAGATCCAGTGCCGCCGTCGCGCGATCGGGCACGATCGTCCTCGCGCCCGCGCCGACGAACGAGCTCGCCAGCCCGCGGATGTTCAAGGTCGGATACTGCATTGCGTCCTGCAGCTTCGGGTACGCCTTCTCCGGCGCCGCGACACCGAACGTGCGCAGCATCCGCTCTGAATCGTCCGGAACGGCATCGAGCATCGCGCGCTCGTCCGCGGTCAGCGGAACAACGGCGTCGTTATAGCCCGCCACCAGCACGCGGCCGTCGTCATCCTTCATCGACCCGAGGAGCGACGCGAGACGCATCGCCGGGTTCGGCATCCAGTTCCCGTAGTTGCCGCTGTGGACGCCGCTCTTCGGCCCGTAGACGGTGAGATCCACCGTCGCGATACCGCGCGCGCCGTAGACGACCGTCGGCCGGCCGCTCGAGTGCGCGGGACCATCAAGAATCACCATCAGATCGGCGCGCAGCTTGTCGCGGTAGCGCGCGATCGCCGGCACGAGGCTCGGCGAACTCGCTTCTTCCTCGCCGTCGAGGATGACGTGAATGTTCGACGTCAGCTCCAGATTGGATCGCTTCAGCGCGTCGATCGCCGCCATGAGCGCAACGATCGGCCCCTTATCGTCCGATGCGGATCGCGCGTAGATGCGAGCGTCCGCGCCTTCACCACGGATGACGGGCTCGAACGGATCGGTCTGGTTCCACTTCTTTGGATCGACCGGCTGGCCGTCATAGTGGCAATAGAACAGGATCGTGCGCGGCTTCTGCGCGTCGATCGCGCCATAGACCAGCGGGTTCCCCTCGGTCTCCAGCAATTCCGTCTTGAACTCACGCCCGGCCAGCATCCGCTGCAGGTGCTCCGCGTTGCGCCTGATGTTCGGCCGGTCCGCCGCTACGTTCGGAATGGCCAGCAGCGCCATCAGCTCGTCGACAATGGCCTTCTGGTGCTGCGCGACGTCGCTGCTGACCCGCTGCCGCAGGTCGTTCGCCTGCCCGATCAGAGCGGCGAACAGAACCGGAACAAGAACCCTGAACATGAGACCCTCAGAACTTCAGAACTCGATGAGAATGCCCACCGACGGAACGATCGGCAGCATCGAGTCGAACGGCCGCGACACAGATCGCGACGACACGTTGATCACCGGTGGATCGAACCGCACGTTGGCGCGATTCAGCACGTTGATCACTTCGGCAAAAAGGGTGAGCCGCCGTCTCGACCAGTCGAATGCCCGGTTCGCGCGGAGATCCAGGCGCGCGTAAACCGGCAGCCTCGCGCCGTTTCGTACATCGCTCAACTGGTACACGTCCGTACCGGATTCCTTGGCATAGTAGCCGGGAATCGGGAAGTTGCTGCCGACGCGCAGCTTCGTGACAAAGCTGACGCGATCGGAGTGCCGGTACATGGCGTACGCGTTCAGTGTGTGGCGCTGATCGTTGTCCCCCCAGAACGATTCGTGCGAGACAACGTCCATGTCGCGGTTACGGCTATACGCGTAAGAGAACCAGCCGGAAATCCCCGCACGGGCGACCGTGCGCTGCACCATCAGCTCGACGCCGCGCGCGAAACCGTCAAGCCGGTTCTCGTACTTGGAGCTCGCGAGACGGCGGACGACGCGGCCGTTTACGACCCGCGTTTCATTGCCGAACTGCCTCAGCATCTGATCCTCTTCGCGGTCATACACTGTTGCGGTGAGTCGTAGAGAACGCGAAAGCCGCTGCTCGACGCCGATGTCGAACTGTGAGGCGCGTTCCGGAACGAGCCCGACGCCGCCCGACGCGCCGAGCACCTTGTCGAAGTCCGCGAACTGCTGATACTGTCCGGCGGCGCCGCGAATCTTGAATCCTTCGAACGCACGCCACTCCGCCTGGATCCACGGCGACGTCGTGGACTGCCGCGTCAGGTTCCAGTGATCCGCGCGCAGACCGGGCGCGATCGTGAGCGTTGAGCGTGGAGACCACTTCAGCAGGGCGTAACCGCCGGTCGCCGCTCCATTCGCGCTGTAGTCGTCGAGCTGCGCAAGCGTGAGGCGGTTGGACGCGAGGCGGCGTCTCACTCGCCGGTCGTCGCGACGCTCCGCCTCGCCACCGGCGTCCAACTCCAGCGCCGGGCTGACGACGAACCTCGCATCCGCGCGATACGCGAGCTGACGATCTTTGCCGTTGTCGAGCTCGACGTCGGCCTGGTTCTCGTTCCTGAAATGGTTTTCGGCCGCGAGTACGCGCTGCGTGAGAATCACGCGCGGCCGCGCGATGCGCCACGACGCAACGCCGACGACGGCCGCGTTCGTCGCATCGTAGACGTCGTCGATGTCGTGCTCCCCCGGCTCGTTCTGAAAACGTGAGTGCCCGGAGAGCAGCGTGACGTCGACGTGCTGCGACGGCGACACGTCGTACGCGAGCCGTGCCTGCGCATCCGCGAAGCCAAAGCTGACCCCGTGTTCCGTGAGATGACGAACCAGGTGATCGATGTACGACTGCCGTCCCGACACGAGCCAGGAGCCGCGGCGGTTCCGTCCGAACGGTCCTTCCGCGACAGCGGAGGCGCTCGTTCCGCTGACCGCGACGCGAAAGATGCGACGGTCCCGCGCCCCTTCGCGCAACCGGAAGTCCACCTCCGCCCCTGTATGTCCGCCATAACGCTGCGGATAGCCGCCGTTGAGCAGCGTCACGTCGTCCAGCACATCGCTGTTGATCATGGCGACGGAACCCGTCGGCCCGCGGTCCTCCACGCCGCGGACGGTGTGCAGCAGGTAGGGCGTGGCGAAGCCGTCGACGGTGAACGTGAGATGGCGGAAGTCGCTGCCGCGCACGGTGAACTCACTGCGAAGATCGTCGCCGGTCGCGACGCCGGGGAGCACCTGCACCGCGCGAAGGGGATCGTCGGCAAGCACGCCGCGCAGGTTCAGGAGCTCAGCGCTGCCAAGGACGGATGCGGACGGAACGGGATCGGGCGGTGATCGGAACGTATCCCCTCTGACCGTCACGGACTCGCTGTAGGCGGTCGTCCCCTCGCTCAATCGCACCACGACGGACGTGTTGTCCCGCGCGACCACTACTTGGGCTCTGAACACGGCGTAGCCGACGACAGAGACGTAGAGGCGGTGGACGCCTGGCGCGAGTCCCTCGATGCGCCAGGCACCGTCCGCGCCGGTCAGCACCGCCTGCCCGGTGTCTTCGATGACCACGCGGACACGTTCCAGCGGTGCCCCTGTCCGCGCATCGACCACCTGCCCGGCGAGAGGGGTCAAACCGGGGTCAGACACGGGTCTGACTCCGGTTTGAGCCCGGTCTGACCCCGGTTTGACCCCGGTTTGACCCCACGCCGGGGACGCGAGGAAAAGCGCGAGAAACCAAAAGTGTGATCGCAGCGGCGATTTTTGTCGCTGGGCTGAGCGCGAGATCCGCCGAAATGCCAGGAAAAACAGCGGTACGTCCCTTGCTCAATAGGGTGGTGCAGACGGTCTGTATATTTACGGCAGGGAGCCGTGAGTTGCTGGGGAGCCGGGCCGGCTGCAAATCCTAAGGGCACCGTTGAAAAGCGGTGCCCTTTTTTTATCCGGAGGAATATCGCGCCTCGGCAGCTCCGCAGACCTGTCGCGCTTCCCCCGGATAAACTTTAGACCGACGCGCCCTCCGGGTACTGCAGCGCGAGCCGCAGTTCCTTCGAGAGCGAATCCACCGTCGTCCCGGCGCGCTTCCAGGCCCCTTCGGTCTCGAACCGCAGATCGCCGATGCGGCGGCCCCACGGGCTGATGACGCGGCCGATAGCGCGGAAATCCGTGCGGTCCGCGTGCTCCTGATCCAGCCGCCGGACGACGTCGGGGGCGACGCGGATGAAGGCGCGGAGCGCTGACGCGCTCTTGATGCTGTACTTCCGGCCGTTCCATGCCGCGCCGAACACCTGGGCGACCTGCTTGAGGTAGTTCACGAAGAACTTCTTCGACTCTTCGCGGAACTCCTCCGCCTTGCGACCAGCGCCGAACGCTTCGGTGGCAAAGAGCTTCTTCAGCTCCTGCGCGAGCGGTGCCTGCGCGACGCGGCCGCCGCCGACGCCGAGCAGCTTGATCTCGCCATAGAGCGGTGAATCCTCGCGATCGTTGAGCGCGCGGACGACGTCGTGCGCCGCCGCGAGGTTCTCGTCGCGATAGAGCTGGCGACCGGACAGCGACACGAGATGCGACGCGTTCAGCCGCGTGTGCTTCGCGTTGATCGTCACGAACATCTGGACCACGTGATCTTCGGGGAGCCGATCGAAAATGATCGCGGGAACGGTGAAGCTTTCCTCGCCGAACCGGTCGATGTCCGCGTGGAGCGCGAGCAGCCGGTGCTGGCCGTCGATCGCGCGGAGGATGCCTTCGCGCTCGGGCACCTTCAGCGTGCCGAGCGGAGATCCGTTCTCGACAGGCTCGAATTTCAGCGCCTCGTCGCACGAGATGATGACGGCGCCGGCGATAGACGGGAGGTCGCGCGCCTGCCGGCACTGCTCGTAGTACTGGACCAGTTCGTCGATCTTCTTGCGGATGATCGCCCGCTGGTAGGCCTTCTCACTCGACGCGATACGCCGTTCGAGCAGGTCCCAGTTCACCTTCGACGGGGCGCTGCTCTTTTTGCGGCCGCCGCGCACGGGCTGCGCCTGTTCGCCGTAATCGAGCACCTCGAACCGGACGAGCTTGTCGATGTCGTTGGCAGAGAGAGACGCCTGGTAGAACTGCACCCCGAACTGCTGCATCCGGATGGCGGCGACGCTGATCAATGGGCCTCCAGTAGCATGTTTATATTGTGTCGGCGCTAGAACATCAAGGGCTGAGCCCGACGGTTCAGCTTCTCACGTAAGTCGCGTTTCGCCAAATACTTACGCTTTGCGCTGTCCTTCACGACCGCGGCGCCGAGCATCAGCACCCAGAATACCCCGAGCGCAACCCACGCGCCTCCTACAGAAAACGCCCGGTGCAGCGGGTTCGAAACGATCCCGTAGACCATTTCGACGTGGATCCAGTAGATGAAAAGCGACGAGCGCCCGAGCACCTGAAGCGGGCTCCAGCGTAATCCCGCGCCCGGGCGCTGTTCCCACACCCAGGCGACACCGATCGCCGCGATCATGAGACCGAGACGCATGAAAAAGAAGCTCACCGACGTCGTCCAGAAGCTCGATCGGACGTCGAGCGGCGGCAGGAACGACGCTTCGTATGCGATGAACGCCAACGCAAACCCGCCGGCCAGCAACGCGATGTTCGTCCGGCGATCCTGGACATCGCTGCGCGCCATGTCGAGCACCACGCCGATCGCCGCACCCGCCGTCAGGAATGCGGCCCACGGGAAAAAAGTGAAGTTCGTGAGACCGGGGATAGGCCGAAGGTATCCCTCGATCGAATCAGGCAGTGACGCGAGTGCGCCGGCGTGGCGAATCAAAGGGGTGACAAGAACGATCGCCAGCGTCGCCGCGATGAAACCGGCGATTCGCGCCTTCGGCGCGCGAAATAGCGCCCACACCCCCACGGCGGCGACCATCGATGGTCCCATCACGTTGAGAATGTCCACCTTCAGCAGCGTCCACGCGGGCGCATGACTGAGGATGAACGACTGGAATCGAAAGAGAAAGGCGAGCGCGAAAATCTGCAGCCCCCGCTTCCGGACCGCCGCCGCCGCCGCGCGCGAATCCCCCGACCGTCGCGCCTTGGAGCCTGCCGACATCGCGATCGCGACGCCTGCGAGGAACAGGAAGAGTGGAGCGGCAAAGCCGCCGAGGATGAGGGACTCGCCGAATGCACGCGACCGCCGATCCGCGACACGCGTCCACGAATCGATCACGTGCGCCTCGATCATGATCAGCACGGTCATGCCACGCAGCACGTCGAGATATCTCCGCCGAGCGGCGGGTGCGTTCATTCGGAGACTGAGAAGCGGGTCTGGAACGCGATGTCCTGCCGCATCGAGTGCCACACCGAACAGTACTTTGAGTGGGAGAGATCGATCGCCCGCTCGATTTGATCCTTCGGCACGGCCCCGGTGACGGCGAACTCGATGCTGACCGCGGTGATGCGATGCGGATCTTCCGGCGCGCGCTCCGCGGTCAGCGCGACCCGCAGGCCGCGTAAATCCTGACGCCCCTTGCGGAGGATGTGCACGACATCCATGCCTATGCAGCCGGCGAGCGCGAACGCCAGCGTCTGCACCGGCGAAGGTCCGGCCTGCCCGGCGCTGTCGAGCACGATCGACGCGTCGCCGGAATGCCCGCCGAAGACGAGATCCCGCTCCCAGACCAGCTCCAGAGTCGTCGGCGCCTTCATGCGCCTATTCTACGCGGCTTGCGAGCGCGGTCCTTTGCCGAAGAGGCTCGAAACGGCGAGCCAGGCGAGAGGAAGCGCCACGAGGAGATACGTGAGGTAGTGACCGTAAATGCCGTCAGGTCCATAGGGCTCGGTAGCCCAGTGGAGCGCTTCGCTGTTCGGAAGCACATTCGCTTCCGCGAGCTCGTGGAAACCGTAGATGAACAGCTGCACGACGAACACGAGCAGGAAGACCGCGGTGACCTGGAAGAATCGCGACAGGTTCACTCGATGCCCATAGCGCGACCAGAGGAAGGCGATGAACGCCGCCAGGATGGTTCCGCCGAACGCGCCGGCGACGATGTTCATGGCTTTCACCTGGAAGAGCAGCGCGTTCATCAGCATGGCGGTCTCCATGCCTTCGCGCGTGATCATCAGCAGCGTGAAGAGGAACACACCCCAGAACGCCGCGCGGCCGGTCCGGACCGAGGAGGCCGCCAGCTTGCCCTCGATGTCCTTCTTCATGTGCCGCCCGGCGCGCCACATGTGCACCGTCAGCGACGCGACCAGGAATGCCGCGGCGATGCCGAGAATCCCTTCCCACAGCGACTGGTTCCGCGCCTTCGACAGCAGCAGGCCGGCGCCGATGCTCAGCAGGATGGACGTCGCGACTCCCCAATGTATGGCTGGAATGAGCTCGCGGCGGCCCGTTTTGCGAAGGTACGCGAGACTGATGGCGACGATGAGGAAGGCTTCGAGCCCTTCACGCAGCGTGATGACGAACGCCTGGACCATGGGTGACCTCAAAGTGTAGTAGCGGAAGTCCGACCGGTCAAGTCGGGGTTCGCGGCAGTAACATGGGGCATGGCCCGTTTCGTTTGTCTTTCAGCCCTGGTGGTGCTCTCGATGGCCGCGTCTGCCCAGCCGAACCTGCTCGACCGCGCACGCGCGCTGCACAGGCAGGCCCTGCTGATCGACGGGCATAACGACTTCCCCTGGGCGCTTCGCGAGCACGATCCGGCGCGGGATCTCGACAAGCTCGATATCCGCAATCCGCAGCCCGCGATCATGACGGACATCGCCAGGCTGAAGACCGGCGGCGTCGGCGGCCAGTTCTGGTCCGTATACGTGCCCGTCGAGCTGCAGGGACAGGGAGCCGTCACCGCCACGCTCGAGCAGATCGACATCGTCCATCGCATGATCCGGAAGTATCCGGACACGTTCGAGCTGGCGCTGACGGCAAGCGATGTCGAGCGGATTCACAAGGCGGGAAAGATTGCGTCGCTGGTCGGCATGGAGGGAGGCCACTCGATCGACAACTCGCTCGCCGACCTGCGCATGTTCTATCGGCTCGGCGCGCGCTACATGACGCTCACGCACACGAGCAACACGCCGTGGGCGGATTCCGCGACCGATACGCCAAAGAACAACGGGCTCTCGCCGTTCGGCGAGGAAGTCGTTCGGGAGATGAACTGGCTCGGGATGCTCGTCGACCTGAGCCACGTGTCACCCGACACGATGGAAGACGCGATCCGCGTCTCGCAGGCGCCGGTAATCTTTTCTCATTCGGTCGCGCGCGCGCTCAACGATCATCCGCGCAACGTCCCCGATAACGTCCTGCAGATGCTCTCGAAGAACGGCGGCGTGATCATGGTCACGTTCGTCCCCGGCTTCGTGAACGCGAAGGTGAACGCCTGGAACAAGCTGCAGACCGCCGAGCAGGATCGGCTGAAGGTCGCGATGCCGAACGATCCGCCGGCGGTGAAGGCCGGCGTGGACAAGTGGACGGCGGCCAATCCGCCGCCGCGCGCCGCGATAACGGACGTCGCCGATCACATCGATCACATCCGCAAGGTCGCCGGTATCGATCACATCGGCATCGGGAGCGATTTCGACGGCATCACGCAGACGGTCAAGGATCTCGACAACGTGTCGACCTATCCGCTGCTCACGGCGGAACTGTTGAAGCGCGGATATTCCGACGCGGACGTCAGGAAGATTCTCGGCCTCAACGTTCTTCGGGTCATGCGCGAGGCGGAAACGGTCTCGAAGCGGCTACAGGCCCAGCGCGGCCCATCGATGGCGACGATGGCGGCTGCGCCGACGTCCACGCAGGCGGAGGGTCCCATCACGATTACCCTGCAGCGCACGATCTGCTTCGGGATGTGTCCCGCTTACATCGTGACGCTGCGTGACGACGGGACCGTCACCTACAATGGCGCGGAATACACGAAGATCAGCGGAAAGCAGACGTGGAAGATCGATCCGGGCGCGGTGCATGCCCTCGCGAAGGAAATGCAGGACGCGGGCTATTTCGATCTCCAGAACGAGTATCGCGCGATGGTCACGGATCATCCGACCGTCTACACGTCGCTGACGATCGGGACGCGAACGAAGAAGATCCAGGATTACGTCGCCGGACCGCCGCGCCTGAAGGAGCTCGAGGATCGCATCGACGAGGTCGCGGGGACGAAGAAGTACGTCAGGGGACAGGACCCGCTGCTCGAGGCGATCCTCGTGGGCAACGTCGACATCGTGCGGGGCCAGCTCGCGGCCGGCGCGAACGCGCGGGCCACGGACGAGAACAAGGTCACGCTCGTGATGCGCGCCGCGGAAACCGGTCACGCGGAGATCGTCCGCCTGCTGCTGGCCGCCGGCGCCGATCCCACGGCGCGGGATCGCTACGGTCGAAACGCCGCGGACCGCGCGCGCGACGGCGTTGCTTCAGGCGAGCCGAGGCAATTCGAGATCATCCTGCGTCTCCTGACGGACGAGGCGGCTGAATCTGAAATTTGCTAATGCCATTTTGCATCGCGGCTCTCATCGCCGGCACGATGATCGCTACTGTCCAGGCTCCGCGCGTCCGCGTCGTGGCGATGGGTGACTCGACGACGGCCGGCACGCCGGCGTTCAAGTCGCCGCGCGAGGCGCCACCCACAGGCGCCGGTGACGAGACCAGCCAGTACGCCTACTGGCTGATGAAAGCGCATCCGGAGTGGGATGTGATCAACCAGGGCGTCAACGCGCAGCGGAGTGACGTCATCGCCGCGCGCTTTGATGCGGACGTGATCGCGCAGAAACCCGCGGTCGTCGTCATCGTCGCCGGCGTGAACGACGTCTACCAGGGACGGCCCGCGCAGCACGTCAAGGATCACCTCGCCGCGATGTACAAGCGCGCACAGGACGCCGGCATCAACGTCGTTGCCGGCAGCATCATTCCCTACAACACCGCGACCGCCGACCAGAACGCGCGCATGCGCGAGATTAACGACTGGATCCGCCAGCAGGCGCAGGCCGATCCACGGATCGTGTTCGCCGATACTCGCGCTGCGGTTGCCGCACCGGGGAAGCCGGACATGCTCGTGAGCTCTCCCGACGGTCTCCACCCCGACACGGCGGGCTATCGCAAGATGGCGGACGCGATCGGGCCGGCCATTCAGCAGGCGTTGCGCGGCCGCTGAGACAATCAGCCGCGGAACATTCGGACAACGCGTTTATTCCTGACGCTTTGCGACCCCGGCGAACTCCGCTTGACTACGTACGTAACAGGCGCCGGTAACTACGCTGCGGATTCGGCAGGCTTCAAGGTCCCGTTCAGCACTTTAACCCAGCGCAGGATGGCACTCGCCAGGATCACCAGGACCAGCAGCATCATCACGACGGTGAGGATCGAGTTCAGGTATCCCTGGAAGTGCTTCGTCAGATCCGCCCCGATCGCCATCGGGTAGAAGTTGTCGCGCACGCTGAGCGCGCCGGCCGTGAGGGTGGTGACTGACACGAACGACAGGGGCATCAGTGTCACCCACGCGTAGCGGGAGTGGCCGGCGTTGATGATGACGGTCGTGCCGACGGCAAGCGCGACCGATGCCAGCAGCTGGTTGGCGACCCCGAACATCGGCCAGATGGTCGAGATGCTCCCCGCCCAGATGAAGTACGCCCAGCTGCTCACGACCAGGAACGTCGAGACCATCGCGCCCGGAACCCACTCGTGCCGTGCGAACGGCGGGTAGGCGCGGCCGAGGAACTCGCCCACGAGGAAGCGCGCGACACGCGTGCCGGCGTCGATCGTAGTGAGGATGAAGAGCGCCTCGAACATGATCGCGAAGTGATACCAGTAGTCGAGAAGGTGCCGCATCCCCGGCATCCCCGCGAAGATCTGCGCCATGCCGATGGCGAGCGATACCGCACCGCCCGTGCGGCCGGCGACGGTTTCATTGACACCTGCCTCGAGGGCAGGAAGATTCGTCACCGACAGCCCCAGCGTCGCGAACACGTTGGGCGGCGTGTTGATCGCGAAGTAGTCGCCAGGGTGCATCGCGCTGGCCGCGATGATTGCCATGACGCCGACGAGCCCTTCCGTCAGCATCGCGCCGTACCCGATCACCCGGATGTCGGACTCCTTGTCGATCATCTTCGGCGTCGTCCCGGACGAAATCAGCGAGTGAAAGCCGGAGATCGCGCCGCAGGCAATGGTGATGAACGCGAACGGAAACAGCGGGCCGGGCACGATAGGACCGCCGCCGCCGATGTATTGGGAGAACGCCGGCATCTCGAGCACAGGGTTCACGATGATGACGCCGAGCACGAGCAACGCGATCGTGCCGATCTTCATGAACGAGCTGAGGTAGTCGCGCGGTGCCAGCAGCAGCCACACCGGCAGCACGGACGCGACGAAGCCGTAGCCGGCCATGAGCACGATCAGCTGTGTGCGCGAGAAGGTGAAGAGGTGTGCGAGCGATGAAGACGCGAGCGGCTTGCCGAGGATGACGCACAGCAGCAGTCCCGCGACACCGATCAGCGTGGCTTCCGTGATGCGCCCGGGCCGCAGGCGATACATGTACCAGCCGACGAACAGCGCCAGCGGGATCGACATGCCGATGGTGAAAGTTCCCCATGCGCTTTGCTCGAGCGCGTTGACGACCGCGAGCCCGAGGCCGGCGAGCGCAATGATGACGATGAAAAGGATGGCGATCGCCGCTGTCGTTCCGGCGACCGGACCGATCTCCGAGCGCGCGATGTCCGCCAGCGAGCGTCCACCTCGCCGCGTCGACGCCCACAGGATGATCATGTCGTGGACGGCGCCCGCGAGACAGACGCCACCGACGAGCCACATCAATCCGGGCGCGTAGCCGAACTGCGCCGCCAGCACGGGGCCGATGAGCGGACCCGCGCCGGCGATCGCGGCGAAATGATGCCCGAACAGCACCCACCGTGTCGTGACGTGATAATTCTGGCCGTCGGGGCGCGTGTGTGCCGGCGTCGCGCGCGAATCGTCCAGACAGATCACGCGCGCGGCGATGAAGGCGCTGTAATACCGATACGCGATCGTCAGGATCCCGAGAATCGGAATGATGACGTAAAGAGCCCTCATTGTCGCGATTCTAGCCGATGGCCGAACGCGGTATAGTGGAAGAGCCACCTGCCCACGTTTTCCAGGGATACCAATGCGCCGGATTGCACTCGCTGTCGCCGCCCTGGCGCTCGTCGCGCCGACTGCGGCCAGCAGCCAGAATCAGAAAATCAAAGTTTCGACGGAGTCCGTACCCGTTTACGTGACGGTCACGGACAGCGAGAAGCGGCTCGTACCGGATCTCGTCCTTGACGACTTCGAAATCCTCGACAACGGAAAGCCGCAGAACGTCAACATCTTTGAGAACAGGCCGACGCCGATCACCGCGGTCGTCATGATCGACACGAGTGGCAGCATGACGACGGCGCTGGATCTCGTGAAGGATGGCGCAGAGCAGTTCCTGCTGCGCTTACTCCCTGAGGATCGAGCCCAGGTCGGCGAGTTCAGCGACAAGATCAAGTTTCACCCCGGCAGTTTTATCGACGATCGTGATCGCCTCGTCTATTTACTGAAGCACGATCTGGATTTCGGCTACCCGACGCGGCTGTATGACGCTGTGGACGAGAGCCTCCAGCGGCTTGAACCTGCGGATGGGAGGAAAGTCGTGCTCGTCTTCACGGATGGCGATGACACGTCGAGCAAGGTGGGTGTCGGGAAAGTGATGGATCGGGCGCGCGAGAAGGATGTGATGGTGTACGCGATCGGCCTGGTGAACGACTACTTCAACGGTCAGCAGCGCGTGCGCAGCCAGCCCGATCGCGGACTCAAGAAGCTGGCCGAAGATACCGGCGGCGGCTACTTCGAGTTGAAGCGCACCGCCGATCTGGCCCAGACCTTCACGCGCGTCGCGCAGGAACTGCACAGCCAATACGTGCTCGGGTTTTCCCCGGGAGCCGTCGATGGCCGGGTTCACAAGCTCGAAGTTCGCGTGAAGAAGGGCGGGATGAACGCCCGGGCCCGGAAATCCTACGTGGCGGCGTCAGCGGGAACGCGCTGACGCCGTACTACACGAGCGCGATCAGAACCGTGACCGCCAGGAGAACCGCGACGAGCCGGTCGGCATTGCTCGAAATGTTCCATTCCATGTAACGCATCTTGTGCCTCCTTTCACACAGTTAGACGGACGGGCCCCCCATTCAGTTTAGCGAGCGGTCACGAATCGTGCGTTTTCTGGTGGTCGGAGGGCTGACGACCGCTTTCAGCTACGCGATCTACGCATTGCTCCTTCTATTGGGCCTGAATTACGCAATTTCGAACTTCGGGGCGCTCGTCGGCGGAATACTCTTCGGGTTCAAGACGCAGGGCACGCTGGTGTTCGGCAATCCCGACAACCGCCTGATCTGGCGCTTCGTCGCGTGCTGGCTGCTCATCTATGCCGTAAATGTCACATTCATCCAACGGATGATGTCGCTCGGGCTGAACGCCTACATCTCGGGAGCGCTCGCTCTTCCTGTTATCGCCGCCATCTCGTATCTCGTACAGCGTTTCCTCGTGTTTCGCCTGCCGGCACGATAGCTCCCAGCGCTAACGTCGGAACATTCGGCGCAAACGGGTCAAACGACAGCGCATGCAGCGTTACGCGGATCGCGTCGCGATAGAAGGAGGTCACGTCCCCCGGTCCTCGCAACTCGAAATATCGGACTCGCCGTCCCGGCGCGAGCAGGCGAATGTCCTGGCGGATCAAGTCATCGAACGCCGCGGGTGAGTCGATGAGGGGGCTAAGAAGAAAGCCTTGTCGCGCCATGTCGGGAACCAGCCGATGAACCCGTTGACGTCCATCCTCGAGCAGCAGCGCAACTTCGAGCGGCGGCAGCTTGTAGAACGTGTTGCACAGATGGCCGAACGCTGTCGTCTCAATCTCGATCGTCACCCACACGAGCGCGGCATCGCGGGGAAGCTCGAACGCCTTCCACCATGTCGTCTGTGAATCGCTCACCGCGCGAAGCTCCACACGTCGGGGAACCGCGCGACGTTTCAGCAGCAGGTACCGGCCTGCCATCCCGCCGGGATCGTAGTGCGCGATCACGTCGGGCCACAGCTGTCCTTCATCAAGCGATGGGAACCGATTGTCGATCGTTTCCATGTCGAAGATCAGCGTGGACGCGGCGCGCTCGCCGCCGACGCGCGCGCGATTGAGAGCCATCAGGGCACCGTTGTAAACCACGTAGCTCTGGTACACCGGCCGAGGCACGTAATCCAGGCCGTGCGCGAGCGGGACTGCTGCGTCCCATGGGTAGATGTCGACCGTCCCCCGGATTTGTGGAAGCGGGTGCTCCGCTCGTATTGCGGCGAGGGCTTTCTCCCGCTGCTCCGTCAATGCGGCGCGGCGTCCATCCAGCAACACGTCCCGCGCGCTGGACGCCCGCTCCAGCAGCCCCCTTCCGAAATTGACGTCTACAAAGGTTGCAAACGTCTGTTCCGTCTTGGCGTGATGGATCGACAACGCGACCGCAGCAACGTAGCCGCACAGCATGAGCATCGCGATCCGGCGAACCGTACCGGGGACGATGCGGCAGTACCGGCTGGCATAGACGGCAGAGCCCGAACACAAACTGCCCCACGCGATTAGGCTGTGCAGGTCGTGCCGGACGAAGCCGGCCTTGAACGCAATGAAGATGTACAGCACGAAGGCGAGCAGCAACGTCACGCCTTCCCATTCGCCGGTGCGCCATTCCCCGTGCTGCCATTCCGCGTATGCCCCCAGCATCAGCACGCACGCGGCGAGCCCGAGGAAATGCGTGATCTCGAACGCATCGCCCGGTAGCTGCATGGCTTCCGAATAGCCCGCGGCGACCGTCAGTGAGGTCGCGATATAAGACGGAAGATGCGCGAGCCGCTGGCCGGCCAGCCAGAAAAACACGACGGCGCAGGCAATCGCGAACAGCAGGTAGGCCGGCACGAACCGCCGCCGTGAGATGCGGTTCAATTCGATCAGGACGACGAGCGGAAGGCCCAGCAGCGCAAAGCTGAATTTGATCAGCGCCGATAGCGCCGTCAAGGCAATCAGGGGCAGGACCAGGGAACGCGCGACGGAACGATTCGGATGGAAGTACAGGAAAACCGCGAGCAGCGGCATCAAAAAGAAAACCGGATCGTTGATGAGTCCCGCGCGCAGCCCGACGAAGACGAGGACAACGATCGCGCTGCGCTCAGCCCACCGGCCGGCCGGCAGGAGACAGGTGGCGCCCGCCGCAATCGCCACCGCGAGCACAAGCCAGAACGCCATCGTCACCGAGTAGTTGCCGGGGTCGAACAGGTTGGTTGCCAGGAACCCGTACGGCCCGTACGTGAGCACCAGGTCGGTCCCGAACTGCCAACGCTGATTGAAGGCGTGGCCTTGGACCGTCATCCACGAAGGGTCCAGCCCCGACGCGGGCATCGCGGGAATCCAGGGCGGCAGCAGCAGCGCCGAAATGAGAACGACGAGGAGTTTCCTCATCAAGGACTGCACGGGGTTGGTTTAGTCTACTGGACATGCCCTCGCCGAGCTCCGCCCTGCCGACGGTCTCGGTCTGCATCCCCACGTATCGCGGCGCCCTTCACCTCCGGGCGTCCATCGATTCCGTCCTCGCCCAGACGTTCGGGGATTTCGAGGTGCTGATCATCGACGACAACTCGCCGGATGACACTTTCGAGATAGCCGCGGCCTACGGCGACTCGCGGGTGAGATGCCTGCGCAACCCTCGGAACCTCGGCCCTGAGGGCAACTGGAACCGATGCCTCGACGAAGCCACGGGCCGATACGTTAAGTTGCTGCCGCAGGACGACGTCCTGGCGCCTGGTTGCCTGCAACGGCAAGTAGAAGTCCTGGAAGGCGATCGACGACAGGAGATCGCGCTCGTGTTCTGCGCTCGCACGATCATCGACGGCCGTGGGCGACAGGTGCTCTCGCGGCGGACGTTCGGACGGGAAGATCGCCGCATCACGGGCGCGACGCTATTCCGCAGATGTCTCTGGCGGGGCACGAACGTGATCGGCGAGCCGGGCGGCGTCCTCTTCCGGCGCGCGCTGGCCAGAGCTGTCGGACCGTTCGACGCGTCCTATCCCTACGTCGTCGATCTCGACTTCTGGCTCCGCCTTCTCGCGCATGGGGACGGGTACTACATCGCCGTGCCGCTGGTCTCGTTCCGCATCTCGCCCGGCGCGTGGAGCGTCGCGATCGGCGCCAGCCAGGCGGCGCAGTTCCGGGGCCTCGCGGCGAAGATGGTCGAGAGTGGCCGGATGCGCGCCGGCGTGGTCGATCTGGCGGCCGGTCGTGTGCTTGCCTTGCTGAACAACGTCGGGCGCCTGTTGCTTTACCGCTTTCTGTTTGCGAGAGGGTGACCGGGCATGCCCGCCAAACCAGTATTCGGGCAGGACTACGCGGCGCGCCAACTGCGCAGGCGGCGGAGCCCGCTTCGTCGCGCCATCAAGCATTTCTACCTGCAGAACATACTGCGCGAGGTACGCGGACGGACCGTGGATTTCGGTTTCGGCGCGGGACAGTTGCTCGAACGATTGCCTGCGGGTTCGCTGGGTCTCGAAGTGAATCCGCACCTGGTCGAGGATGCGCGGCGGGCGGGCTTGAACGCCGTTCTGTACGACGCAGACACCGAACCGCCGCTGATCGGAATCGTGCCTCCTGGTACCTATTCGACCCTCGTGATGGCACATGTGCTCGAACACGTTGAGGACGCGGCGGGTTTCCTGCGGCGGTTACTTCGTTCCTGTGCGGAACTCGGCGTCGGCAGAGTGATTCTTGTCGTCCCGGGCGCAAAGGGCTATCGGTTCGACAGCACCCATCGGACCTTCGTGAACAAGGAATATCTGACCAAGCACAATTTGCTCGCGTTCGAGGACTACGTGCTCAGCAAGACGCGCTATTTTCCCGGCGACCGGGAATGGATCGGCCGCTACTACGTGTTTCACGAGTTCATGTTCGTCTACGACCGCTCGCGCTGATCCGCGGCTGCAGCAACTTCAGCGGCTCAGATCGAGCGGCTTCGCGCTTCCACCGTCGAAGGGAACGAGCGCCAGAAATGGCGCTTCGCTCAAGGGCACCAGCCGGAAGAAGCGACGATCGCGAAGTGAGTCGCGCACGGATTCCACAGTCCCCTGCGCATCACGCAGGAACAGCACGTCGTCTTCGAGATTGAGCCGGGGGCGGCGCCAGTCGTGCACCCATGTCCCGATCTCCCGCATATCCGGTTGCGCGTTCACGACTGCAAAGAACCAGGGTGCCAGGACCACGGCCTTGCGACCATCTGGATCGCGCACACCGCGCTCGATGGCGCTGTAGAGCGTGCGCTGGATCTCTGATTGGCGCCGAAGGGCCAGCGCCTGTACGACCGTAAATGTACCGAGCCCGAGCGCGAGCGATACGACAAGCGCGGCCGCGACCTTCGTAGCATTTATTCCGTGGTGCTTCGCGCAGTTCACCAGGTTGGCGAGCCCGTATGTCGCGATGACGGTCAGCGGAACCGCGCACTCCGAGTAATGGATCGGACCGACGATGTGCAGCCCGGAGTTGTCGTGGAACAGCGTCAGCGACAGATCCGCGACAACACAGAGTCCGAGCAGCTTCGTAAAGCGGTCCGCCAGCGCGCCTGCGGCAACCAGGATCAGGCCGAGCGGTCCGAGAAACCAGACGGCGAGCATGAGCAGGTTGTAGCTGAAGTTGTCGCCGAAGCGACCCCACAGCGACAGCGAGGTCATATCGGTGTGTCCCTCCGCCGCAAAGCGTGCGGGCAGCAGCGCGTTGCCGGTCATCGCATATGAGTGCCACGCAAGCACGGCGACGGCGGGCAGGAACCCGGCGATCAGGCCGGCCAGCGCAAGGTTGTCGCGCACGCTGCCGCGCGCTGCCTGGAGGATCGCCCATAGCGCAATCGGGGCTGCGAAGAACGCGGTTTCGAGTGGCCGGCACAGGAATGCGAGTCCGAAGAAGCATCCGGTGAGCGTCCACTTCGAAACCGCTGCGTCCCGTTCGGCCGTCGAGAGCGTCAACAGCGCGAGCGCGAGAAACGCCCTCGATGCCAGGTGGACATGTGTCGTCATGGACAGCAGCGCGACCATCGGGGAGCAGAGGAAGAGGAACACCGCCGCAAGCCCCCACGTCGCTCCGAGGCGGCGTGCCATCAGGAACGCAAGCGCGGCGACGGGGGTCGCCGCCAATATCGCCCACAGCCACGCGCCGAGGCGCGTCAGATACGCGATGGCTGCGATCGCCTGGCCTCCAATCCAGTCGAAGCTGCCCACTGCGCCGTTCCTGAAGTAGAGGAACAGCGCAGGAATGCTCTCGCGCGGCAGCGGCAGATGGGCCATGACGTGACCGGACGCGAGGATGCGTCCGCCGAAGTCGACGGCGTACTCGTCATCGGTCACCGGAAAATCGAGCAGGAAAAGGGCGCGACCCAGCCGAGCGCTTGCAACGGCGACCAACGTGAGCGCGAGGATGCCGAGCCGGCGGTCGCGGGCGGTAAGGCCTCGAATGGCGCGTGCCATTCTTGCCACGAACGGAGCGACGCGCAACGCGAATCCATATCCGATGAGCAGCGTGCCAGGAAAAAGCAGGAGCGCATGACCGAGCCAGAGATTCAGCTCGCCCGGCGAACTGCTGGTCAGCGCGCCACGAAACGTGACCGTGGTTCCGTTGGACGACGCCTGGAGACCGAAAAAGGAGAGGAGCAGGACGTAACCGGCGATGCGCGCGATTCCCGCGTTGGTCACGCGCCGCCCTGGGCAGCAGGCGGGTTCGCTGTCGGCACCACGCTCCGCGGAGGCTCGATTGACGTCACGGTGTTGATGCGCCGCCGAACGATGTAGATCGGTCGCTGCTTCAGCTCCTCGTAAATCCGACCTACGTATTCGCCGACCATCCCAAGGCACACGAGGATGGCGCCTCCGAGCAGGCTCTCGAGCACGACGAGGGTCGCCCAGCCGGGCACGAGATCCCTTTTCAGCATCGAGTGCACGAACACGCGCAGCCCGTACAGCATCCCGATCAGGAACGTGAGGAAGCCGAAGTACGTCGAGATCCGAAGCGGCAGCGTCGAGAACGACAGAATGGCGTCCCAGCCGAAGATCATCATCTTTCGTTTCGAATACTTCGTCGTGCCGGCGGCGCGCGGCGGCCGCTCGAATGGCACGGCAACCTGGGAGAACCCGATCCAGGTCACCATGCCGCGCAGGAATCGCTGGCCCTCGCGCAGGTGGCCGAGCGCCCGCACCGCGTCGCGCGACATCAGCCGGAACTCGCTCGAGTTCGGCGGCAGATCGCGGTGGATGAACTTCCGCATGATCCAATAGAAGGTGGCGGCCGTTGCGACCTTGAAACGTGTTTCACCATGCCGCTTCGTTCGCTGCGCATACGCGACGTCGTAGCCTTCGCGATAGCGCTCGAGCATGCCCACGACCACCTCGGGAGGATCCTGAAGATCGGCGTCCATGATCACGACAGCGTCGCCCGCCGCGTGATCGAGACCCGCCGTGAGCGCCGCGGCATGGCCGAAGTTGCGCGCGAGGTCCAGAAACTTCACCCTGGCGTCACGTTCCGCCCACGCCGCCAGCAGGGCCGCGGTGCCGTCGCGGCTGCCATCATTGACGACGACCCATTCGATCGCACACGGGAGAGACTCCGCGAGCGACTCCAGGCGCCGGATCAATAGCGGGAGTACGTCGGCCTCGTTGTACATGGGCACGACGAACGACAGCAGGCCGGGATTCGGCCTGGCTACCAGGTTCAGCGGCACGGCCTCGCGTGCCGGAGGCGTGGACGTGGACATCCCGATACGCTTTATCGGCCGCACGGTTCCAGCGCTGCAGACGCGCGCCCTGCGGACCTCAGGCTTTAACCCCCGGAGATGGTTGGGATGATTTCTACAGTGTCACCGTCCGCGAGCCGGCGCTCCCGCGCGTGCTGGAGCAGCATCTCGTCGTTGACGGCGAAGTTGAAGACCGAGTCGTCGAGCTGGTCCTTAAACCCCGGAATGCGCGCATCCAGCGCGTCGATCAGCTCCGCGACGGTCGCGAGAGGCCCTTCGAACATGAGCGTGTCGGACGGGCCGACCCGCAGCGTACCCGGCAATCGGACCGTAATCATTGGCCGAGCGTCTCCGCGAGCTGCGCTCGCCAGGAGCCCGCGGGCTGGCCGGTATCATCGAGCCCGGAGATCTCGTAGAAGCGCGAGAGCATCTTTTCGAATTCCGCGCGGTCGATCTTTTCTCCGGCGTACTGCCCCACCGTCACGGGCTCCTCGAACCACCGGTCCGGCAAGGTATCGTGCGCGCGCGTGACGCCGAGACGGCCGTTGATCAGACGTTCGACGCCCATGATGTTGTGACCGACTTCGCTCAATTCTGAATCGCTGAACTGCAGCCCGGTCACGTTTCCGATCTGGTTCGCGAACTCCTCGAGCCCTGGCAGCGACGGACTGTTGAACAGCTTCGTCGTGAACCGGCACATGCCGACGCTGTCGCCGACGCCATAGGTGTTCTCGCACACGCGGACGGCGCGCTCCTTTGTCTCGTAGCTGTTCGGCGCGGCGCTGACCGCTCCTCCGTAGAGCCGTTCCTTGAACGCCGGATCGTCGTTGATGCGCGAGTTGATCTCGAGCGTCACGCGGTTCCGCAGGTGATCCATCCCGCGCGTCGCGACGGCAAGACCGAGCGCGAAGGCCTTGAGGATCCGCGCGTCGTGCGGATCGCTCTGCATCAGCCCCTTCACGGCCATGCGGTATTTCAGCGCGTCGCCCGGATAGTGTCCGCGCTCGACGGCGCGCGTGCTGTCGGCGACGATGTTGCCGAAACCCTCGCGGTGCGACATCTGAAACAGCAGTTGTTCCACCGCCTCCGCGTTTCCCCACGTGAGATCGAGACCCTGCGTCTGCGCTTTCGTAATGATGCCGCGCTGGTACAGCTCCATCGCCCAGGCGATCGAAGATCCCGTGGACGCTGTATCGAAGCCCAGATCGTTGCAGATGTTGTTCAATCGAATCACGGACTCGATCCGATCGACGCCGATGTTCGGCCCGAACTTCCCGAGCGTCACGTACTCCGGGCCGTCCCCCGCGCCGTAGCGGTCGGCAGGTGCGTTCAGATCGTTCAGCGGCCGGCAGTTCACCGGACAGCGGAAGCATCCCGTCATCCCCGACCGGTACGGCGTGATGTTCTCCGCGTCCAGCTTGTCCGTCCATGTTGTCAGCTGGTTGTTCTTCGTGCCCATCGCGCCGAGCATCCGGCTCGGACGATAGAGGAACGGCGTACCCATCGTCTTGAGCGCGTGCTTGACGACCGACGTATCGAGCAGTTTCTGGGCGATCGTGCGGTTGTAGCCTTTATAGGGCTGCGCCGTCTCGAAGTCCCGTGTCTGCCCCTGCACGACGATCGCTTTGAGCTTCAGCGATCCCATCTTCGCGCCGGGGCCGCCGCGCGCGTAGCAGGCCTTCGGACCGCCCATGATGGCGCTCGTGAGCACGAGGTTTTCACCCGCGCGCGTGATGTTCACCATCGCGAGATCGCGTGCCCACGTTCCGCCGAAATCATTCGGAATGCGTTCGCGCAGGTCGATGTTGTCGAGACCGGCATACGGCGTGGCGTCGAGAAACGCTATTTCGCCGTTCTTGACGTGCAGCATCGTCCACGACGCCGCCTGGCCGTAGAGCACGACGTGGTCGATGCCGTTCATCCGGATGAACGACGGGAAGTAGTCCCCCGCGTTGCAATCCATCAGCACGCCGGACTCGGGCGACCACGATGTGGCGTTGCCGCGCGCCGCGCTCGGGACGATCCCGGTCAGGACGCCCGATCCAAAAATGAGCGGAATGTCGGGGTGCAGCGGCGCCAGCGATTCGTCGAGCAGCCGGTGCAGGTAAAACATATTCGCGCCGCGGCCGGCGAGCAGCGACCGGACGACGCGCATCGGTGTGTAGCCGCGCAGCACTTCGCGCCGCTCGAGGTCGACGAACACCGTGGCACCCTGCGTGGGATACTGCGGCGCCTGGGACATCTCAGCCATGAGGCGGGCCACGCGGTCCCGGATGGACATCCATCTAGTGTAATCTCCGCCCATGCGAGTTCCAGCATTGGCGGTCGTAGTTGCATTGTTTATGCAACAGCCAGCGGGAGACAGACCAGCCGGCAATAAACGAGGCACGCGCTCGGTCGTGATGGCGCGGAACGGAGTCATTGCGACGAGTCAGCCGCTCGCCACGGCGGTGGGACTGCGCGTGCTGCAATCCGGCGGCAATGCGATCGATGCCGCCGTCACCGCCGCCGCGGTACTCTCCGTCGTCGAACCCACGATGAATGGCATCGGCGGCGATCTGTTCGCCATCGTCTACAGCGCGAAAGACAAGAAGATCCATGGGCTGAACGCCAGCGGACGCGCCCCGGCCGCCGCGACAGTGGAAGAGTTCAGGAAGCGTGGACTGCAGAAGATACCGCTGCGTGGCGAGTTATCGGTCAGCGTGCCAGGAGTTGTCGACGGCTGGAGCGAGCTGCTATCGAAGCACGGCACGCGGTCGATGGCGCAGGCGCTGGAACCTGCAATCAAGTACGCGCGCGACGGCTACGCCGTCAGCGAGATCATCGCCGACCAGTGGAAGAGCGTCGAACGGCTGTTATCCCAGGATCCGAATGCTGCCGCCACGTTTCTGCCTCAAGGGGAGGCGCCGGCACCGGGCGATATCTTCAAAAACCCGGCGCTCGCCACGTCGCTCGAGCTGATCGCAAAGGACGGCCGGGATGCGTTCTACAAAGGCGCAATCGCGAAGGCAATTGCCGCGGACATGGAACGGCGGCACGGTCTGATCGCGGCGCAGGATCTTGCCGCGCATCACTCCGACTGGGTGGACCCGATCTCGACAATGTATCGCGGCTACCAGATCCTGGAGCTGCCACCGAATACGCAAGGTGTCACCGCGCTCGAGATCCTGAACATTCTCGAGGGCTTTGACCTGAAATCGCTCGGCCACAACAGCGCCGCGTATCTGCACACGCTCGTCGAAGCAAAGCAAATCGCATTCGCGGACCGCGACGCGTGGATCGCCGACGCATCCGCGACTCCTGCCAAGGCGCTGGAACGCATGCTTTCGAAGCCGTACGCGGCGGAGCGCCGGAAGGAAATCGATCCGCATAAGGCGGCCGCGGCGTACAAGCCGCTCTCGCTCGACGGCCGATCGACGCCCGATCACGGCGATCACCCGATGGCGATGGGTGACACGGTTTATCTGACCGCGGCAGACGCCGATGGAAATGTCGTTTCGCTGATCCAGTCGCTGTACGAAACGTTCGGCGCCGGCATCGTCGCCGGCGACACAGGGATTGTCCTGCACGATCGCGGCAGCCTTTTCTCACTCACCGCCGGGCATCCGAACCAGCTCGCGCCAGGCAAGCGTCCGTTCCACACGCTCGTGCCCGCGATGGTGCTCAAGAACGGCACGCCCTGGCTCTCGTTCGGCGTGATGGGAGGCGACATGCAGGCGCAGGGTCACGTCCAGGTGCTGGCGAACCTGATCGACTTCGGCATGAACGTGCAGGAAGCCGGCGAGGCGCCGCGCTTCCGCCACACGGCGCAGGGACTGGCGCTCGAATCCGCTTTTTCCGCCGACGCGCGCGCCGGTCTCACGGCGCGTGGCCATCATCTGATCGAAAGCAGGGGCGTCTGGGGCGGCTTCCAGGGAATCATGATCGATCCACGCACGGGCCTCCTGATGGCAGGATCGGATCCGCGAAAAGACGGCATGGCCGCGGGCTGGTAGTCGGAGGGAGGTCGGCTTGCAACTGCAACCGCCAGACTGCAAACCGCAAACCGCAAAGTGCTAACTGCTAACTGACAAGCGGCAGTTAATTTCGAAAACTTCCATCTCTGAAGCGCGGCGGCGCAGGTTCACCATGCCGAGCGACGTGGCGTTGTAGGACCTCTTCCCACGCTCCAGCGTTCGGGGCTCCGATCGCTGTGCTAACGTGCCGGCAACCATGTCCGTGCTGCTGTCGGAAAAAGACGTCCGCGTCGTGCTTTCCATGGACGATCTCATTGGCGCCATGGAGACGGCGCTGGACCAATATTCGGCCGGCGGGGTCCGCCAGCCGCTCAGAAGCGTTGTCGAAATCGGGGCCGGTCACGCATTTTTCGGCGTCATGCCGGCCTTTCTGAACCAACCCCCTGCGCTCGGCACCAAACTCGTCACCGTCTATCACACGAACGCCGAGCGGGGCCTCCCGTCGCACCTGGCGACCATCGTCCTTCTCGACCCCGAGACCGGCGCGCTCCTGGCCATCCTCGACGGACGCTACATCACGGAAGCGCGGACCGCCGCGGTATCGGCGGCGTCGGTGAAGCACCTCGCGCGCGAGGATGCACGCGTGCTGGCCGTTATCGGCGCCGGCGTGCAGGCGCACAGCCACGTCGATGCGCTGACGCGCGTCCGCACGTTCGACGAGATTCGCGTGTGGGGCCGGCACGAGGGACGAGTGCGCGCGCTCCTCGAATCCGTGCCTCCGCATGCGCGCGCCCGGCTCGTTGCATCACCATCGGCGCACGCGGCAGCGGACGGCGCGGACGTGATCGCGCTCGTGACCGCGTCGCGCGAGCCGGTCCTGTCGCGCGCGTCGGTGCGCCGCGGGACGCACATCTGCGCGGTCGGCGCGTGCCGCCCCGATCAGCGCGAGATGGACACCGCGCTCGTGCGCGACGCGCGCGTGTTCGTAGACTCCCGCGCCGGCGCGCTCGCCGAGGCAGGCGACATCGTCATTCCGATCAAGGAAGGGGCCGTCGATGCTTCGCACATCGCGGGAGAGCTCGGCGACGTGTTTGGCGGACGTGTGCCCGGCCGCCGCAGCGCGGACGAGATCACGATTTTCAAATCCCTCGGGATGGCGGTGGAGGACGTCGCAGCCGCGCGGCTCGCCTTCGAGCGCGCGTCCGAGCGCGGACTCGGACGCGGCTTTTTGCTCTAGGTGCATTGGCGATCGGCGATTGCAGATTGGCGATTCACGGATTGTCGAGTGCCGAATGCCGATTGGGATCTGCCAATCAGCAATCGGAAATCATCAATCCGTTTAATCTTCAATCTGCAATCTGCAGTCGCCGATGCTATTTGCCGCGCTTCCGTTCGGCCCAGCGCTTCTTCATCATCTCGGAGATGCGCTTCCGCGCCTCGGGAGACATCTTGCGGCGGCGGCGCTTGCGGCCGGTGAACGGCGCAGCCACAGATTCGACGGCGCCAGTGCCGGCTGCGCCGACGCCGCGGCCGGCGCGGCGCCGCAGCTGCGCGGCCTGCTTCGTGAGCGCGGCCAGCCGATTGCGAGTCTCCATAATCTCCCGCTCGATACCGCCGAGCGCCCAGCCGATCAATTCGGCGGACCGGATCAGCACGTCATCGGGGTTCTTGCGCGGTCTTCCTCTTGGCATCAGTCGTATCCTCCGTGAGCCGAAATGCAATGCATTCGCGCCTTGCCGATATCATATGCGCATGGCTGCGCCCCGGCCAGTCGTCGCGGTGGTGCTGTTGACGGCCATGGCGGCCGGCGCCGTGCTCCCCGCTCGCGCGCAGGCCAGCCGCGAGCTCAGGGACAAGGCCGCGGATCTCGTCTACAACCTCGATCATGATGCGGCAATTACGCTTCTGCGCCAGGCGGTCGCCACTGATCCGAACGACTCGGCGAACCATCGCGCCCTTGCGTCCGCAATCTGGCTCAATATCCTCTTCAGGCGCGGCGCGGTCACCGTCGATCATTACCTGGGCAGCTTTACGAGAGCGAACGTAGAGCTTCACAATCCGCCCGCGGATCTCGACGCCGAGTTCAAGCGTGAAGTGGCAAAGGCGATCGAACTCGCGGAAAAGCGGGTCGCGGGGGCGCCGCGCGACGCGCAGGCGCAGTTCGATCTCGGCACCGCCGTGGGACTGCAGGCGTCCTATATTGCGTCCGTGGAAGGACGGCTGATGGCCGGGTTCAGAGCCGCGCGCCGCAGCTACGACGCCCAGGAACAGGTGCTCGAGCTCGATCCGAAGCGGCGCGAAGCGGGCCTGATCGTCGGCACCTACCGATATCTCGTCTCCACTTTGTCCCTGCCCATGCGCTGGATGGCCTATGTGGCCGGTTTTGGCGGGGGCAAGGAGAAGGGCCTACAGATGGTCGAGGAAACCGCGGCCGCCCGCGCAGAAAATCGAACGGACGCCGAGTTTGCCCTCGTATTGCTGTACAACCGTGAACGGCGCTACGCCGACGCGATGCGCGTGCTGGCAGATCTGCGGAGGCGATATCCTCGCAACCGGCTGGTGGTCCTGGAGGCGGGCGCGACCGCGACGCGGGCAAACCGGCCGGAAGAAGCGGAGGCCCTGCTGACCGAAGGACTGGCGATGCTCGCGCGCGACACGCGGGCCAGGATTCCCGGCGAAGAAGCGCTCTGGCACTACAAGCGCGGCGCCGCTCGTGTCATGCTTCGCCGGCGCGATGACGCGCTGGCCGATTTGCGAGTGGCGCAGGCGCCGGGCGCCGCCGCGTGGGTCCAGGGACGCGCACACCTCGAGATCGCGCGACTGGCGGTGCAGCTGGGGGATTCGGCGGCAGCGGCGCGCGAGGCCGCGCAGGCGTCGGCGATTTGCACGAAGGGAAACGATCCAATCTGCGTGGCGGAGGCGAAGAAGATCAGGTGAGGCGGTAATGGCCGGCAAAGTCAAAACGTGGGTCTGGGTCGTCGTCGGCATCTTCGTCTTTGGGATTCTCGGTGTCGTCGCGATGGCCGCGGCCGGCCTGTGGTTCATCAAGTCGCACGTCGAGATCCGGCCCGCGACAACCGCCGCTGTTTCGACGGACTTTCAGACCATCCGCACCCGCTTCGCCGGCCAGCGGCCGCTCATCGAGCTCGACGAGCACGGCAACTTTCTGCACGCGAACACCGACCGTCCGGCCGGGACCATCGCCCCGAGAACGCTCAACATCATGGCATTCGATTCGAAAGACGAACGCGTTGTCCACATCGAGTTGCCGTTCTGGCTGTTGCGGCTGAAGATGCGCGGCTCGCGCATTGACGTCGGCGGCAGCAACGTGGATCTCGGGAAGTTGCGGCTTACGGTCGAAGACCTCGAGCGATATGGTCCAACGCTCATCGTCGATCAAAAAGACGTCGACGGCTCGCGTGTCCTGATCTGGTCTCAGTAGCTGTCCCCCGCAGATCACCAACCGGAATCAAACGCACAAAATTCCGCGCAATTTCATGGAATGGCACGGGTGTGCTTCTTGCTCAAATGAGGTCATCGGGAGAACACCCATGGAAAAGATGACCTTCAGGGTTTTGACAATGACGGCGGCACTCGGCCTCGCGGCGGCAACGTCCGTATCGGCGCAGACGAACGGCTGGCTCGGGACCGGCACGTCGTACAGCCAGGACGACTATCGCGCGCCGTACGCGAACGCGCGCCGCGCGGCGTACGACAACGGCTATCGCGACGGACTTAAACGCGGCGAGGACGCAGCGCGTAACGGGCGGCCATTCAACGTCGAGCGCGAGCGTGACTATCGCGGCGCGGATAACGGCTACAACCGCGCCTACGGGGATCGCGCACGCTACCGCGACGACTATCGCGGCGGATTCGCGCAGGGCTATCGGGACGGTTACAGCCGCCGCGGGAACACGTCGCGCGGCTACGGCGATAACAGCGGCGCGTACGGCGGCTATGGCGGCGGATATGGCAACGGCCAGTACGGGAACCGCGGCGACGGCGACAATCGCGGTTACGGCAACCGCGGCTACGGCGACCGCGGCTATGGCAACGTCGGCTACGGCGCGTTCCAGAACGGCGCGTCCGATGGCTATCGCAAGGGACTCGAGGACATCCAGAAGCGGCGGTATCCGGACGTCACGCGACACAGCTGGTATCGCAACGGCGACCACGACTACGACCGCGCGTATGGATCGAAGGACGCCTACAAGGTTGAATATCGCCGCGGGTTCCAGGAAGGCTACAACCGCGCGTTCCGCGAGGGGCGGCGCTACTAGGCGAGGCGCAGGAACTTTTTCATGCGCGTCATGAGGGTCGTCGTCTCCACCGTCACGGTTTCAGAGGAGGCGATCTTCATCTGCTCCAGACCGGCGCGGCGGACCATCGCGGCCATCCCGATCTTTTCAATCGCCTCGGGGTGAATCGCCCCGAGGCGCCGGAACAGCTCGGCGCCGATTTCGACGACGACAACGTCTCCCACGGCGAGCACGGTTGCGGATCGCGGCTCGCCGGTGAGCAGTGACATCTCCCCGAAGTATCCGCCTCGCTCGATTCGCGCAACTTCCTCCCGCGACGGCTGCAGCACGACGCTGACGGTCCCGGACAAGACGATGAACATCGATTGTCCCTCGTCACCCTGGCGCACGATCGTCTCGCCGCTGCCGTAGACCGACATCGGCGCGGAGCGCGCGATCTGATTGCGCATCTCCGGCGGGAGCGTCGCGAACAGATCGACGGAAGCGAGGAGCTCTTCCTCTTCCTCGACCTTCTTGTTCACATCCGGTTCGACCCATTCGCGCTCGTACTGCACCTGGAGCGGCCACGGAATCTCGATCCCGTGGCGCTGGAACGAGTAGTAGATCGCGGTGCGGACTTCGTCGCGCGCGAGCTCGTCGGCGCCAAAGTCGTCGATCCAGAAACGCGCGCGGTAGGCGATCGCCGATGCATCGAACGCGACGAGCAGCACTTCCGGCGCGGGAGCAGCCAGCACGCGGGAGGAATGCCGGATAGCTTCCATCATCGCCGCCTTCACCTGGTTCGGCGGCGCGAGGTACGACGCGCCGACTTCCACCTCGAGGCGCAGCGGCGCCGCCGGCTCCGAGTAGTTGACGATCGCTTCCTTCGCGACGACGTTGTTCGGAAGGATGACGAAGTTGCCTGCCTTCGTTCGCAGCTTCGTCGCGCGCCACGTCACTTCCGCGACGCGTCCCTCGTGGTTATCACCGACCTTCACCCACTGGCCGACGTGAAAGGGCTTCTCGCTCTGGATCGCGAGACCCGCGAACGCGTTGCCGAGCGTGTCCTGCAGCGCGAATCCGAGGACCACCGCGCTGACGGCGGACGTGGTGACGAGCTCCTGGCTGAGAAAGGTCGAGGCGAGCACCACGAGGCCGATGACGATCGTATCCTGCAGGATGATGGGAAACCGGTCCGGCACGCGATCGGCGCGGAGCGGGTTGATGAGGACAAAGACCAGCGCGTTGATCAGCGCCGCGACTACGGCGAGCTTGCCGAAGGCCGTGAGCTGCTGCACGGTCGCCGCGGAAAACGGATAGAACGCGACGGCGACGTCGACCGCCAGATACAGGACGAGCAGAACCAGCGAGAGGCGGAGCTTCCGCCGGATCAGCCGGTTGACGGTGATGCTCATGATCCCGAGCGTCACGGCCAGCGCCGCGACGCCCAGGATCAGATGTCCGCCGTGGAATGTCAGCCCGTGATCCCTTTCTTGAACGCGTCGAGCTCGGAGGCGCTGACCTTCACGGCCAGAACCGACTTGTTCGAGCCGCCCTTCGCGTCGCGATCGGGAGCGCCACCCACGCCGCGCGCGCCGGCCGACGCCGTCTGCTGCGACGAGGCCTGCTGCTTGTTGCCGGTGATGCTGCTGAGACCGAAGCCGCCCTTCTTCTTGCCGTCGTCCTTCTTCGCCTCTTCAGCCTTCTTGTCCTTATCGTCCGCCTTCTTCTTGTCGCCGCCGGCCAGCCCCGCTGCGCCCTCGACATCCGTCGGCACTTCCGTGATCGGCTTCGCGTCAAAGGTGATGTTGGTCTTGTAGCGCGCTTCGGCGGTCGCCTTCCCCGTCAGCTTCTCGGCGTTGATCTGCTTCGCGTTCTTCTCGAGGCGATCGGCCGTATCGGGATGCGATGCGAACCACCCGCCATTGCGGCTATCGCGCCCGGCGTTTCGCGCGTCGATCTTCTTCAAGACATCGGCGATCCCGCTTGGCAGATAGCCGACCTTGTTCGCCAGCTGGGCGCCAATCTTGTCCGCTTGCTCCTCGTCGCCGCGGCTGAATTCCCCTTCGAAGATCTTGTTGAACGCAGCGGCCGCCATTTTGGCGATGAACTGATCGCGAAGTCCCCCGCCGCTGCCGGCGGCCTCCCCCGCCATCGAGATCCCTTTCTGCTGTTTGATCGCGTTCACCGTGTGCTTCTCGGTGACGTGCGTCACCTCGTGTCCGAGCACGCCCGCGAGCTCCGCCTCGTTCTTCATCAGGCCGAGCAGCCCGCGAGTGACGTGCACGAAGCCGCCGGGCGCCGCATACGCGTTCACTCCGTCCGTGTCGAGGACGATGAACTTCCAGTCCAGTTCGGGGCGCTTGCTCGTCTGCGCCAGCACCGTCCCGACCAGCGTCACATATTTTGTGACTTTCTGGTCCTGGTAGACGCCGAAACGATCGCGCAACTGGAGGCTGACCTGCTCGCCCAGTTGCCGCTCTTCCTTGTCGGTGATGTTGTAGTCGTCGTACTTCTGTTTGGCGTCGGCTGCCTTATCAGCGGCGCCTTTGATTTTGCCAAGGCCGCCGAGCTGCGCCCGCGCGGGGCTAGCGGTGGCCGCCAGGAACAACGCCGCGAGAACGAATGCTGCTGCTTTCATGTTGTCTGTACCTCAACCAGGGGAGCCGGAACTTTGATTTCGAAGATCTGCACGGCCTTGCTCTTGCCTTTGACGATGACGTCGCCCAGCGGCCGCAAGTCGAACTCGCTCTTCAGCCGGGTCCGCGTGGCGTCGCTGATGATAATGCGGGTTTTGTATTCCTTGTTGAGCGATTCGAGCCGGGCGCCCAGGTTCACATTGTCCCCGATAACCGTGTAGCTCATGATGGACGACGACCCGATGTTGCCGGCGATCATATCGCCGGAGTTGACGCCGACGCCGATGTCCAGCTGGGCCATTCCCTTCGCCGCCCAGCCGCGGTTGAGAATCCCTAGGTCATGCACCATTTCGATGGCGGCTTCGACCGCATGCTGGGCGTGATCAGCATCGTCCAGCGGGGCCGAAAAGAGCGCCATCACCATGTCTCCGACGAACTTGTCGACCGTTCCCTTGTGCTTGAAAACGACTTCGACCATACGCGAGAAGTATTCGTTTAGTTGCCGGACCAGCTCTTCCGGATCGCCGCGCTCGGTTACAGAAGTGAAGCCGCGGATGTCCGAGAACAGAACCGTCATCTCGCGGCGCTTGCCTCCGAGCTGCGCGAGATCCGGATTGGACATCAGCTGCGCGTAGACGTCCTTCGAGACGTACCTGCCGAACAGCTTCGAGACCCTGCGCTTCTCCCGTCCTTCGACGAAGTACTGGTAAGCCGTTCCAAAGAACAGCGCGAGGCCTCCGCCGGCCACGGGCTGCACCAGATTCAGCCACTGCCCGCCCTTGAACGCCGTGATCGCGAAAATGATCCATCCGCCAAGGATCGCGATCGATGCGCCGCCCGCCGCCGAAAACGGCAGGAAAGCGGCGAGCAGGCCTATCGAAAGCGCGGTAACGATGACCGAGGCGATGCGCGACCGATTCGAAGCCGGGCGAATGAAGCGGTTGGCGAGGATGTTGTCGGTCATGCTCGCGTGAAGCTGGATTCCGGGCATCCGTCCGGACTGGCCCGTGGACATGGGCGTGCCGAACACGTCGATGAGTCCCGACGCGGTCGTGCCGATGAACACGATCTTGTCCTTGAAGATCGAAGGATTGATGCGCGGCTTCTGGCCGAGAAGGATCTCCTGTTCGGCGGCAAACAGGTGCCGGAACTCGTACGCGGGATACGGCCGCTCCAGTTCACCGGACGCGCCGCGCACGAATGCCGGCGCGCGGTAGTTGATCAGCATCGTCCACTGATCGTGATTGCCGACCCTCCGGCGCACGAGCGGAATATGCCGATCGCCAATTCGCAGTGCGCTTTCTTCGGGAGCGACATCGCCAGGCTTGAAGCCGCCGGCGATCAGTGCGGCGGCAACCCCAAGTGACGGCAGTTCCTTTCCCTCATTGACGATGAAGGGAGGCATTCGGCGCGTCGTGCTGTCGTCATCCGACGTCAGGAAATTGTGGCCGAGCGCCGCGGCGCCGTCGGTAAGAAGCTGATATGGCGGCAGCACCATCGGACGCGGCTCCGCCAGCGGACCGGCATGATATGGCGAGCCGCGCCAGATGGCCGCTTTCGTGTCCTTGCCGCCGCCGACCATGCCTTCGTAGACCGCGTCCGCGAGCATCACGACGTTGCCGGACTTGTGCGCCGAGTCCGCCATCGCGCGATCGCTCTGACTTCCGCTCCACTTGTCGTTCGGATCGTCCCAGACGTAGGTCTCGACGCGGTCCGGTTCCGGCAGGCTCATGTCGACCGCGACAACTTTCGCGGGACCACGCCGCAGGAAATCGATCGCGAACGAGACGGCGAGCCGCGGCCAGGGCCAGCGCCCGAACACGTCGGACATTTCGCGGATGCTGAGATCGTTGATTTCGACGAAGACGATGTCCTTGTTGACCGCGGCGGGATCGGCCGCCAGACGCATGCGCCAGTCGTAGGTCGTCAGCTCCTGGCGGTCAAGCAGATCGGTCGACGCGGCGAGCGCGAGCACCAGCAGTGCCGCGAGCGCGCCCAACCCGACACCAGCGAACAGCTTCCTAAGCATCATCTATTGTCCGGGGGACTTCGTCCTCCGGAACCCCCTTGCGTCGTCGCTCGCGGGGGCCCCGAAGCCCCGCTCCGCTCCGACGGCTCACTCGCTGCGCTCGTTCGCTCATGCGTGTTGCAGTTTTTTGTAAAGGAGAGTTGGTACCGCTAGGGCGTTACGCGGAAGGTTCGATCGTGCCTTTCGCCGGAACCGCCGCCCGAACTCCATGATACCAGTGCGCGGGATGCTCACCGGGGCGAACATCCGGCGATCGATGGTCACGACTGCCGCAGCACGAACGCCGGGTCCACCCGCGCGGCGCGCCGGGCAGGAATGAAGACGGCGGCGGCGGCGGACACCAGCAGGACCCCGATCGCGCTCGCGAAGGCAAGCGGATCGCGCGCGCCCACACCATAGAGGATGCCCGCGAGCAGCTGGCTGGCGAGGAGCGCGACGCCGGCGCCGGCCGCGAGGCCGATCGCCACCGGGCGGAGGCTGTCCCACAGCAGAAGGCGCATCACGTCGCCGGTGAAGGATCGCCGCGCGATGCCGACGATGGTCGCGGGAACGCCGTTGAGCCAGATCTGCCGGCCGACAACCGACATGACGCCAGTGATGAGCTGTCCGACGAATAATCTATACAAACACGATTTAAACGTGGTTGGCCCAAAAAGGCCGTAGGTCAAATCCTGCCGTACGCCTCGATATTCCGTTGTGAGCCTGACATGCCCGATGCGAGAGCGAAACGTTGACGCAAGCAACTTTGTATCGTAAAGTTAGTGGAATGTTCAGGCCAGTATCGTTCCTGGCCATTGCCTTTCTTCTCGGCACGCCCGCTTACGCGCAGGACAAGACCAGTGAGATCGACAAGATCTTGCGCTTCCATCGGGACAAGGCCGGAAAGGTCGTGGCGCTCGACTACAGCAACCCGGTTGTCCGCAACATCACGTTCACCCGACAGAGCGGGAACTGAAACGTGTCGAAAAATCGTAAGAAGACCTGGCTCGCGCTGATCGCAGTGCCCCCCTTCCTGCTTGGCGTGTTTGTCGTGGGGCTCTTTGTGTACATGAACGCCACTGTAAGGCCCCTGCACCCGGACCCGAAGAACGTGCCATCCCTTACGCAGTCGTCCCCATCGGCACAGTGGTCCGAGGCGGTGGAGCAGGGGCGGCAGTTGGCGCGTGCGAGTCTCACCGAGCAGAATCTTCCGGGACTTTCGGTGGCGGTCGGCGCCGGTGGCGACATCGTGTGGGCCGAAGGCTTTGGCTGGGCGGATCTCGAGAAGCGGGTGCCCGTCGCGCCACATATGCGGTTCAGGATCGGAGGTGCCTCGATGGCGCTCACGTCGGCCGCGGTCGGCCTGCTGCTGGAGAAGGACCGCCTGCACCTCGACGCCGAGATTCAGACGTACGTGTCCTCGTTCCCGGAGAAACAGTGGCCCGTGACGCTGCGCCAGTTGATGGGACATCTGGCGGGTGTCAGGAAGGACGCCGGTGACGAGGAGCCCCTTTTTTCGGAGCGCTGCGAGCGGACGATGGACGGGCTGCGGCGCTTTGCGGAGCGTCCGCTGCTGTTCGAGCCGGGGACCCAGTACCGCTATTCGACCTACGGCTGGATCCTGGTGAGCGCGGCGGTCGAAGCGGCGGCGAAGGAGCCGTTCTTCACGTTCATGCGCTCGCAGATCTTCCAGCCGCTGGGCATGCGCGACACGACGCCCGACTCGGCGACGGAACCGATCCCGGATCGCGCGACTTTCTACTACCCGAAGTTCGCGGCGGATCCCCGCTACGGCCCGGACCTGGCGCGCGAGGGGGACTATTCCTGCTTCGCGGGAGCCGGCGCATTCCTGTCCACCCCGTCCGACCTCGTGCGCTTCGGTATGGCGATCAACCGCGGCAAGCTGCTGCAACCCGCCACCGTCAAGACGCTGCAGACCTCGCAGCGGCTGGCGTCGGGCGAAGAGACCGGTTACGGCCTCGGCTGGGATCTCGAGCC
>DASPXV010000060.1:0-4198 GCA_035637115.1 Vicinamibacterales bacterium
CAACGCGATTCGACCGCGCCTCGTCAAACGGCGAGCCGTCGACGGAGATCCCTATCGAACGTTCTGTCCAGCGTGCGACGAGCGTGTGGATCGATCCGGACGGGAAACGCATCCGCTGTGACTCCGCCACGTCATACGCGCTAGATCCGCCCCGGGCGAAGAGGAATCGGTGAAGGGACGGGAACCAAGCAAGGATCATCTGCGCACCTCCGGCGCCCCGCCACGAGAAGAACGTCGGCCCGGCGTTCGGCGCCTTCGTCGAGGACCAATCGATCCGCACACGAAGGGCTATCCAGCCCTTTTGCTCGTCGAGGACGAGCGCAGGAACGGAGAAGCCTGTCGTCTGCGTGTGCCGGACTCCGAGCAAGAGTTTTGTGTCCTTCACGTACTCAAATGAGCCATATCCCCATCCGACAAGAGGTCGCTCGGCGGCTAGCCGCAAAGACCACTCAGCCAATTCCCTTCTCGTCCGTACGGTGGTTTCCGCGGCAAACCGCTCCTTGTAGATGTGCGAGTCTCGGATCGTCGGCCAGGCCGCTGCGAGCCCGACCCCCGCCACGACGACTGCTAGTAGGACGGGAGCACGCGTTCTTCCGCTCAGGAACAGGACTGCGAGAGTCGCGGTCGCGGCGGCTATGAGGGAGGCGCGTTCGAATGTCAGTACCAGAGCGGGCGCGGCGAGAACCAGTGCCGCCAGCGCAAGCCGTCGAATCGGCCGGCCGCTCGCCCAAACGAGTACAGAAAGCGCAAGCACGATCGCGGCGCCCAGATACGTCCCGAGTGCGGCGGGGTTGAATAGCGGCCCCGTCATCCTCGGCACGTCCTTCTGTTGCCAAACCGTGTAGTTCCACAGGTTCCAGCCGGTCGGGCGTTCCACGATCGACATGAGCGAGACCACGATGCTGGTGACCAGGTAGACAGCGGTCACGCGTTGCCACAAGGTGGCGGGGATCGGGCCGAACGCGAGGAAGAAGTACGCAGCCACGCCGACCACAACGCTGATGTAGAGCTGCTGGACGAGATCGACTCGCGAGTACGTCCCATACCGCTCTGCCCCGAGCGAGATCGACCCGAGCGCGAGCGCAATGAACAGTAGCGGCAGCGCGTCGATGATTCGCTTCCGCTGTGGCGCCGTCCACTCCTGTTGCGCAATCCACAAGCCAAATAGGAGCGGCGCCGCGAAGTACAGGCCTTCCTTCAGTGCGGTCTGCCACGGCTGCTCGGTATGCCGTGCGACGCTCTGCAGGAATGGCGCAAGCGCGAACCACGCGAGGAAGGCGTGGTCCGGGCGGTCCCACGCGGCGATCGCGGCACCGCCGAACACGACGAGCGCCGCGGCAGTGGCAGGCACTGCTCCTGCCCATGCCGCTGCCACCGCCGCGATCGCCATCGCTCCGCCGGCAGCAAGGCGCACGCGCACCTGGGAGTCGATGAATCCCGGCGCGGCGCGCCGCACGCTGGAGAACACGCTAGCGCCGGACCGGGATAACACCTGTGTGCCGCGCATAGACGGCAGCAGCAGGCCCGACGAGGAAGATTGCGCAGCACGCACCGATGATTGACGGCCCGAGGTCTTGCGTAGAGCCCAGCGCGGCAAGGCTCGTCGCGACGGCGACTCCCACACCCGCCCCCCAAGCGATCGGGGCAAGTGGGAGTGCGAGGCGAAGCGCGAATCGCCGTCCTTGGCCCGTTGCGAGCCGGAGGACGAGCATCCGCATCGCAATCGCGAGCAGCGCGTACGAGGTCAACGATCCGATGGCTATGCCCGTAATGCCGGCACCGGCCCGAAGCAGCAATACATCCAACCCGATGTTGAAGATGGCATTCCCGAGGTAGAGCCATACGACGAGCCACTGCCTCCCTCTCCCAACGACATAGCTGACGAACGGGATCCCGCTTGCAAGCAAGGCACTTGCCACAACTAGGATCTGCGCCGCCTGCACGGCGGGCACGTAGGCTGGCAACAACGCTCGAGTCAGCGCGGGAAGGAGCACGATGCTCGCGGCGACTACGGGCGCCGCGATCAGTACGAGAATGTCGAGTCCGCGCGCCATCGTCTCGAGCGCACCTGAGCCCTTGGGAGACGCGCCGATCTTCTCCAGGATTCGCGGCGTGAATTGGACGGCGATCGCGGTCGGCCCGACCATTATGAGCGTACCGGCCGCGGCGGCCAACGCATAAAGGCCGAGCGAGCGTTGTCCCAGCCCGACGAGCGCGACGATCTTATCGACGGTGATCATGTTGGCATTCGCCGCCCAGATCAGCTCGATCGGAATGCCGATCAAAGCAAGCCGCTGCCAGACCTTCCATGAAAAAGACGGCGGCAAAGGTCGCTCTAGACCTTGGAAGAGAAGCGCGAACTGGACGAAGAATGTAATCGGCGCGACTGCGATCGCGCCGACGGCGCCCCAACGCAATCCGGCGAGGATAGTCGCGACGAGATCGATGACCGCGGCGGCGCAAAGTCCACGTGCCAGAAGACCGAACCGTCGCTCCGCGTACGCGAGCGTGTTCGGAAACGCCGCAAGCTGCTGGCCCGCAACCGCGAACGCAAGCGATAAGCCGAACCACCAACTTCCCACGACGAGCGACGCGCGCTGGAGAAGGGCCAGTATCGCCAACACGACGAACGCCGCAGCACCGAGCGCCAGGGCACCACCGTAAGTTGCGGACGCAACCGTCCTCGCCTCGGCATGCCGTCCGCCGCCACGGAGGATGGGCACCTCGCGGTATTGGCCATGGACGAGGCCGAAATCGAAATACTGGGTGTACGCGAGAAATGCCGTAAACGCAGCCACGATGCCGTAACTCGACGGACCGAGCAGCGAGGCGAGGAAGACACCCTTGGCGATCGCGACGGCTCGGACTCCATACATCGTGACTGTGTATGCGGTCGCCTCGCCGAGCCTGCCCACGGGCGCCGACGGCTCAACGGAGCCGTCGCGCAACCCCGCTCGCTCGCTTCTCGCGGACGCGATCGCGGCCGGACCCGGCCGACGTTTAGCGAAGGACATCGAGGAAGCGCTCGCGGTTCGTGCTCCATCGGTACGCCTCATACCGCTGCGCCGCGCGCTGCGCTCGCTCTCTCGAGCCAGCTGGATCGGAAATGACGGTCACCAAGACGCGGGCGAGCTCGTCAGCGTTGCCGGGTGTGAAGAAAGCAATCTCCTGCTCCGAGAAATGGGCTGCGATCGTTTCAGCGCGGCCGCACACAACTGGGATCCGCAGGGCGACGTACTCGAGCAGCTTCGATGGCAATGCGAACCGGTTGATCGGGAGGCTGACAAGCGGCACGACACCAACGTCGGCGGCGGCCACCTTCTCTAGAGCCTCATCGATGGGACGGAACCCCTTCGAAAAGCGAACCCGATCCTCGAGGCTCAGCTCTGTGACGAGGCGTTCGAGCCGCGGCTGTTCATCACCGCCACCGATGACCGCGAGCTCCACGGGCTCATCCAACTCGAGCTTTGCGAGCGCCTCGATCAGGACGTGAACGCCGTAGAGGCGCGTCAATGATCCATGGTAGACCAAGCGTACGGGGCGGTGCCAACCCTCACGCACCTCGTGCGTGGCCGCTGGCAGCAAACGCTCGTCGAGCGTGTTCATCACGATCGCGACCGCCTCGCCGGAACGCACGCTTCGGCCCTTCAGCACCGCAGCACAGCCATCGTGCACCGTCATGACGCGATCGGAGACGCGGCACGCCAGACGCTCCTGAAAGACGAGCACGCGATGTACGAGGCCCCCCCCAAAAGACCCGGCGAACCGCCAATCGAACATCTCCGGCGTCAGGTCGTGCACGTCGAAGATGAGACGTGCCCCGCGAAACCGCGGGAGGAGGCCCGCCAGGACGAGGAGGTCGGGCGGATTCGAGACATGAACCACGTCGTAGCGGCGGCGTCGGTCGAGGCGTGCGAGCGCGAATGTCGCGAGCACGATGAAGCGCAGGTACTCAGCGGCCATCGCGGCTGCGCTGGCGCTTCTCTCGTGCCGTACAGGCAAGCGGCGGACCCGTACGCCATCGACGATCTCGCGTGGTGCCTCGCCGGGCTCGCGTAGGCAGATGACGTCGACCTCGAAACCCCCATCGAGCGCCGCGGCCGCTTGGCGCTGAATCCTCGGCTCGCCGATCGGGTAACGCGCATGAACGATCATGCACAAGCGCCTTACCCCGGTACGTCGCCGTATCTTCCTTTGC
>DASPXV010000061.1:0-45214 GCA_035637115.1 Vicinamibacterales bacterium
CGAGCAGCACCGGTCCGCCCGCTCGGACGCGATCCTCTCCGTCGAGGGGCGCCGGACGAGACTGGTGGACGCGGTCGAACCGCTCGGCGTCTTTACAGCGCTCGATGTGCCCGATCGGACAGGGCCGACGTGGTCACAACGCCGATAGGCGGTCAGCGGGCCATCAGCGTCGTTGGCGGCAATCGCCAAAACGTGAGGATCCGTCCGGTAACGGACGGCGAGATTGACGAGCGCGTCGAATGTTTCCAGGTGATCGGCCCGTGGCGCAGTGCGCAGGCGATGGTACAACGCATGTTGACCGAGCGTACTCTGCGTGCGATCGATCGCGGCGAAGACCTCGTCCAGATTCAAATCTGCCCGATCAAGGATTAGCGATTCGACTGCGCGCGTGGCGTTCGATGCGCCGGTCAGGAACGAGCCACATCGCGGCGACGGAACCGTACATCGCGACCGAGACCCACGGATTCACGTACGCAAGTGGAATGGCGACCGCGTAGATGACTACTGAGATCTTTCCCTTGAAGTCGGAGCCGAGCGCGGCAGCGAGCGAGGAGTGCGCGCCTTGCGCGGCGATCAGCGTGGTCTTGAGGATGTAATACGCGGTCCCCGCCATCATCAGGATGAATCCGTACAGCGCGGTCGGCAAGGGCGCCAGGTGCGAATCTCCCATCCACGCGGTCCCGAACGGAAACAGCGAGAGCCAGAACAACAGGTGCAGGTTCGCCCACAGCACCGCGCCGGTGACGCGATCGCTGAGGTGGATCATGTGATGGTGGTTGTTCCAATAGATCCCGAGGAAGACAAAACTGAGCACGTATACGCTGAATACCGCCCGCAGCGACAGCAGATCCGGCCAATCGTGGCCCGCCGGCGTCTTGAACTCCAGCACCATGATCGTTATCAGGATCGCAATCACGCCGTCGCTGAACGCTTCGAGGCGGCTCGTCTTCATCGCGCTCGGCCGATTCTACGCGAGCGTGAGACAATCGCCAGCGTGAAGCTTCTGCGCACCGTGCCGCGCCGCGTCTCGCGGCCGGCGACGCTGATCGTGCTGCTCGCGTGGGCCGTCACGATGGGCGTCGTCCTGACGCGCGCGTACGTGCAGGCGCGCTCGCTGAACCTCGCGACCGATCTCGCGCGCTACGGCACGGCGGCGCAGTGGCGCGGTGTGTACTACCGCGGCGAAAAGGTGGGCTTCACCGTCAGCCAGACGCTGCCTGCCGACGAGGGCTTCGTCGTGCAGGAGGATGCGCGGCTCCAGATGTCGCTGCTCGGCGCGACAACCGCGGCGGCGATCAGGACGACCGCGCACGTCGATCGCGAATTCGTTCTCCGCTCGTTCGAGTTCTCGCTCGATCCCGGCACGGGACCGGTGGAGGTGACGGGGACGGTGTCGGGCAAGCACGTCAGCCTCACGATCAAGACCGCGAACGGAACACAGAAGGAAGAACGAGACCTTGAGGACGTTCCGGTGCTGAGCGTGAACCTGCCGCGGCTGCTCGCGGCGCGTGGCTTCAAGCCGGGCACGGAGCAGCAGTTCTTCGTCTTCGATCCCGCGACGCTTCGCGGCGAGCGCATGACGCTTGCTGTCAGTCGCCGCGAGATCATCAGCATCAGTTCGCCGATGCCTGCGCGTGTCGGCACACGCGACGTCTATCGCCTCACGCGGCAGTCGATCCCTGCATTCCGCGTCGACCTCTCCATCGCCGGCCTGCGCACGTCGTCCTGGGTCACCGACACGGGCGAAGTCATTCGCGAGGAGAGCCAGATGGGGTTGATGTCGGTGCAGGAAACGCCGGAGGTCGCACGCCGGATGGCCATCAGCCGCGGCATCACCGGCGATCTCCTCGAGGCGTCCGCCGTCGTCCCGCGCAACACGACGAAAGAGCGAATCGACGATCCCCGCGACGTGCGGCGCATTCGTTTGAAGGTGGAAGGGGCAGACCTCGCGAACCCAGATTTGCAGGGGGCCGGCCAGACGCTGGACGGGAACCTGCTGGAGATTCGCGACGCGCGGTCGCTTCGACCGTCGCTGGCGGAAGAGGATTTGTCGTCCTACCGTCGTCCCGAGCCGCTCATCGAGAGTGACGATCCGGACATCCACGCGGAAGCGCAGGCGGCCGTTCTCGGCGTGAAGGATCCGCGCACGATCGCCGAGCGTCTGACGCGGCGCGTCAATGGCATGCTCGACAAGAAGCCGACCGTGAGCCTGCCGTCCGCGCGCGAGGTGCTGCGCACGAAGATCGGCGATTGCAACGAGCACACGGCGCTCTACGTCGCCATGGCGCGTTCGCTCGGAATTCCCGCGCGTATCGCGGTCGGGCTAGTCTACACGCGCGGCGCATTCTTCTATCACGCGTGGCCGGAGGTCTACATCGAGGAAGCGCGCGGACGCGGCCTCTGGCTGCCTGTCGATCCCACGTTGAACCAGTTTCCGGCGGACGCCACGCACGTCCGGCTCGCGCGCGGCGGGCTGGACAAACAGGCAGCGATCCTGCCCCTCATCGGCAAGATCAAGATGACGATCGTCGACGTCGAGCTCGCCCCCAATTCCACGCCCGTGCTGATCGGCCGCGGGTCGACGCCGACGGCACCGTTCGCGTCGCCTGTGCCGGTGCGCACGGGCCTGACCTGCTGGTCGAGCGCCTCGTCCGTCCGATGATCTCGATACACGACCTCGTGAAGAAGTACGGCGCGTTCACGGCGGTTGATCGAGTCAGCCTCGAGGTCAGGCCGGGCGAGATTCACGGCTTTCTCGGTCCGAACGGTGCTGGCAAGACGACGACGATTCGGATGATCGCGGGGCTGCTGAAACCGACATCCGGCCGGATCCTGGTCAACGGTCACGACCTCGCCACCGAACCGGAAGCGGCGAAGGCGTCGCTCGGCTTCATTCCGGACCGGCCGTTCATTTATGAAAAGCTCACGGCGGGGGAGTTCCTGCGTTTCCACGCCGGCCTGTACGGGATGGACGATGCGACGGTGGGCTCGCGGGTGACGGAGATGCTGGAGCTGTTCGAGCTCGCGCGGTGGGAACAGGAGCTCGTCGAGAGTTTCTCGCATGGCATGAAGCAGCGCCTGGTGATGAGCGCCGCGTTCATGCATCGGCCGCAGGCGGTGCTGGTCGACGAACCGATGGTGGGGCTCGATCCGCGCGGCGCGCGGCTGATCAAGGATGTCTTCCGCCGCATGAGCGCGCGCGGCGTCGCCATCCTCATGAGCACGCACACGCTCGAAGTGGCGCAGGAGATGTGCGATCGCATCAGCATCATCCTGAAAGGGCAGATCATCGCGCGCGGCACGGTCGACGAATTGCGCGCGCTCGCGGGCGATCCGAATCAACATCTCACCGAGGTCTTCCTCCGGCTCACCGGCGGAAGCGCTCTTCAAGAGATCGACGAAGTCCTGTGACGCAGCCGTTCCCATACCTGTTGTTGCCGTCGCTGTGGGCGTCGCGGAATCGCGCGCGGCGGCGCGAGCGTGGCGATGGGACGCGCGCCGCGTTCTTCGGCATCGTGGGGCTCGGCGTGGCGGGCGCGATTTTCAGCGGGGCATTCTGGCTGACCGTGCAGCTCGGAGGGTTCGCGGATTTCGGCGACTACCTGCTACGGCTGGGGCTGTCGTGGCTGTTCCTCTCATTCCTGTCGTTCCTGGCGTTCAGCGGAATCGTGACGGCGCTGTCCACGTTCTTTCTTTCTGACGATTTGCGCCTCCTGCTCGCGGCGCCGGTCTCCGCGCGTCGTCTGTTCCACGCGCGGTTCGCCCGGACCGTCGGGCTCTCCTCGTGGATGGTCGTCGTCTTCATCGTTCCCGTGCTCGCGGGTGTCGGCGTCGGCCACTGCGCACCGTGGTCGTACTACTGGCTCTCGGTGCTCGCCGTCATTCCGTTCGTGGCGATCCCGGTAGCGATCGGGACCGCGGTCACTTTACTGCTGGTCAACATTTTTCCGGCGCGGCGCGCGCGCGACATCCTGATGCTGATGGGGCTGTTGTTTGCGGGCAGCCTCGTGGTGCTGCTGCGCATGATCCAGCCGGAGCAGCTCCTGCGCGTCGAGTCGCTGCCCGACATCACGGACTTTTTCGCGACTCTCCAGTCACCGATCACGCCGCTGCTGCCGTCGTTCTGGGCGGCTGAAGCGGTGTTTGCGTCGCTCCAGGGACACGTCGACGCGCTGCACATGGCCGCGCTGTGGACAACGGCATGCGGATTGGTTGTGCTCGTAGCAGCCGCAAACGAACGGTGGCACTTCACGGGATTCAGCAAGGCGCAGGAAGCGCGCAAGACGCGTTTTACGCGGTTCGAGATGCTGACACGCGCGGCGCGCCTGATGCCGATGTCGCCCATCCGGCGGCACATCCTCGTCAAGGATCTGAAGATCTTCCTGCGCGACGTCAGCCAGTGGTCGCAGCTGCTGCTCCTGCTCGCCCTCGTGCTCGTCTATCTCTACAACTTCCGCGTGCTCGATCTCGATCGCAATCCGTACATGAGCGGCATGATCAAGAACGTCTACGCGTTCGTGAATCTCGCGATGGCGGGGCTGGTGATGTCGACGGTCTGCGCGCGGTTCGTGTTTCCGGCCGTCTCGGCCGAAGGCGCCGCGTTCTGGATCATTCGGACCGCTCCGGTGTCGCTGCGAGCGTTTCTCTGGTCGAAGTTCTGGACTGGATTCGTCCCCGTCTTCCTGCTGACCGAGCTGCTTACCATTGCCGCCAATCACTTCCTCGGCGTGGCGCCGTTCCTGAGAGTGGTCTCGGCGGCCGCGGTGTTTTTCATGAGCCTCGCCCTCGTCGGTCTCGCCACCGGCCTCGGCGCGCGCTATCCGCGATTCAATGCAGATAATCCCAGCCAGGTCGCCGGTTCATACGGCGGCGTCGCGTTCATGATCATCGCGGTCCTCTTCATGATCCTGCTGATCATTTTTGTCGGATGGCCGGCATCGATGTTCCTCTGGTATTCCGCAAACCCGCGCCTGATCCTGCCGGCGCAGACCGCACTGCTCGGCGCCGCGAGCTTCCTCGCCGCACTCGTCCTGAGCCTGTCAACATGGTGGTTCGGCATGCGCTCAGGCGTGCGCGCCCTCGAATCGATGGAGTAGCGCTCCTTCCTCCTTCCAGCTGCTTGTCTTCTTGCAGGAGGTAAGGAGATCAGGAGTCAAGGAGGTACACGGGTTTTTCCAACCTCAGTGCCTTCCGAGATGATCTAAAGATAGATCTGCTCGTTGACGGTCGATTGATCGTCGAGGTAAAGGCAGTCTCCTCATCTCCTGGCCCTCCCGTTAGAGAACACTCGCCGCCTCACGTGCGATACTTCCCGCGGAGGATTCCAGATGCATCGGTCTGTCGTTGTTGCGTGCGCCATTGCCCTTACAGCCCTGACAATTCATGCGCAGCAGAAACCCGCTGTCGCCAATCTGAAGACAACGGCGGAAGCGTCCGGCTTCAAGTCGACGTCCACGTATGACGATGTCGTGAAGTTCATGAAAGCGGTGGACGAGGCATCCTCGAACATCTTTTATTCCACCTACGGAACGACGTTCGAAGGACGAGCGATGCCGCTGGCGGTGGTCGGGACGGGGCTGAAGGATGCGAGCCCGGCGGCGGTAAGGGGGAGCGGCAAGCTGCGCGTGCACATCCAGGGCAACGTGCACGCTGGTGAAGTGGAAGGGAAGGAATCCGCGCAGATCCTGCTTCGGGAGTTCGCGATGGGACAGCACAAGGACTGGCTTCAGTCGATGGTGTTCCTCATCACCCCCATCTTCAACGCCGACGGCAACGAGAAGTTCGCACTGAACAACCGGCAGCGGCAGAACGGACCGATCAACGGAATGGGCACGCGCGCCAACGGGCAGGGGCTCAACATCAACCGCGACTTCATGAAGCTCGACACACCGGAGGGGAAGGCCTTCGTGAAGCTGTGGGTGGACTACGACCCGCAGGTCGGCTTCGATCTTCATACGTCCGACGGATCCACGCACGGCTATTACCTTACCTATTCGCCGCCGCTCAACCCGAATACCAGCGCCACGATCATGAAGATCATGACGGACGAGTGGTTCCCGTTCGTGACCAGGAACGTGAAGGCCAAACACGGCTGGGACACCTTCTATTACGGCAACGTCTCTACGCCAGGCGGCCGCGGCCGTGGCCGCGGCCGCAGTGGTGATGCGGGCTCGCCCTCCGCCGCAGCACCTGCGCCGGCTCCGCAGCCGACCGGTCCCCCGGAATGGAGGACGTTCGAGCACGTGCCGCGTTTTCACAACAGCTATGTCGGAATGCGGAATCGCTTCGCGCTGCTGAGCGAGGCCTACGCCTACGCGACCTTCGAGGATCGCATCAAGGCGACGAATTACTTTCTGGAAGAAGCGCTGAACTTCGCGCACCAGAATGCCGCGCGGCTGAAGACTGCCGTGGCGGATGCGGACGGCGAGAGAATCGCCGGTGCGCTGCTGTCAACGAGCGCGAAGCTGAAGCGCGGCGGCATGGTCGAGATCCTCATGGGTGAAGTCGAGGACGAGAAGAACCCGGTCAACGGCGCCGTCATGAACCGCCGCAAGGACGTCGTCAAACCTGAACAAATGGTTGACATGATGTGGTTCGAGCCGGCGACGACGGAAACGGCGCCCACGGCGTACTTCATGCCGGCGAACGCAACGAAGGCGATCGAGCTCCTGAAGGCACACGGCATCAAGATGACCGAAACAAAAAGTCTGCCGGCCGGTGCGGAGGCCTTCACCATCGACGCCAACACCGCCGGGCAGAATTTCGAAGGGCACGCGATGCGGAAGATCGAAGGGAAGTGGGGCGCGAAGCCGGAGCCGGCGGCGCAGGGGACATGGTGGCAGATCCGCATGGATCAGCCCCTGGCGCGGCTCGCGTTTTATCTGCTGGAGCCTGCGTCAGACGATGGGCTGGTCACATGGAATTACCTCGACGACCAGTTGAAAGACGCCAGGGTGTACCCGATTCTGCGGGTGAAATAGATGAAGCTGCACGCCCTCGCTGCGTTCCTCATTGCATTGCTGGCCCAGGGCAGCGCCACCTTCAAAGCGCCGGAGCCGCGGTTCGCTGACGCGGATCGGCGCGCGAAGCTGGCGAAGGCGTTTCCCGAGATCGATCGTATCTTCCGCGACTACACGACCGGCGCGCACGTGCCAGGCGCCGCGTGGGGCATCATCATCGACGGCGAGCTCGCGCACACCGGCGTGACCGGCTACCGCGACGTGCCGTCGAAATCGCCGGTGACGCCCGACAGCGTCTTCCGCATCGCGTCGATGACGAAGAGCTTTACTGCGATCGCGATCCTGAAGCTGCGCGACGAAGGGAAATTGTCACTGGAGGATCCCGCTGAGAAGTACGTCCCCGAGATGAAAGCGCTCGTCTACCCGACCAGCGATTCGCCGAAGATCACCATCCGTCACTTGCTGTCGCATGCCGAAGGATTCCCGGAAGACAACCCGTGGGGCGATCAGCAGCTCGCCGATTCTGACGAGCAGCTCGCCGCGCTGATCCGCGCGGGCATTCCGTTCTCCAACGCGCCGGGTGTCGCCTACGAGTACTCCAATTTCGGTTTCGCGATCCTCGGTCGCGTCGTGGCAAATGTCGGCCGCGGAATGCGCGAGCAAGGCGGATCTGAAACGGCGGCGTACACCCGGTACGTGACGGACAACGTGCTGAAGCCGCTTGGCATGACGTCCACGACGCTCGAGCCGTCCACCGTGCCGGCTGAACGGCTCGCGCATGGTTACCGGTGGGAGGACGAGCAGTGGAAGAACGAACCGCTGCTCGCGAATGGATCGTTCGGATCCATGGGCGGGATGCTGACAACGCTGTCCGATCTCGGAAAGTACGTGGGCGCATTTCTCGCGGCATCGCCGCCGCGCGACGGACCGGAGACGGGACCGATCAAGCGATCGTCGCTGCGCGAGATGCAGCAGGTGTGGCGCCGGGCACCGGCGTCGGTCAGCAGTTCGCCCGGCGGCGTGCAGTTGAATTCAGGCGGCTATGGATATGGCTTGCGGATCACGCAGAACTGCCAGTTTCCCACGATCGTTGCGCACGGCGGCGGATTGCCGGGGTTCGGCACGCAGATGCGCTGGCTCCCCGAGTACGGCGTCGGACTGATCGCGTTCGGCAATCTCACTTATACCAGCTGGCCGCGGACGTTCGACGCGGCGCTCGACGCGCTCGCACGAACCGGCGCGCTGCAGCCACGCGTGATTCAGCCGTCACTGGCGCTCGTCAGCGCGCGTGACGCCGTGGCCAGTCTTGTCGTGAAGTGGGACGACGCCGTGGCGGATCGCATTGCGGCGCAGAACCTGTTTCTCGACACGAGCAAGGATCGGCGGCGCGCCGCGATCGAACGGCTGCACGGCCAGGTTGGCGCGTGCACCGCGGGATCGGGATTCGATCGCGTCGAGAACGCCCTTCGCGGGGACTGGACGATGAACTGCGAGCGAGGACGCTTGCGCCTCGCGATCACGCTCGCGCCCACGAATCCGCCGACCGTGCAGTACATCTCTGTGACGCCCGCGACAGACGCACCGCGGCCGGGTGTGTGTTCGCAGTAACCGATGACCGATGCCCGATGACCGATGCCCGATGCCCGATTACCGTCTACTGACTACCGACTACCGACTACCGACTACTGCCCTGGCGCCTCATCGCCGAGCTTGCGGCCGTCGCGGAACGTGTTTGTGCAGAGTGGATGGGCGAACGGCGACGCGCCATCGACCGACGCGTAGACGATCTCGTCTGACGGCAAGCCGTTCGGCGCCAGCCCCACGGACTGCCGCACGCGCTTCGCAATCTCATGGTCCGTGCACGCCGTGTCGCCGCTGACGCCAAGGCCGCCGACGCGCGTCTGCCCCTTGTAAAGAGGCAACCCGCCGCCGAAAATGATCGTCCCGCCGCACACCTTGCCGATGCCTGTTTTCGTGTCGTTCGCGGGCGCGAGGCACTCGGGATTCAGCGGATTGCCGTTCGCCGCGCCCCAGAGGGAATGCCCCGGCTGGCTCAATGTGTAGAGCCGCGCGGTCGAGAGCGGAGCTGTATCGGAACTGAACGCATTGGCGGTAAAAGCCTTCGCCATGGCAATCGCCCGGCTGCCCGGCCAGGTGGCCGCCATGTCGTCGGTCGAGACGGCCATTGCGCACAGCGCGCCGTCGCGATCGACGATCGCGCCCCACATCGCCTTGCCGTGATTGAGACCGCCCGCGTCGCCGTTCTGGGAGGGGGCATCCTGCAGTAACTTCTTCAGGTCTGCGGCTTTCGGGACATCCTCACACCCGCGCGAACGCGCCGGCGAGGCGGACTCGGCGGGGTGGGATTCGTCGCGCGTCGCGGGGCCGCGGTTGCAGGCCAGCAGACTGATCGCCAGGGCGCCCGAGAGAAAACCAGCCGTTAACACACGTGCGCGCATCGGAGCCTCCGAGCGAAAAAGAGCAACGCGCGTGCCCGTGTGCAGCGTCGCGCGTGTCCCCATCAGCCGTTTTTTCCCCATGAAAACGCGCGCAGTTGTGCTACCCTTCGTGCATTCACGCGCACCCTCGGGGCGAAGCCCCCCGGCAATCGAAGGAGTAGAGATGGCCAAGAAGACGGCGAAGAAGTCCGCGAGAAAGCCGAACGCGGCGTTCATGAAGCCGATGACACCGAGCCCGGCGTTGTCGGAGGTGGTCGGCAGCAAGCCGATCCCGCGGACGGAAGTCACCAAGAAACTGTGGGCCTACATCAAGAAGAACAAGCTGCAGGATCAGAAGAACAAGCGGAACATCAAGGCTGACGACAACCTCAAGGCGGTTTTCGGCGGCAAGGCGATGGTCAACATGTTCGAAATGACCAAGCTTGTGAACAAGCACCTGAAGGCCTAGGCCGTCATCCGGTCACGATGGCGCCGCGAGAAGCCTCTTTCCCCGGCGGAAAGTAGGCTTTTCGCGCGTCTTGTCCTCTCTCGTCGCACCAACTCTCCGTCGATACCATTACCGTCATCGCGTGTGCCAGAACGGGGCACAGCACAGGCCTAGTCGGGCCATCTCCCCCAAGCCGTAGGGGCTCTAACCGGGCACACGGATTGCGCTTCGGGGTCTGTCCCATGCATTCAAGAGATTCACGCGGGTTCTCGCTCATCGAGCTGATGATGGTCGTCGCCATCATGGGCGTGCTCGCGGCCATTGCCGTCCCGATGAGCGGCAATACGCTTCGCTATCTGAAACTGAGCGGCGACGCGAAAGATCTGGCGAACGCCACCGCTGTCTCGAAAATGCGCGCGGCCGCGAAGTTCACGCAATCGCGTCTGTATCTCGATATCACCGGTCGTGAGTACTACGTCCAGACGTACGACAAGACCACGTCGTCATGGACGACCGAAGGGGCAGCGACGTCGTTGTCGTCGACGGTGAGTTTCAGTTACGGGCCGGTCGCGTCGCCGCCGCCGAACACGCAGACAACGATCGACCACGCGCCGAACTGCATGAACACGGCGACGCCGCCGGTGGCCGTCGCGAACACGGCATGCATCATCTTCAATTCGCGCGGCATTCCCGTCGATACGACGGGCAGCCCGACAGGGATGGATGCGATCTACGTGACCGACGGATCCGCGGTCTACGGCATCACGATCGCCGCAACCGGGTTCATCCGCACGTGGCAGACGAACTACACGTCGACGCCCACCTGGACGCTACAATGACGACGCGGCTCCGCGACGAACGGGGCACGACCATCATCGAGGTCATCATCGCCAGCGCGATTCTCGTCACGCTGATGGCGGGCCTGATGTCGCTCGGCGGCCTCGCGATCTCCACGACGGAAAACCAGGGGCATCTGGCCGCGCGCACCACCGAGTACGCGCAGGACAAGATGGAGCAGCTGCTGGCGCTCGCCTACGGCGATTCGACGAGCGATACGCGGTCGTTTCCCGCGCTGAGTTCCGGGGGCAGCGGGCTGGCCGTCGGCGGCAGTTCCGACACGAACAGCCCGGTGGCGTTGTACGTCGATTACCTCGACGAAAACGGCAACCTGTGCGGATCCGCCGGCGCTGCGTGCGTTGCACCCGTCGGCGTGACGCCGCCGGCGAACTGGTTCTACCAGCGCTGCTGGCAGGTGGCCCTCGTGTCGACGAACCTGAAACAGATCACCGTGACCGCGACGATCTCGCGCGGCTTCGGCGGCGCGATGAAGGCGTCGTCCACGCTGAGCGTGCTGAAATCGAATCCTTTCTGATCATGCGCAGGACTTCTTCACAGGCGGGCTTCTCGCTGCCAGAGCTCATGATCGCGATGGCGATCATGCTGGCGATTTCGGGCGCGGCCGTGTCCGCGCTCCTCAAGATGACGAGCACGCAGGCGACCGTGTGGAACCGCACGCAGATGCACAGCGGCATTCGCGGCGCGACGGAGGTCCTGCAGCAGGAGGTCGGACAGGCGGGACGCATCACGCTGCCGACCAGAGTCACGCTGACGGCCCCCTCGACCAGCGGCACGGCGCCGACGCTCACGGTCTCGTCGACGAGCGGCATGTTCGTCGGCGAAAAGCTCGTCATCGACACCGGTGACGCGCTCGAGAGCGTCGTCGTCGCGACGATCCCGTCATCAACGACCATTACCGTCAATTCAACGACGAGCGGTCGCACGGTGGCCGCCCACAACGCGACCGTGCCGGTGCAGGTCTTCGGCGGGTTCTCGTCAGGCATCGTGCCGACGACCACGACCAACGGATCCACCGGCTCGATACTGAAGCTGTTCGGCGACATCAACGCCGACGGCAACATGGTCTACATCGAGTACACGTGCGATACGACGAATCACAACCTGTATCGGAATGTGATGGCGTGGAACGCCGCCGGGCCGAGCGCCGCGCCCGCCGCATCGCAAATCCTCCTCAGCAACATCATCGCGAACCCGAACGGCACCGACTGCTTCACCTACCAGACGGCGACCGTCAGCGGCACAACCTTTGTCACCGACGTGGCGATCACGCTTACCGTGCAGACGCAGCTGATCGACCCGATTACCAAGCAGTACCAGACCGAGACCAAGGCGCTCCTGAACGTCTCGCCGCGCAACGTCTTCAACGCCTGGCTGCTCGCCAGCCTTGGCATCAACGATCGCATCCAGCCGATGCCCCCCAGCATTACGGCGCTGCTGCCGTAGAGGGGAACGACACCATGCAACGATCCGGTGAAAAAGGCGTCGCGCTCGTTTTCACGCTGTTCCTGATGGCGGCACTCTCGGCGATGGCCGTGTCGATGATGTTCCTCGCCCAGACCGAAACGTCTGCGAGCCGCAACTACAGGACGATGTCGCAGGCGCGTTATGCCGGCGAAGCGGGCGTGCACAAGGCGATCAACTTTCTGCTCTACAGCTACACGGCGCCGAGCTCGATGTCGGGGTACACGACGACGACGTCGCCGGTGCAGTACAGCAGCGCGGACGTGGTGCTCTCTGCCGTCTCCGGTGTCAGCTCGAACTACCCGGACACGGCGGTGATTGCCGCCTTCAACACGGCGGCGCAGGGCACGCTCACGGTCGGCACCGGCACGGTGAACTACGCGGCATACGCGAAGCTGCTGTCCATGCGCAACGTCACCGTTTACGGCGGCGCGGCGCGCACCATCCAAACGTGGCAGATCACCGCAACGGGGACGGTGCCCGGCTCGCTGCCAGCAACGGTTGAAGTGAGCGCGATCCTCGAGCAGAACGTAGCGCCGGCGGACGCTTACGCAATCTTCGCAACCGGCACCGGCTGCGGCGCGATCGATCTGCGCGGGACGATGCACACCGATAGCTACGACTCGACCGCGCCACTGTCCGGCGGGCATCCGGTGACCGATACCTCAGGCGGCGCCGTCGGCACCAACGGGAACCTGAGTATCTCGGGGAACGTGACCGTCAACGGCAATCTCGACACTCCGCGCACGGGCGTCGGCGATTGCCACGACGGCACGCCGACCGCGTTGTCTGCGGCGGGCTCGGCGACCGTTAGCGGCTCGGTCGTCCCATTGCCGCAGGCGAAGACGTATGACACACCCGCGCTTCCCAGTCCGCTGCCGCCGACATCACCGGTCACCATCAGTTCGTGTGCATCGATCTCGGCGTTGATTGTGCCGGCGATGTGCACGAGCAGCCCCACCGGCGCCCTGACGATCACGACGAGCGGTTCGACACCGCTGTCTCTCGGCAACGTGACTCTCGGCGCGAACGTCTACCTGACCATTCAGTACGGCATCGGGGGCATGATGGCCAGCACCGGTACTGCCGTCGTGAACCTGAACAGCATTTCGCTGGGCGCGAACTCGACGTTGAACATTGGCACGAACACTGGTGTGACGATGAACGTCGTCGGGAGCGGCGTGACGTCGCCGACGCCGGTGATCGACTTCACCGGCGGCACGTTCGCCAACTCCTCTTTCGATCCGTCGAAGTTCCAGATCCTCTATGCGGGCACGGGAGACATCGAGATGACCGGCGGCAGCCAGGCGGCGATGACGATCTACGCCCCGAACGCTGCCGTCACCATGCACGGCACGGCAGACATCTACGGCTCGATCCTCTCGCGTTCGTTCGTCGACACCGGCGGCGCGACGGTGCACTACGACCGCAGGCTGGCGACCAAGTACTTCGTGATCGGGAACTACGTGATGTCGTCGTTCAGTTGGAAGAAGTACTAACGCGCGGGTCCGTAGAGCACGTGGCCGGGACGTGCGGCGGTCATGTCGCCGTTCTCGAACACGATCTGGCCGCTGACGATGACGTGTGAGAAGCCCTGCGCGTACTGGTGGGGTTGTGCAAACGTCGCCATGTCCTTCACCGTGGCGGGATCGAAGATCGCGATGTCGGCGCCGAGACCGGGGCGCAGCACGCCGCGGTCGGTGAGGCCGAGCCGGGCGGCCGGCGCGGCGGACATCTTCCTGATCGCATCCTCCAGCGACAGCACCTTCTTCTCGCGAACGTAGACGCCGAGCACGCGGGCGAATGTCCCGTAGCTGCGCGGGTGCGGATTGGCACGGCCGAAGATCGGGATCTCGCCGTCCGACGCGATCATCGTGACGGGGTGCCGCAGGATGCGCACCAGGTCGCGCTCGCTCATCGCGTGGAAGATGCCCTGGCAGCCGCCTTGTTCGACGATCCACAGCACTACTTCCGCGGCGTTGCGGATCGTCGGCGCCATCCCTCGCGCCTTCGTCAGATCGGCAAGGGTCTTCCCGGCGAGCGTCGGATCGAAGCTGCAGTTCGCGAACTGGACGTTCTTCGGATCGCCGCCGCCGCGTTCGTCGCGAATCATCATGACGATGCCCGCCTTGGCCTTTTCGCGCGCGCCGGACTCCTTCAGGCGCGCCATCGTGGCCTGCCGTCCCCCTTCCAGCACCCACGCGGGGATCAGCGCCGAGGCCACGCTGGTGCTCGATGCCGTGTAGGGATACTGATCGATCGTCACGTCCACGCCGCGCGCGCGGGCCTTGTCCACGAGCCGCAGCATGTCCACACTGCGCCCCCAATTGCCTGCGCCTACTACCTTGGCGTGACTGATCTGGGTTGGCAGCAGTCCTTTCTCTCCGATCGCAATCGTCTCATTCACGCTGTCGAGCAGCTTCGCCGCGTCGTCGCGCTGGTGTGACTCGTGGATGCCGCCAAGACGTCCGGTGGCCTTCGCGAGCTCGATCACTTCGCTCGTCGGCGTGAAGGTGCCCGGCACGTAGAACAGACCGGTGCTGAGGCCGAACGCGCCATCCTTCATCCCTTGCTCGACGAGCTGCACCATTTTCTGGATTTCTTCGGCGGTGGCCGTGCGGTCTCCGTCACCGATAACCGCGCTGCGGATCGATCCCTGGCCGACGAAGCTGCCGATGTTCAGCGACTTGTGCAGCCGGTCCATCTGCTCGAGGAACGGCGCGAGCGGCACCGGCGATGATCCGTCGGGTCCCTCCATCACCGTCGTCACCCCCTGCCGGACGTAGTTGGGAGCCGTCGGCACTTCCGCGATGCCTCGCCGGGCATGGGTATGGATGTCGATGAAGCCGGGTGCGACGACGTTGCCGTGCACGTCGATCGTCCGCGCCGCCGATCCGTCGATCACCGGCGCGATCTTCGCGATCGTGTCGCCGCGGATCGCGATGTCTCCTTTGAACCACGGGCTGCCGGTGCCGTCCACGATCCGGGCGTTCCTGATGAGGAGGTCATAGGGCGCCGCGGACTGTTGCGCGAACGAGGCCAGCAACGTCAGGGTCGCGATGAACGCGTAACGCATGCCGCGGATTCTAGCGCGTCTCTGAAGCTCCGCACGCGCCCTGATATGATCCTCGTCCCCGATGGCGACAGAAGCCTCCGCACCTCCGATGCCGATGACGTTTCGTGACGTGCTGCGTGTCACCGTGATGCGGCGCGTCTGGTACGCGCAGCTCGTCAGTCTGCTCGGCGATTTTCTCGCGATCTTTGCGGTGATCAGCGTCGTGACGTACCGCATGCACGGGACCCCTTCCCAGGTGACGGGCGTGCAGATCGCTTACATGGTGCCGCTTGCGCTGCTCGGGCCGTTGTCCGGGGTCTTTGTCGATCGCTGGCCGTTGAAACCGACTCTGATTGCGAGCGATCTGATTCGCGCGGCGCTGGTCCTGCTCCTCTTCGCGACCACATCGATGTGGCAGATCTACATCGTGCTGGCTGCGCTCAGCTGCGTGTCGAGCTTCTTCGGGCCTGCGCAATCCGTCACCATCAGGAGCCACGTCCCGCCGCACGGGCTCATGTCGGCGAACGCGCTGATGCAGATGGCGATGATGGGCACGCGTGTCGTGGGCCCGGCGGCCGCGGGAGCGTTGGTCGCGGCGTTCGGGCCGCAGGTCTGCTACGCGCTCGACTTCCTCAGCTTCCTCGTTTCGGCCGCCTTGATCGGATCTGTGGCAATCATCCGGCCCGCCGCTCCCGAACGCGCCGCCACCGAATCGACGAACAGCAAGCTGCACGCGATCTTCCACGAGATGGGAGAGGGGATGCGTTTCATCGTCCACCACGCCGCGATCTCGTTCGTCGTGATGGCGATGGCGGCGGGCATGTTCGTGATGGGCTGTTTCGGACCGCTGATCGCCGTCTACGTGCGCGATTGGCTCCACGCCAAGGCCGGCGTCTTTGGGATCGTCAGCGCGATGGTCGGCACCGGCATGATGCTCGGGATGCCTGTGGTGCGCCGTCTGTCGGGACGCGTATCGAACAGCACGCTGGTGCTCGCCGGACTGGCTGGCATCGGGCTCGGCGCGTTGTTGCTTGGCGCCCTGCCATGGGTCGCGGCATCGATGCTCGCCTGCTTCACGCTGGGATTCACGTTTGCTGGCGTCATCGTCCCCGCACAGACGCTGATGCAGCGTGAAACGCCGCACGCGCTGATGGGGCGCATCTCGAGCACGACGATGTCGGTGATCTTCTTTGCGCAGCTGATTGGACTCGCGCTGTCAGGCGTGCTGGCACAGGTGCTCGGCGTTCGCGCCGTGTTCTTCCTCTGCGCCGTGCTCGCGTGGGGGCTGACGGGGGCGGGCAAGCTGCTGCTCGGGACCGAACGCCACGCCGCCGCTCTCTAGGCAGGGAGTTATACTCCTCCTGGAATTTTCCAGGAGGATTCATGACGACCACGCGTTCTGCCCGCGGGCTCGCGCTCGCGCTGGTGCTTGCCGCCGGCGCGTACGCGCCGCCTGCGTACGCACAGGGGCCGCGCAACACCGCCACACCCCAGAAGCTCGATCAGGATTACGGCGCGCGAATCAAAAAGGCGACGCCGGATCCACGGATCCTTACGGAGCTCGTCGATCACATGCCGGTGTCGGCGACGGTGCCGTCGCCGCTCAAGTTCTTCGGATACGTGCCGGGCGAGCCGGGCAACCTGACTTACCACGCGGACATCGTCCGCTACTACGAGGCACTCGAGAAGACGTCGCCGCGGGTGAAGCTTTTCCGGATCGGCAAGAGTGAAGAAGGGCGCGAGATGGTGGCGCTCGCGATTGCAGACGAAGCGACGATCAAACAGCTGGACAAATACAAGCAGATCACCGCGAAGCTGACCGATCCACGCAAGCTGGAGGAGGCGGAAGCGAAGCAGCTGATTGCGACCGGCAAGCCGGTTTATTACGCGACGGGATCGATCCACACGCCCGAAACCGGCAGCCCCGAGATGCTGATCGAACTGGCGTTCCGGCTCGCCGTCGAAGAGTCCGCGTTCATCCAGACGATCCGCAACAACGCGATCGTCGTGCTGACGCCGTCGACCGAAGTTGACGGGCGCGAGAAGGCGGTCGACAACTTCAGGTTCTCGGTGAAGAACCCCAACAAGCCGGCACCGGGGCTCGTGTACTGGGGGCAGTACGTGCAGCACGACAACAACCGCGACGGGATCGGCGTCGGCCTGAACCTGACGAAGAACATCCTCCGGAGCTTCCTCGACTGGCACCCGCAGGTCTTCCACGATCTGCACGAGTCCGTGACGCTTCTTTACGTCTCCACAGGCACGGGCCCGTACAATACTGTCGTCGATCCGATCCAGATCAACGAGTGGTGGCTGCTCGCGCAGAACGAAATGATGGAGATGGCCAAGCGGAACGTGCCGGGTGTCTGGACCTACAACTACTACGACGGCTGGGTCCCCAACTACATGTTCTGGATCGGCGTGACGCACAACTCGATCGGCCGCTTCTACGAGACGCAGAGCTTCCGCGGGCAGAACTACGCGATCGGCGGCAATCAGAGCCGCGAGTGGTATCGGCCGATCCCGACGCCGCCCGACGTGATGTGGGGACCGCGCGCGAACGTGAACATGCAGCAGAGCGCGATCCTGATCTCGATGAATAACGTGGCGAAGAACAAGGAGACGTTCCTCGAGAACTACTATCTGAAGAACAAGCACACGATCGAGCGCGGCCAGACGAAAGCGCCGTACGCGTACGTCATTCCGGCCGCGCAGCGGAAGAGGGTCGAAGCCGCGGAACTGATGAACCTGCTGCGCCGCGAAGGGGCCGAAGTGCATACCGCGAACGCGGCGTTCACGGCCGGGAACGTTGCCGTCGCGCAGGGTGATTACATCGTGCGGATGGATCAGCCCTACGGCGCGATCGTCGAGACGCTCCTTGGCGTCCAGTTCTTCTCGCCGGACAATCCGCGTCCGTACGATGACACCGGATGGGCGATCCCGCTCGTGCGCAACATAAAGGCGGCCGCCGTGGCGGACAAGTCGATCCTGCAGCAGCCGATGACGCTCGCGTCAGCCGACTTCGCCGTTCCCGGGTCGATCGCGGGCACCGGGCCGGTGATCGTCGTCGACCACACGACCGACAACACGCTGGTCACGTTCCGCTTCCGTCACGCGGCGGTGAAGATGTCGGCGGCGGAGCAGGCGTTCGAAGCGGGCGGTCACAAGTTCGCGCCGGGCGCGTTCGTGATCCAGAACGCGGACCGCGCGGCGATCGAGTCGTCCATCAAGGAACTCGGGCTCTCCGCGTGGGCGGTCGCGTCCGCTCCGAACGTGTCGATGCACGATCTCGACGCGCCGCGAATCGGCTACATCCACACCTGGACGAGCACGCAGGATGAAGGCTGGGTGCGGATGGCGCTCGACAAATTCAAGGTCCCGTACACGTACTTCGCCGACAACGTCGTGCGCCAGGGCAATCTCAAAGAGAAGTACGATGTGATCATCTTCCCGCATGCTGGCGGCAGCGGTACCGGGCTCGTTTACGGCGGCGTGCAGGGAAACGAGCCGCGTCCGTACAAGAAGTCGGACGAGACGCCGCATCTTGGGATCCAGGACTCGACCGACGATATGCGCGGCGGCCTTGGCTACGACGGCCTGCAGGAGTTGTACAAGTTCGTGCAGCAGGGGGGCGTCCTGATCACGGAGGGAGGCACGTCGACGATCTTCCCCGAGTTCAATCTCACGCAGGGAATCAGCCTCGAACAGGGAGAAGGGCTGTACGTGCGCGGCTCCGTGCTGAAAGCGCTGCTCGCTGACAAGAGCAGCCCTGTCCTTTACGGCTACGACCAGAACGCGCTGGCCGTCTACTTCAACCAGGCGCCCATCCTTTCCGTCGGCGCCGCCGGTTTCGGCCGCGGCGGCGGTCGCGGCGGCGGTGCTGTTCAGGGAGGGCCGGGCAACTTCAACATGCAGCCCAACTCGATCCCGCCAAAGCTGGCGACGCTCGACCCGCCCTCCGCTCCCGCGTCTGCTTCGCCTGAAGCGGGAGCTACGGGGGGCAGAGGCGGTCGCGGCGGCGGACGGGGCGAAGCCGGCGGCGGATTTGGCGGCGGCTTCGGCGGCCGCGGCGCTGGCGCAAATCCGAATGCGCCGCGCGTCCTGCTGTCGTTCCCGACAGATCCCAATGACATGCTGCTGTCCGGCGTGCTCGTCGGCGGCGAAAAGCTCGCCGGCCGCGCGGTCGCCGTGGACGCGCCGATCGGAAAGGGGCACGTCGTGATGTTCGCGAACCGTCCGTTCTGGCGGTGGCAGACGCAGGGGAACTTCTTCCTCGGCTTCAACGCCATCCTGAACTGGAACGATCTCGACGCCGGTCGCACTACAGCGCGCCCCGGCACTCAGCACTGACTGTCTTCATGATCACGATCTCTTTCCAGAGGAGCCGCGCGTGAAACCACGCTTCTTCGCCGCGCCCACGGCGCTGTTGTTCGTCGCCACGGCCTGGGTCTCATCCGCCTCGGCGCAGCCGGTCAGGCTGCGCTACAACTGGACCCAGGGGGACGTCCTGACGTATCGGACCGTCGTCCGCACCAACACCAGCATCGCCGGCGGCCCTGCCGGCACGAATTCGTTCGAGCAGACGATGGGGCAGACCTTGAAGGTGACGGTGGCGGCGGTCGCGCCGGATGGCACGGCCACGCTTCGGCAGGTCATCGAGGCCGTCTCGCTCGAAATGAACACGCCGGGCGGAAAGGTCGCGTACGACAGTACGAAACCGCCGGGAGCGGACGCGGACCCTCGGGTCAAATCGATGCAAAAGGCGATGGGCGCGATGGTGGGGGAAGCAATCAGCGTCATGATGGCCGCCAACGGCGCGGTGCGCCGCATCGACGGGACCGCGCGGATCGTCGACAAGTTGATGGCGGATCTGCCGCGCGACCCGATGGCAGGCAGCCTGGCGCAGAACATCAAGGCCATGCTGAGCGAGGATGCCTTGCGCAGTTCGCTCGAACAAAACTTCTCGCGGATGCCCGATGCTCCGGTGAAGCCGGGTGATACGTGGACGGCCGAGCAATCGGTCGGCGCCGATTCGGTGGGAAAGATCGTCGGCAAGTCCACGTTTACGCTGAAAGGGATCGAGGGCACCGGCGACGCGGCGATGGCGCGGATCGGCGTTACGCTCGCCTTGCGCCAGCAGAACGTACCATCGGCGGGCGCCTCGGTCGTCATGAAACTCGGCGACGGGAAGGGCGAGGGAGAGCTGCTGTTTCATGTGGCGAAGGGGCGCGTCGAGCGCAACACGATGCGGACCGATATCGCATCTTCGGCGACGATGCGCGGACCCGATGGCGGCACGGCCACGTTGCAGAACAGCACGCGGACGCAGATGACGATGGATCTGGTGAAATAGGCTCCAGGTTCAGGCTTGAGGAGGATTCGATGAAGGTTGTGGCAGTGTTTTTTGCAATGGCGCTGGCGACCGCAGCTGTATCGGCGCAGCCGAAAGACGATCCAGCGATCGCGAAGGCGCGCAGCGCCTATCAAACGGCCGCGGGATCGCAGGACGGCGCCGCACTGGCGAAGCTCTATGCGCCCGACGGCGTCGAGATGCCGCCGAACGCGCCGGCAGTCAAGGGACGAGCGGCCATCGAGGCGTACCACAAGTCGTTCGCGCAGCAGTGGATGGTTCACGGCATGACGATCACGCCGACGGAGACGAAAGTCCTCGGCGACACGGCGATCGACGTCGGGACGTACAAGCAGAGTCTGATGCCCCAGAAGGGGGGCGGCATGGTGGACGACAGAGGCAAGTACATCGTCCTCCTGAAGAAGGACGGCAGCGGCAACTGGTGGGTCACGCACGCGATTTACAACAGCGACAACCCGCCGCCCGGCGCACCGAAAAAGTAGCCCAGTTGATCGACTAAGATCGAGCGCAGATGCGCTCGATCTTCCTCGTCCTCCTCGCTTTCGCGCTCGCCCAAGTGTCCTCGCAACCCGAACGCGCCATCGTTGCGGCGATTGATGCCGGCAACGCCGACGCGCTCGCGCTGCTCGAGAAGGCCGTCAATATCAACAGCGGGACGCACAACTTCGCCGGCGTCCGCGCCGTGGGCGACCTGTTCCGCCGCGAGTTCGACGCTCTCGGATTCAAGACCGCATGGATCGATGGCGCTGCATTCAAGCGCGCGGGGCATCTTGTCGCCGATCATCCGGGCAACGGGCCGCGGACGATTCTGATCGGACATCTCGACACTGTCTTCGAGCCGGACAGTCCTTTCCAGAAGTTCCAGCGCATCGACGACAAGACCGCAACGGGGCCCGGGATCATCGATATGAAGGGTGGCGACGTCATCATCATCGCCGCACTGAAAGCGCTGAAGGCCACGGGTGCGCTCGCCGGCATGAACCTCGTGGTGGTGATGACAGGAGATGAAGAGGACGCCGGCGATCCGCAGGATGCGGCGCGCGCCGCGCTCGTGGATGCTGCGAAGGGAGCGGAATACGCGCTGGGTTTCGAGGATGGTCCCGGCGATCCAAAGTTCGCCGTCACCGCTCGCCGCGGCACGTCGTCATGGAAGCTCGATGTCACTGCAAAAACGGGACACTCGTCGCAGATTTTCCGGGACGACATCGGCTACGGCGCCAACTATGAGCTCGCGCGCATTCTCGATGGCTTCCGCCGCAAGCTTGCCGGCGAGGCGCACCTGACGTTCAATCCAAGCCTCGTGCTCGGCGGCACCGCGGCCGAAGCGGATGACGTCCTGAGCAAGGGCACGGCGTCGGGAAAGACGAACGTCATCGCGGCCCACGCCATCGCACTGGGCGATCTCCGGACGCTTTCAAAAGAACAGCTGCAGCACGCGCGCGACACGATGAAGGCGGTCGTTGCCGAGACTCCGCTCGCTCAGACGAAGGCGACGCTGACATTCGGCGACGGGTACCCATCGCTGCCGCCGACTGAAGGCAACGCGCGGCTGCTGGCGGAGTACGACCGGGCGAGTCGCGACCTCGGGTTTGGCGTCGTCGCGGCGGTGAGCCCGGATCGCGCCGGAGCGGCGGACGTGTCGTTCATTTCCGGCCAGGTGAAAAGCATCATGGACGGCATCGGCCTCATGGGACACGACGATCACTCGCCGATGGAAACCGCGGATCTCACCACGCTGCCCAGCCAGACGAAGCGCGCGGCGATCCTGCTCTACCGACTGAATCGGGCGAAGCAATGAACGTCTTCAACAATATCCTCGAGGCGATCGGCAACACGCCGCTGGTGCGCATCAACCGCATCACGAAGGACGTGCGGGGGACGGTCTACGCCAAGATCGAGACGACGAATCCCGGGAACTCGATCAAGGACCGCATGGCGGTCAAGATGATCGAGGACGCCGAGAAGAGCGGCGCGCTGAAGCCGGGCGGCACGATTATCGAGGGGACCTCCGGCAACACTGGCATGGGGCTCGCGATCGTGGCGGTGATCAAGGGCTACAAATGCGTCTTCACCACGACCGACAAACAGTCGAAGGAGAAGGCGGACGCGTTGAAGGCGTTCGGCGCCGAAGTCATCGTGTGCCCGACGAACGTCGATCCCGACGACCCGCGGTCGTACTATTCGGTGTCCTCCCGGCTCGAGCGCGAGCTGCCGAACTCGTGGAAGGCGAACCAGTACGACAATCTGTCGAACTCCGCGGCGCACTACGAGCAGACCGGCCCCGAGATCTGGGAGCAGACGGACGGCAGGATCACGCATCTCGTCGTCGGCGTCGGGACCGGCGGCACGGTCAGCGGTGTCGGCCGTTACTTGAAGGAGAAGAATCCAAAGATCAAGGTCTGGGGCATCGACACGTATGGGTCCGTGCTGAAGAAATACAAGGACACGGGCATCCTCGATAAGAACGAGATTTACCCGTACATCACGGAAGGCATCGGCGAAGACTTCCTGCCGAAGAACGTGGACTTCTCGGTCATCGATCACTTCGAGAAAGTGACCGACAAGGACGCGGCGGTAATGACGCGCCGCATCGCGCGGGAAGAGGGCATCTTCGCCGGCAACTCGGCGGGATCGGCGATCGCCGGCCTGCTGCAGCTGAAAGACAATTTCCACGACGGCGACATCATCGTCGTCATCTTCCACGACCATGGGTCGCGTTATCTCGGGAAGATGTACAACGACGACTGGATGCGTGAGAAAGGTTTCTTTGAGAAGAGCGGGATGACCGCGCGGGATCTCGTCGCGTCAGGCGTGTCGGGGGAACTGCTGTCGATCGAAGGCAGCCAGCCGGTCGCGGCCGCGGTACGGCTGATGGGGGAGCACGACTTCTCGCAGATATCCATCACGCATGAAGGACGTCTGGTCGGTTCGCTGAATGAGACGCATCTCTACGGCGAGCTCGTCAAGGATCCCGGCATCAGGACAGAGCCTGTCGAAACGATCATGCTCCCCGCGTTTCCGTTCGTGGACGTATCCACGCCGGTCGATCTCCTGTCGAAGATGATCACCCCGTCGATGCCGGCTGTGCTCGTTCGCGACTTCAAGACCGACAAGACCTTCATCATCACGCGGTCCGACATTATTCGCGTGATCGTGTAGAGGTTCGATGTCCGAGGTTCGATGTCCGATGTCCGATGTCCGATATCCGATGTTCGATGTCCGATGTTCGATGTCCGATGTCCGATGTCCGACAGCCGAGGGCCCGGGGCTAGCGCTTCGCGAGCGTGCGCTCCAGCTCGTCGAGCCGGCGATTGATGTCGACCCACCGGGACTGCTCGACGCTCAAGTCGCTCGTGAGCTGTGCCTCTTCGGCGGTCAGCCGGTCGACGTTCGCCTGCGCGGCCGCCGCCTCCTTCTTGACGCCCTCGATCATCGGGCCGAGATCCTCCTTTGGCTGGCCCGGCTCGTGCTCGCCGCCCTCCATCATCTTCTGCACGCCCTTCATCCGTTCGAAGTCGCGCTTCGCGGAGACGAGGGTGTCTCGGATCGTATCGAGCCGGCGAATCATACCGTTGATGCGACCTTCCTGCAGCTGCAGGCGGCCGACCAGAAGCTGCGCCTGCGCGTTCGATGATGCCATCTGCTCCATCGCGGCGCGCAACCCTTTGACCTCGATCAAAAGCGCCGGCAGCACATCCTCAGTCACGCTTGGCCCGCCGGAGCGGCGCTCCGCCTTGGCCGCGGCGGCGGCCGTCGCCTGGGCGGCGGCGGGGCGCCACGCGCTTCCGGCCGCGATTGCGACGAGGACCGCCGCGGTCAGCGCGGCGCCTTTCACCTGAGTCATGCGACACCTCCTGCTATTCGCACTTCAACGCGACCAGTGGATCGACCCGTGCCGCGCGGCGGGCCGGCAGATAGGCGGCGAGGTGCGCGACCGCGACCAGCACGAGGGTAGCCGTGCCGATCGCGACGGGATCCGTCGGCTTCAGGCCGAACAGCAGCGATTGGATCCCGCGGGACGACGCCCAGGCTACGGGCAATCCGATCACCACGCCCGCCGTCAGCGGCCACCGCGCACTGCGAAGCACGAGCGCGATCACGCCGCGGCGTTCGGCCCCCAGCGCCATACGGATGCCGATCTCCCTGGTCCGCCTGGCCACACTGTACGCCAGCAGTCCGTAGACGCCGACGCTCGCGAGGATCAGCGCGAGCACACCGAAGCCACCTGCGAGCGTCGCCATCATCCGCTCCTGCACCATCGTCGCCTGCACTTGCGCTGAGAGCGGCCGGACCTCAATCGGCGCGTTCGGAAACGCCGGTTGGAGCTGCTGCCGGATCGCCGAGGCCACTCGTGCGAACGCGCCAGCCGACCGGACTTCCAGCGTCGTCGAGATGTCACCGGTCAATTGCGCGTACGACACGTAGACGGTAGCGGGCGGCGCGGCACGCAGGCTGGCGGCATTCGTGTTGTTCGCGAGGCCTACGATTTCGAGATCACGCCGTGTGCCATTGATCTTTGTCGACAGGTGCTGGCCGACCGGATTCTGATTGGGAAAATAGCGCTGCGCGAACCGTTCGTTCACGACGGCAACCGCGGGGCTGTCCGCCGCATCGCGTTCCGTGAATTCCCGTCCGGACAGCAATCGAATCTGCATCGTGTCGAAGAATCGCGGGCCCGCGCCGACGAACAGCGCCGTGTCTCTCTCCGGGAGCGGCTGCCCGGCAGGTACCGCCGGCTCGCTCCAGAGCGCGCCGCTCAGCGGCGTATGCGTCGAAACGCTTGCGGCCGCAACGCCCGGCACGCGCCGAATCTCATCGAGGAGCGCGGCTGACAGCGCGGGTCCGCGTCCGTCGAGTTCCACGAGCAGCACGCCTTCCGGGTTGAACCCCGGATTGAGGTTGCGAAGATTCTGCAGCGTGCGGGCGAACAGACCCGCGCCGATGAGGAGCACCAGCGAGAGCGCCACCTGCACGGCGATCAACGACGGCAGCAGGCGCGACCGTCCGGTGTTCGTCCTGGCATCATCCTTCAACGCCGGTGCGGGCCCCGGCGCAGTCGACTGAAGCGCTGGTGCGATTCCAAGAAGAACGCCCGTCAGCACCGCGACCGCGCTCGTGAAGGCGAGAACGTGCCAGTTCGGCGTGAGATCGAAGACGACTCGGGCAGGTCCCGTGGAAATCATGTCGAGCACGAATCGGCCCGAGATCCAGGCCAGGCCGATGCCGCACGCGGCTCCCGTCAGCGAGAGCAGCGTGCTTTCAAGCAGAAGCTGGCGGATGATGCGTCCGCGACCCGCGCCGATGGCCAGGCGGACCGCAATCTCCCTCTGCCGTACCGACGCGCGCGCGAGCAGCAGGCTCGCGATATTCGCACACGCGATCAGCAGCACCAGGGCCACCGCAGCCATCAGCACTTGCAATGGCTTCACGTACATTTCCCGAAGATACGTCCTGCCGGTTCCACCGGGAACGAGAACGAATATCGCGTCCGCCATCGCCTTCCGTCGCGCCGGCGGCCAGTGCGGAGCGATCACCGTGTCCGCCGTGTGGCGCCACACCGCCGCGAGGCGGGACGTGGTTTCCGCGAGGGATGCACCGGGCGTGGGCCTCGCGAGCACGCCGAGCCAGAAGTTGCCTTTGCCAAGGAGGGGCGCAGCCGAGGGGATGACCGTCGGCAACGCCGCGGCCGCGATCGTGATGTCGGCGACCTGCCCGACGTCCGCGCCGACGAAACCCGGAGCGCTCACGCCGGCGATCGTGACCGGAACGCCATTCATAACGAGCGTCTGGCCGATGGCCTGCGGGTTCCGCGCGAATTGCCGCTCCCAGTATCCGTAACTGAGCACCGCAGCCGCAGGCGCGCCCGGCTGGTCGTCGTCTCGTCCGAGCAGTCGTCCGGCCGCTGGATTAACGCCGAGCGTTTGGTAATACCCGCCCGTGACGATCGCTCCAGGTACCCTGCTCATAGAGCCCGGAGCGCCGACCGCAAAGGCAGACGCGCTGAAGCCCGCAACCCCCGCGAACATCTCAGTGTGCTCGTCGAGTGCGCGCACGATCGCATAGGAGAAACTCTCTCCGGCGGATTTGTCTCCCGGCGCCTGCAGCGTCAACTGCAGCAGCTCCTGCGGGTTGCTGACAGGCAGCCATCGCAGCATCAGTGCGTCGATCAGGCTGAAGATGGCGGTGTTCGCACCGATGCCGAGCGCGAGCGTCAGGACGACGGTCGCGGTGAAGCCCTTGTTCCTGACGAACGTCCGCAGCGCATAACGGGCATCTCCGGCTGTTTCATCGACAAGGCGGAGACCGAGACTTTCACGCGCGGCGTCCTTGTGTTTTTCGATCGGGCCGAACTCCAGACGCGCGCGCCGCGCCGCTTCGGCCGGAGGCAGGCCGCGCCGCACGAGATCCGCCGCCCGGCTCTCCAGGTGGAACCGCATTTCCTCGCGCATTGCGTCCTCGAACGCGCGGCGCCCCGTCGCGGCGCGCCAGAACGATCGCAGCTTGTGCAGCATGACGGCTCCTCAGCTCTCCGATGGCCGCGCCTTCAGCGCCGCCGCCATCGCGGTCGCGAGCCGGTTCCAGCTCTCCGTCTCTTCCCGCAACCGGCGGCGGCCCGCGGCCGTGAGCTTGTAGTACTTGGCGCGGCGGTTGTTTTCGGAAACGCCCCACTCGGCCTCGAGCATGCCCTGGTGCTCGAGGCGGCAGAGCGCGGGATAGAGCGCTCCTTGTTCGACGAGCAGCGCGCCTTGCGTGATTTGTTCGATGCGCGCCAGCACGCCGTAACCGTGCAGCGGCCCTAGCGAGACCGATTTGAGGATGAGCACGTCGAGCGTGCCGGGAAGCAGATCAGCCTGGTCCGCCATGCGTCTCTCCTAAGTGCCTTAGGTATCATCCCGCTGCTCCCCTAACCTGTCAAGGGGAGAGATGGCTGTGCTGGAGCGGCTCATCCGTCACGCGGTACGGAAGATGCTTTTTCCCACGCTGCCGACATGTATGCCGTCATTTAGAAGGAGTTTCAGATGTTCAAACGGATGAGTGTCGTGATTTGCAGTGCCGCTGTCGCGCTGATGACCTCCGGTTATGCCACAGCGCAGACGGCGGGGTACGAAACCAAGGCGAAGGCCAAGGCGACTGCTCAGAAGACAAAGACCGTCGTCTCGGACGCCGAGATCACCGCCGCGGTCAAAACCAAGCTGCTCGCTGACAAGACGGTAGGCGGATTGAAGATCGACGTGGACACGACCGACGGCGTCGTGACGCTGAGCGGCCCCGTGCACAGCGGCACCGAGAGAGCCCAGGCGCTTCGGCTCGCGCGCAACACTAAGGGCGTGAAGAGCGTGAAGAACAAGCTCGTCATGGAGAAGACGACGGCTACGACGGGACGTACGGACAAGGACGAGAAGGTCAAGGAGGAAGCGAAGGAAAAATCGGCTGAGGCCAAACAATCTACGAAGGGTGCCGGAGAGAAGGTAAAGGAGGCGACGACCGACGCGGCCATCACTGCTGCCGTCAAGACCAAGTTCCTCGCGGACACGACCGTCGGCGGCTTGAAGATCGACGTCGACACGAATAACGGCATCGTCACGCTGACGGGGCCGGTCCGCAGCGCGGCTGAGAAGGCTGAAGCGGTTCGGATCGCGAAAGAGACGAAGGGCGTCAAGAGCGTCGTCGATAAGCTGACGATCGAACCGAAGGTATAAGGGGGACCTATTCGTCGCGGTGTACTGTCGTCGGCGAGAACGCCGGCAGGCACACCGCGACGTACTCGGCTCCCTCGGGATCCGGCGTGCTGTAGCGCACCCATTCCCCGGGTCTCGTCACGACAGCCTGCCCCGCGCGCACATCCAGCGCGCCTCCCTCGTATTCCACACGCAGCGATCCCTTCAGCACGACCGTGATCTCTTCGAACTCCGGCCGCTGCCCGGGCTCTTGCCATCCGCTCGGCGACACCATCCGCGCCACGCTGACGGACGCGTGACCGGAATTCACCCGCCCCGCGAACTCCTGTATCTGTTTTGGCTTAGTCCCGACACAGTCGATGACGGTCGGCTTCTCGATCAGTTTGGGCATCTGTGTCTTCCCATTCGAAGGATGCGAAAGAGTCGAAGGAAGTTCGAAGGAGATCGCGAGATCCTTCGGTCTTCGAAGGATCCTTTGAACGTCGAAGGTCATGCGCTCCTTCGACCTTCTTCGTCTCCTTCGACCCCTTCGAGTTTAAAAGCCGCTGCCTCCCCGGCCAGCCGGTTTAGGCGGCATCTTGTCTGCGGCAAACCGCGGTAGCGCCTCGTCGCGCATGGCGAGCTGATACAGCGTGGCGGCGACGATGACGGCGGCGTCGCGCACGTCCTGCTCAATGATCCGCTCGTACGTGTCGAGGTTCGTGTGGTGCGTGTGGCTGTTGTATTCGATCGAGTCCTGGCTGAATCCGATGCCGGGCAGCCCAGCGTTGTTGAACGACGTGCTGTCGGTACCGCCGGTCGCGCGGCTCGAGGTGGCGATCGCGCCGGCGATCTTCAGATCCTTGAATGGCGCGAAGATCTCGCGGAGAATCCTGGGCGCTTCCGGCGGACCGAAGACGGATGCGCCGCGCAGCCGGCCGGTGCCGGTATCGATATTCAGGTAGCCGTCGAACTTCGCGAACTCCGGCTGCGGCGCTTCCGCCGATCCAAAATGCGCCTTGACGTAGGCGAGCGATCCGAGCAGCCCTTCTTCCTCACCGCTCCACAGCGCGATCCGGATCGTGCGTCGCGGCTGCACGTTGAGCGCTCTCAGGATCCGCGCCGCTTCCATCATGATCGCGCAGCCGATCGCGTTGTCGGTGGCGCCGGTTGCAGAGTGCCACGAGTCGAGATGGCCGCCCGCCATCACGACTGCATCCTTCTTGTCCGTGCCGGGAATTTCCGCGACGGCGTTGTACGACGTCTTGCCCTCCGGGTACCACTTGTTGACGATCTCGGCCTCGAGCTGCACCGGCGTGCCGTCCGCCACGATCCGCGCGATGCGGCCGTAGTCCTCGTTGCGCATCACGACCGTCGGCACCGCCTTCGTGATGTCGCGCGTGGAATTGTCGAACGCCGCGATTTGTCCGTGCGCGCGGCCGGCATCGTTGACGCGAAATGCCGCCTTGTTGGCAACGAGGAAGGCGGCGACGCGCTGATTGACCTGGGCGGTGGTGAGGCGATCGCCTGGAGTCTGGCCGCGGCCGGCGGCGCCGCCACCGCCGAATCCGCGTCCGCGTCCCTGATTTGCGCAGGCGGGGTCGTTCGCCGCAGCTTCGTCGTACCGGCAATGGACCTGTTCGTCTGTGAGGCGGCCCGGAGGGGGATCGAGGTTGACCGGCACGAACGTGTGCTTGCCGACGAGTACCGCCGCACCCGCGACCTTCGATTGGATCGAGTCGAGATACGTCGTAAGCTCCGCCTCGGTCGGACCGAGGCGCGCCGGACCGCGACCGCCGCGGCCGGCGGCCGGCGCATCGGGCGCAGGATTTGCGAGTGGCCCTTCAGGCACGACGAGATTGAACGCGTTCGCAGTGACGCGGCCGTTCGTTCCAGGCGTCCACGCCAGCGCTTCCACGACGAGCGCGTCCTTGAATGGCGCGATCGCATGAACCGAGAGACGTTCGTTGAGCCAACCCGGATAGCCGAAATCCCACGGCTCGAGCTTGCCGTTCTGCATTCCCCAGCCCGTCATCGTTTTCACCGCCCACTCGGCCGCTGCCTTGTGATTCGGCGAACCTGTGACGCGCGGCCCGTAGACGTCGGCGAGATAGTGCAGCGTCCGCATCACCTGCGAGTTGGCCGCTTCCTCTTTTCTGATCTTGTCGTTGATCTGCGGGTCCAGCGTCGTCTGCGCGACGGGCAACGCTGCCGCGCACGCAACGACCGCCGCGGCCATGAATCTTCTGCTTTTCATGCGACGCATTATATGCGGCGTAGCGCAGGTTTTCGGGCGTTGCTGACTCGCGACGCCTCACACGTGCGATCTCGCGCAGAGAACGCAGAAGAGCAGAGGGCGAAGAGCAGCCACGGAATGCACGGGATACACGGAATACACGGAAACAACAGAGTGCTGTTGCCGACACCTGCGCGGCGAAGACAAATGAATAAGCTCGCCACCTCCCTCGGCCGGCCGAAGGCGGCCGAAGGCCGGTCGCACGAACACACCGTCGTCGGCGGTCTACTTCTGCGTTCTCTGCTTCTCCGCGATCTCTGCGTGAGGCGTCTTCGCCGCGCTGCGTCGGCTATGCGCTGCACTCGCCGTCCATCACCTCCGGCGCGAACGCCGCGGATTCCCCGAGGTCGACGTAATCATCCGCGGCCGCTGTCTGTTCGGTGAGGACCTCGAGATCCGCGAGTGCTGCCTTGAGATGGGCCAGGTCCGCTCGTCGCATGAAGGCGGCCAGCTCTTCGTCGCCTTGCCGTTCCTCTCGATAAAGGGCCACGAGCCGATCGACGGCTTCGGCGCACCGCCGTGCCGGCACTTTCGCCACGATGCGACCGAAGGTCGCGCCGTCGGCTTCAGACCCGCCACCCGCCATGACGAAGTACTGCGGAACGGCTTGCGCGCCCAGGCGCCGAATACTGCCCTGAAACCCAATCGCAGCGACGTGGTGCTGGCCGCATCCATTCGGGCAGCCGCTGATCTTGATGTCCGCGCGCCCTGCGGCCGCGGTGATGTCGGTCCGCTCGCGCAGGTGATCGCCGAGCAGGCGCCCGAGACCTCGCGACTGCGTCACCGCGAGACGGCATGTCTCGGCGCCGGGGCAGCTCACGACGTCGGCAATCGTCTCGGCGCCGCCAAGCCCGAGCCCCGCGGCGCACAACGCGCCGTAGAGATCTTCGGCCCCGCCAGCGGAGACCCACCGGAAGACGGCGTTCTGTTCGGTGCTGACGCGGATGGTGCCGTCCGAGTACGCGGCGGCGAGATCCGCGAGGATCCGGAACTGGGCAGCGGTCAGATCGCCAAGCGGGATCGTCACAGTGGCGGTGACGAAGCCATCCTGCTTCTGCCGGCGCAGGTTCGTCCGAGACCACCGCTCGAACCCGTCGCGCAGCGCGCCGGTCCACGGACGAATGCCCGGTCCCCGCAGCTCCGCCGCGGCCGCGCGCTTCGCGATGTCAGCCTTCGTGGGCGGTCGGCGGGCCGGCCAGCCAGGCGCCTCTTCGAGCGGCGGTTGATCGGCGTCGAACGGAAACGCCGGGCGGAGAGCGGATTGCACCGCCGCGAGCGCACGCTGGTACTCACTGAGCCAGCGCTCCCACCCGAGACTCTTGATCAGGAACTTCAGGCGGTTGCGCTGCTTGTGTTTGTAGTCGCCGAATTCAGCAAAAACGCGGAGCACCGCCTCGGACACGTCGAGGATCTCGGCAGCCGGCAGGAAATCGTGCAGCGGCGATCCCGACCGCGGGAAGATCGAGGTGCCGCCGGCGACGGTGATGCGGAATCCGTGCGTCCCATCCGCCGCGATGACGGCGCGGAATCCGAGGTCGTTGATGCCCGTGCGCGTGTGATCGTGGGGGCATCCCTCGAAGCCGATCTTGAACTTCCGCGGCAGCGTCGAGCTGAGCGGATGGCGCAGGAGGTGCCGCGTCAGGGCTTCCGCGTACGGCGTCACGTCGAACACTTCGTCGGCCGCAACGCCAGCGTACGGGCACGCCGTGATATTGCGAACCGAATTGCCGCAAGCTTCCCTCGTCGTCAGGCCGGCCGTTGCCAGCGCGCGCATCGCCGGCTCGACATCGTGCAGCCGCATGAAATGGAACTGCACGTTCTGACGCGTGGTGATGTGGCCGAAGCCGCGTGAATACCGGTCGGCGACGTCGGCGAGCGCCTCTAGCTGCGCGCCAGTGAGGACGCCCTGCGGCATTTTCACCCGCAGCATCTGGGCGTCTTCCGCCTGCCGCTGGCCGTAGGTTCCACGCACGAGACGAAACGCCCGCCACTGATCGGGACCGATCTCGCCGCGTTCAAACTGCGCGAGCACGGACGCGAACTCATCGATGTCCGCCTCGTTGGCGAAACTCAGTCGTGCACGGCCATAAGTCTTCGGATCATCAACTATCGACATCTGGCTTCTCCCACCGCTTGTCACGTCACGTTTTCACGCAGAGGCCGCAGAGCGCGCAGAGGAAATTTGGTTATCATCCTCTGCGAGCTCGGCGTTCTCCGCGTGAGTACGTCCGTGACGGCCGGTACTAGTACTTCGGTTGCGTCGGATCTACACGGTCGATCCACGCGAGGATGCCGCCGCTCAGGTTTTGCACCCGCGTGAATCCGCGATCGAGCAGCTGGCGCACGGCCTTCGCGCTGCGGCCGCCCATCTTGCAATGAACGACGATGTCCGGGGCATCGGCGCCTGTCGGCAGCTCCGCGAGCCGTTTCGGCAGCTCGCCGAGCGGGATCAGCGTCGAACCGGCAATGCGGCAGATCTGGAATTCGTTCGGCTCGCGCACATCGAGCACGAAGACGTTGTCCTTGTTATCGAGCCGCGCTTTGAGCTCCTCGACTGTCGTTTCGGGAACTGCGGGCGCCGCGCCCGCCGCCGGCGCGACGCCGCAGAACTGGTCGTAGTCGATCAGCGCCGTCACCGTCGGCCGATCTCCGCAGACCGGGCACGCCGGATCGCGACGCAGCTTCAACTCGCGGAAGCGCATCGTCAAGGCGTCGTACAGAAGGAGGCGGCCGACGAGCGGCTGGCCCACGCCGAGAATCAGCTTGATCGCTTCGGTCGCCTGGATCGTTCCGATGACTCCCGGCAGAACGCCAAGCACGCCGCCTTCGGCACAGCTCGGCACAAGCCCGGGTGGCGGCGGCTCGGGATAGAGGCAGCGATAGCAGGGCCCCCCGGGGGCCGCAAACACCGATGCCTGTCCCTCGAACCGGAAGATGCTGCCGTAGGCGTTCGGCTTGCCGAGCAGGACGCACGCGTCGTTGACGAGATACCGCGTCGGGAAGTTGTCGGTTCCGTCGAGGATGACGTCGTAGTCGCGAAACAGGTCGAGCGCGTTCTTCGACGTGAGCGACGTTTCGTAGGTGTCGATCCGGATCTCGGGATTGATCGCATGCAGACGATCTCGCGCCGACTGCAGCTTCGGCCGGCCGACATCCGGCGTGCCGTGAAGGATCTGACGATGCAGGTTGCTGAAGTCGACGGCATCGAAATCTACGATCCCCAGACGACCGACGCCGGCGGCGGCAAGATACAGCGCGGCGGGCGATCCGAGGCCCCCCGCTCCTATGCAGAGGACGCTCGCGGACTTCAGGCGGCGCTGACCGTCCACGCCGACTTCCGGCATGATCAGGTGCCGGCTGTATCGCTTGATTTCATCGGGGGACAGTTCTGGCGCCGTCACCGTGTCGCCGACGGGCGCGCCGCCCGCGACCGAGGGGACGATGCTGATGACGTCACCGGCTTTGAGCGGCGTCTCCTCGCGCTGCAGATAACGGATGTCTTCGTCATTCACATACACATTGACGAAGCTGCGCAGGCGTCCCTCGGGCGTGAAGAGATGCTGGCGGAGATCGGCGAACTTCGACGTCAGATCCGCGAGCGCTTCGCCGATCGTGCCGCCGGCCGCTTCGACGGCGTCCTGCTTGCCGGTGTAGGCGCGCAGGGGAGTGGGAATCAGGATGCGGGTCATGTCTCTGGTCTCCTCTTCGAAGGCCGAACGATCGGCGCGTAACCGCCACGATCGGAGCGCGCCCGGTTCTCCCGCGGCAACGGCGACGATCACGTAGCTCAAGTTCGGCCACGCGTGATCGAGGTCGTACTGCGACGGCTCCGCCGGATGGTCCGGATGCGAATGATAAAAGCCGACGAGCTCAGTGCCGCGTTCGGTCGCGGCGCGTTCCGCCGCGCGATAGTCGGCAGGACTGATCAGAAAGCGGCGGCGCGGGCCTTCAGCGGTGACGTTATCGAGAGGACGCGCCTCGATGACGTCGGTGCGGTTCCCGTCGACGGAGCCAATCAACGCGCCGCAGCACTCGTACGGGTACGTAGACGCGCCGTGCGCACGAATCGTTTCGACGGCGGACGGGCTCAGGCGGATCACTGCCACGCTTGCCCTCCATCCCAGAAATCTTCCGACAGGTAGCGCGTGCCGCTGTCCGCGAAGACCGTCACGATCACCGCGTCAGGCGCGGTCGCAGCGACCCTCAGGACGGCAGCCAGCGCCGCTCCGCTCGACACGCCGACGAGCAGCCCATGCTCCGCCGTCAGCCGCCGTGTCATCTCCTGCGCCTCTTCCGTCGAAATCCGCACATCTTCGTCGGCGAGAGACGCGTCGTAAATGCCCGGCACGATCGAAGATGCCATGTGCTTCAGCCCTTCGACCGCGTGCAGTGGGCTGTCGGGTTGAACGGAGAACGTTCGCAGTGCGGGATTCAGCTCGCGCAGTCCGCGCACTGTGCCGACGAACGTGCCACTGGTGCCGAGACCCGCGACGAAGTGCGTAATCCGTCCACCGGTCTGCGCCCAGATCTCGCGCGCCGTCGTCTCATAATGCGCGCGCCAGTTCTCAGCGTTGTTGTACTGATCCGGGTAGAAGAGCGACGGATCCTGCGCATGCAGCCGGCGCGCTTCGCGAATGGCACCGTCGGAGCCTTCCATCGGATCCGTGAGGATGACATCAGCGCCGTAGGCTCGGAGCGTGCGCAGCCGCTCGCGGGTCACGTTTGCCGGAACGCACAACCGTACGTGGTATCCCAGCGCCGCGCCGAGCATCGCGTATGCGATGCCCGTGTTGCCGGACGTCGCGTCGAGGATCGTGCCGCCTGGTTTGAGCGCGCCGGTACGCTCGCCAGCTGCGATCATCCGCGCCGCCGCGCGATCCTTCACCGACCCGCCGGGATTCTGCCATTCAGCCTTGGCATAGATCTCGACACCGGACGCAGTAACGCCCTCCAACCCGGTGAGCCGAAGCAGCGGCGTATTCCCAATCAGGTCGATCAGGTTCATCGGGCGACCTCGCCGGCCACATCCGCCTTCACGAGCGCCGTGCGGACGTTCACCACGTCGCCGATGACGAGCGTTCCCGCCGCGTCGCGCTCGCGAGGGCCTTGGTTGCGCGCGAGCGCGTCAATCGTGCCGGTCCAGGTGTACTCGTCGCGGCATGAAGCGTTGAAGATCAGGGCCGCCGGCGTAGCGGCGGACCAGCCTCTCGCCACCAGCGCTTCAGCGATGTCTCGTTGCGTGCCGACCGCCATGAGCAGCACGAGCGTCATCGTCCCCGGCTGGATCGACGCAATCACGCGAGCGTAGGACGCGGGCGCATGACCTGCGATCACCGTGAACGCCGACACGGTTCCGCGGTGCGTCACCGGAATGCCGGCGAGTGCCGGGGCTGCGATCGCCGAACTGACGCCCGGAATCACTTCGAACGGAACACCCGCGGCACGCAGCGCCAGCGCCTCCTCGCCGCCACGCCCGAACACGAACGGATCCCCCCCTTTCAGCCGCACCACGCGCTGACCGCGGCGTGCTGCACGGATCATGAGCGCGTGAATGGTCTCCTGACGAACACTCGGGCGGCCGGCTCGCTTGCCGACGGAAAACCGTCTCGCCCGCCGCGCCAGCCGGACGACGTCGGAACCGACAAGCGCATCGAACAGCACCAAATCCGCGCGACGGAGACGCGCCAGCGCCGCACGCGTCAGCAGGGCCGGATCGCCGGGCCCGGCGCCCACCAGTGAGACGAAACCGCCGCCGGCGACGTTCATGGATACAGTCCTTTCAGCGCGTCGATTAATTGCGGCCGGCGCTCGGACATCGGCACGCCGGCACGCTTCCATTCGGCTCGCATGTCGCGGGCGCATGTGGACCAGCGCTCGAGATCTGGAGGCAGAACCGCATCGATCGCTTCGCGCAGCACGCCCGCGAGCGCAGGCGCCGCGCCCGCCGTCGAGATCGCAATCGTGACCCCCGCCCGTCGCACCACCCCGCCCAGGTAGGCCGAGGCATTCGCCGGATCGTCGACGGCATTCACGAACACCCGCCGGCATTCGGCCTCACGCGCGACTGCCGCATTCACTTCCGGTGTCGCGGCAGCGACGACGAGCCACGTGCCATCCAGGTCCGACGGCGCGAACCTCCGTGCCTCGATTCGGATGCCCGGTCGCCCGACGGACGGATGCACGTCCGGCGCGACGACGGTGATGTCCGCGCCGGCGCGGCACAGCGCGTCGAGCTTCGACGCGGCGACGACGCCAGCGCCCACCACGAGAACGCGACGTCCCGCCAGTTTCAGAAATGTCGGCAACAGGTCCATAAAAACAAAAAGGCCCGGAAGTCTTTCGACTCCGGGCCTTGAAACTCTGCGTCTGGAACTGGTTTAGCGGTTCCTCTCGTCGCATGCGCGCACAGCGGCCCGGTTGTCGATGGTCCGACAACAACAGGGGCAGGCGAACAGGGCGACGAAGCTCACGCCTTTCACTCTAGCACTACTCCTCTATCTTGTGCGCCACATCGTGGAGGGTGTCTCCGACCTTCCGGCGCGCCTTTCCGACTCCCTCTTCCACGTCGCCGGCGGCCTGGTCTGCGATCCCCTCGTCGCGGAGATTCGGGTCGTTTGTCGCGTTGCCGACCTGCTCTTTGATGTTTCCCTTAATCTTGTCGATTTTTCCCTCGCGCTCGTTGCGGTTCATGTCGGGACCTCCGAAGGTCTACTACTTTCAAGATGCGGTGCGTCAGCCGTATCCGACCTCAGCCCTATCGCCCCTATCGGAAGAGCCCTATGGGAAGAGAAGATACGGCGCGCAGACTTGCGTTAATTCCTACCCTTTGCTATTGTTAGAAGGTTCTGGTCGGCGCTAGGACACCCTATCTAGAGCCGAATCTCACGACAGGCACCGGTTCGTAACCCGGGCCTCGCATTGCACCCGAACGGGTGCGGCAACTTAAACCGAATAGGGTAAGTCAGTTCCAGGTGCCGGGCCGCGATCGCGGCTCCCTAGGCCTGGAACAACAAAACCTGTGAAAAAGGGCGTGCCCTTTTGGGCGGCGTCGCTTTTCGCTGTGTCTTTTTTGACGGAGTACCTGTGCCGACGATCAGCCAGCTTGTGCGCAAGGGGCGCGAAAAGGTCCTCACGAAGACCAAGAGCCCGGCGCTGCAGAACAGCCCGCAGAAGCGCGGCGTCTGCGTTCGCGTGTTCACGCAGACCCCGAAGAAGCCGAACTCGGCGCTGCGCAAGGTCGCGCGCGTCCGCCTCACCAACGGGATCGAGGTCACCACCTACATCCCGGGCGTCGGCCACAACCTGCAGGAGCACTCGCTGGTTCTCATCCGCGGCGGCCGCGTCAAGGATCTGCCGGGCGTCCGCTACCACGTCGTCCGCGGCACGCTCGACGCCGTCGGCGTGCAGGGAAGGAAACAGGGCCGTTCGAAGTACGGCGCAAAGAGACCCAAGTCGTAGCCAGTTTCCAGTTTCGAGCTGGAAACAGGGAACGGGTCACGCAACTGGTAACTGGCAACTGGCAACTGGCAACTGGTAACTGAGATATGCCGAGACGTAGAGAAATCCCCAAACGTGAAGTTCCGCCCGACCCGATTTACAGCAGCTCGCTGGTCACGAAGTTCATCAGCACGCTGATGAGCGACGGCAAGCGCAACACGGCCGAGCAGATCATGTACGCCAGCCTCCGTTCCATCCAGGAGAAGACCGGCGACGATCCGCTCAAGGTGTTCAAGAAGGCGGTCGAGAACGTCAAGCCGGCGCTCGAAGTGAAGTCGCGCCGCGTCGGTGGCTCGAACTACCAGGTTCCGGTTGAAGTCAACCCGAACCGCCGCCTGTCGCTCAGCATCCGCTGGCTGGTTGGCTACGCGCGCGAGCGCGGCGACGGGAAGACCATGCAGGAAAAGCTCGCCAACGAGCTCATGGACGCGGCCAACCTCCGCGGCGGCGCGGTGAAGAAGCGCGAAGACGTTCACCGCATGGCCGAAGCGAATAAGGCTTTCGCACACTATCGCTGGTAACGGGCAATGCCGAGGGAAACACCACTCAGTCGTACGCGGAACATCGGCATCATGGCGCACATCGATGCCGGCAAGACCACCACTACGGAACGGATCCTGTTCTACACGGGCATCACGTACAAGATTGGTGAAGTCCACGAGGGTACGGCCGTCATGGACTGGATGGAACAGGAACAGGAGCGCGGCATCACGATCACGTCGGCCGCGACGACCTGCTTCTGGCGCGATCACCGCATCAACATCATCGACACGCCGGGCCACGTCGACTTCACCGCCGAAGTCGAGCGCTCGCTGCGTGTCCTCGATGGCGCCGTCGCCGTGTTCGATTCGGTCGCCGGTGTCGAGCCGCAGTCCGAAACGGTATGGCGCCAGGCGGACAAGTACCGCGTTCCGCGCATCTGTTTCGTGAACAAGATGGACCGCATCGGAGCCAACTTCAAGCGGACCTTCGAGCAGATCACGTCCAAGCTCGGTGGCAACCCGGTCGCCATCCAGCTCCCCATCGGCGCCGAAGACAAGTTCATCGGCGTGATCGACCTCATCAAGATGAAGTCAATCACCTATAAGGATGAAACGATGGGCGCGGACTACATCGTCGGCGAGATTCCCGCCGACATGATGGAAGACGCGAAGCACTTCCGCGAGCAGCTGATCGAAAAAGTCAGCGAGGCGGACGACAAGATTCTCGAGAAGTACCTCCACGGCGAAGAGATCTTGGAAGAGGAAATCAAGGCCGCGCTGCGCAAGCGCGTCAACTCCTCGGTGCACACCGAGGGAGAGAAGGCGGAGGCCGCGTTCGTCCCGGTCATCTGCGGGTCCGCGTTCAAGAACAAAGGCGTGCAGCCGCTGCTCGACGCGGTCGTCGATTACCTGCCGGCGCCGATCGACGTGCCCGCGATCAAGGGCTTCAATCCCGACAAGGGGCCTGAGGCGATCGTTGAGCGGCCGGCTTCTGACGACGCACCATTCGCGGCGCTCGGGTTCAAGATCATGACCGACCCGTTCGTCGGCCAGCTGACGTTCATCCGCGTCTACTCGGGCGTGCTGACGGCCGGTTCCACGGTCTTCAACTCGACGAAGCAGAAGAGCGAGCGCATCGGCCGCCTTCTGAAGATGCACGCGAACAAGCGTGAGGAAATCAAGGAGGTCTACGCGGGTGATATCGCCGCGGCCGTGGGCCTGAGAACGGTTTCGACCGGCGACACGATTTGCGACCAGAAGCATCCCGTCGTCCTCGAGTCGATGGATTTCCCCGAGCCGGTCATCTCGCTCGCGATCGAGCCGAAGACCAAGGCGGATCAGGAAAAGCTCGGGCAGGGGCTGGGCAAACTGATGGCGGAAGACCCGACGTTCCGGGTTAAGACCGACCAGGCCACCGGCGAAGTTGTCATCGCCGGCATGGGCGAACTGCACCTCGAGATCATCGTCGACCGCCTCAAGCGCGAGTTCAACGTCGAGGCGAGTGTCGGCCGTCCGCAGGTCGCCTACAAGGAAACGCTCACGCGTCCGGCTGACGGCGAGATGAAGTACGCCAAGCAGACCGGCGGCCGAGGCCAGTACGGCCACGTCAAGATCCATCTCTTCCCGGGCGAGCCCGGCACGGGCTACGTCTTCGAGAACGAGGTCACGCAGGGCGCGATTCCGAAGGAATTCATCAAGCCGATCGACGAGGGGATCAAGGAAGCGCTCACACGCGGCGTGCTCGCCGGCTACCCGGTGGACGACGTCCGCATCGAGCTCTATGACGGGTCCTACCACGACGTCGACTCGTCGGAAATGGCGTTCAAGATCGCCGGCTCGATGGCGTTCCAGGATGCCGCCAAGAAGGCGAAGCCGGTGCTGCTCGAGCCCGTGATGCGGGTCGAAGTTGTCGTCCCGAAAGAGCACATGGGGGACGTCATGGGCAACCTGTCGAGCCGCCGCGGCCACATCCAGTCACAGGAAGACCGCGGGGGCACGCAGATCATCAACGCGCGCGTGCCGCTGTCGGAGATGTTCGGCTACGCGACCGACCTCCGGTCGCGCACGCAGGGTCGCGCCACTTACTCGATGCACTTCGATCGCTACGAACAGGCGCCGAATCACGTGAGCGAGGAAGTCGTCGCTCGAGTTCAAGGAAAGACGTAAATGGCTTCACCGTTTAGCGACAAGATCCGAATTCGTCTCAAGGCGTACGACAGCCGCGTGCTCGACCAGTCGACGACGGAAATCGTGGACACAGCGCGGCGCACGGGCGCGCGGCTGGCGGGTCCGATTCCGCTGCCGACCGAGAAGAACAAGTGGACGGTGCTCCGTTCGCCGCACGTCGACAAGAAGTCGCGCGAGCAGTTCGAGCTCCGCACGCACAAGCGGCTGATCGACATCTTCGAACCGACGCCGCAGACGGTGGACGCGCTGATGAAGCTGGACCTCCCGGCCGGCGTGGACGTCGAGATCAAAGCGTTCGGCAAGGAGCATAAATAACCATGGTCACCGGGATCATCGGACGCAAAGTCGGCATGACGCAGGTGTTCGCGGCTGACGGCACCGTCACGCCGGCGACGGTCGTCAAGGCCGGTCCGTGCGTGGTGCTGCAGGCCAAGGGGGCGCAGACCGACGGCTACGAGGCCGTGCAGCTGGGGCTCGTCGAAGACAAGCCCGCGAAGGTCAACAAGGCGCTCGGCGGGCACTACAAGAAGGCGGGCAACGTGCCTCCGACGCGGCTGCGCCGCGAAGTGAAGCTCGCGCCCGGTGGCGATCCGCTGAAGGCGGGAGACCAGGTGCTCGTCGGCGGCGTGTTCACCAACGGCGATCGCGTGGACGTCATCGGCATCAGCCGCGGCAAAGGTTTCCAGGGCGTCATGAAGCGCCACAATTTCCGCGGCGGCGCGGCGACCCACGGGTCGATGTTCCACCGCGCGCCCGGATCGATCGGCGCCTCGTCGTTCCCGTCACGCGTTGTGAAGGGCATGCGCGCGGCGGGCCGCATGGGCGGCGACCGCGTCACCGTGCGCAACCTGAAGGTCGTGCAGGTGGATGGTGAGAACAACCTCCTCCTGATCCGCGGCGCCGTTCCCGGTGCGCCGGGCACCTATATCGTCGTGCGCAAGGCCGTCGCGGCGAAGAAGGAAGCGGTCCCGCAGGCTGAAAAGGCCGGCAAGGTCACCGTTGCGAAGAAGCCGGCCGCGAAGGGTAAGAAGTAGCGCCATGAAGGTAGACATCGTCAACCTGAAAAAGGAAACGGTCGGCTCCGTCGATCTGAAGGACGAGATCTTCGGCGGCCGGATCAAGACCGATCTGATCTGGGAATCGGTTGTCCACGAGAACGCGCAGGAGCATCGCGGCACGCACGCCACGAAGAACCGCGCGAATGTCAGCGGCTCGGGCAAGAAGCCATGGCGCCAGAAGGGCACCGGCCGCGCCCGCGTCGGCGAGATCCGCAACCCGCTGTGGCGCAAGGGAGGCACCGTGTTCGGCCCCCAGCCCCGCAGCTACGACTACGCGCTGCCGCGCAAGGTGAAGCTGGGCGCGCTGCGCCAGGCGCTCGCCGCGAAGCTCGCCGACGGCACGCTCGTCGTCGTCGACAAGCTCGAGGCGGGATCCGACAGGAAGACCAAGGCGACTGCGGCCATGTTCAGGACGCTGGGCGCCACGGGCAAGACGCTCGTCATCGACACGAAGCACGACGACGCGTTCACGCAGACGGCGCGCAACATCGCGGGCGTGAGACTCATGCCGAGCGGCCGCGTAACGGCACGCGACGTGATGGACACGGACCACGTCATTGCGACTCGCGAAGCACTGGAAAAACTGCAGGAGTCGCTCGGGTAGTTGCCAGTACCCAGCTTCCAGTTTCCGGAAGGAAACGGAACTGGCAACTGGTAACCGGCAACTGGGAACTGACATGAAACAGACAGACGTTATCCGCCGCCCGCTCATCACCGAGAAGACGACGCTGCTGCGTGAAGACGGCCGCACGCTCGTGTTCGAGGTCGCGCCGGGCGCGACGAAGATCGACATCAAGCGCGCCGTCGAGAAGCTGCTCGGCGCGAAAGTCGAGGGCATCCGGACCGCGATCGCGCACGGCAAGATGAAGCGCCAGGGGCGCTTCGTCGGTCAGCGCTCCGACTGGAAGAAGGCCTACGTGAAGCTCCGCGCGGGCGAGAAAATCCCCGAGTTCCTGGAAGGGGCATAGAAGAAAGAAAGAAGCAGAACGAAAGAAGAAAGAAGTACTTCCTTCTTTCATCTTCAGTCTTCCGTCTTTCAAGGATCAAATCATGCCGATTCGCAAGTACAAGCCGACGTCACCGGGCCGGCGGTTCCAGACCGTCCAGACGTTCGACGACATCACGTCGACCGAGCCGTACAAGCCGCTCGTCGAGCCGCTGAAGCGGTCCGGCGGACGCGACAACCACGGCGAGCTCACCTCGTGGTGGCGCGGCGGCGGTCACAAGCGGAACTACCGGGTCATCGATTTCAAGCGCGACAAGCGCGGGATTCCCGCGACGGTGTCGACGATCGAGTACGACCCGAACCGCTCGGCGCGCATCGCGCTGCTGACCTACGCCGACGGCGAGAAGCGCTACATCCTGCATCCGATCGGCCTCACCGTGGGGACGACGATCGTCTCAGGGGACAACGTCGACATCCTGCCGGGCAATTCGCTGCCGCTGAAGAACGTCCCGCTGGGTACGCTGGTGCACAACGTGGAGCTCCGGCCCGGGCGCGGCGGCCAGATCGCGCGCAGCGCGGGATCGGGCGTGCAGGTCGTCGCCCGTGAGGGTGAGTACGCGTCGGTGAAGATGCCGTCCGGCGAAATCCGGAAGATCAACGTCGAGTGCTACGCGACGATCGGCCAGGTCGGCAACATCGATCACGAGAACGTGTCGGTCGGCAAGGCGGGCCGCAGCCGCTGGCTCGGCCAGCGTCCGCACGTCCGCGGTGTCGCGATGAATCCGGTCGATCACCCGCTCGGCGGCGGTGAAGGCAAGACGTCGGGCGGCCGTCACCCGGTGTCGCCGTGGGGCATTCCGACCAAGGGTTACAAGACGCGCAACGCCAAGCGCACGGATCGATTCATCGTCACGAGGCGAACGAAGTAGTTATGTCGAGATCATTGAAGAAGGGTCCGTTCGTCGACGTTCCGCTCCTCGAGAAGATCGAGGTCATGAACCGCGGCGGCGACAAGAAGGTCATCAAGACCTGGTCGCGCCGGTCGACGGTCATCCCCGAGATGGTGGGGCACACGATCGCGGTCCACAACGGGAAGAAGTTCATCCCGGTGTACGTGACCGAAAACATGGTCGGGCACAAGCTCGGCGAGTTCGCGCCGACGCGGCTGTTCAAGGGGCACACGACGAAGGCCGATAAGGCCGCGGCGGTTGCTCCGGCCGCCGGAGCTCCCGCGGGCGGCGGAAAGGTAGGCGCGTAATGGCGGTCGAAGCTCACGCCACTGCCAAGTACATCCGCACCTCCGCGCAGAAGGCCGGCCTCGTGCTGGATCTGATCCGCGGCCGGGACGTGAATCACGCGCTGGCGACGCTGCGCTTCGCCCGCAAGGGTGTCGCGCGCGACATCGAGAAGGTGTTGCGCTCCGCGATTGCCAACGCGCAGAACAAGGAAGGATTCGGCGGCGACGTCGATCGCCTGTTCGTGACGGCGTGCTTCGCCAACCAGGGACCATCGCAGAAGCGGATCCGCCCTGCCCCTATGGGCCGCGCGTTCCGCGTCGTCAAGCGGACGGCGCACCTGACGGTGCGCGTCGCCGAGAAGCCCACGAAGGTGTCTGCGGCCGCGCCGGAAGGTGGCGAGGCGCCGCGTCCGCGCCGTAAAGGTGCGGCGCCGAAGAAGAAGGCCAGCGCCGCGAAGCCGCGCGCGAAGAAGGTGACGGCATAACTGGCAACTGGTAACTGGCGACTGGTAACTGGAGACTGATTTTTTATGGGTCAGAAAGTTCATCCGCACGGATTCCGGCTCGGGTTCAACAAGACCTGGCGTTCGCGCTGGTACGCCGACAAGGATTATTCGAAGCTGCTGCACGAGGATCTGAAGCTGCGGGACACGCTCAAGGCGCGTTTCGCCCACGCCGGCGTCTCGAAGATCGAGATCGAGCGCGCGGCGAACAAGCTGAAGATCGACATCTACACCTCGCGCCCGGGGATCATCATCGGCCGCAAGGGCACTGAAGTCGACAAGCTGAAGCAGGAGATCCAGAAGAAGACCAACCGCGAGGTCTTCATCAACATCCAGGAGATCCAGAAGCCGGAGCTCGACGCGCAGCTGATTGGCGAGTCGGTGGCGATGCAGCTCGAGAAGCGCGTCGCGTTCCGCCGCGCGATGCGCAAGGCGGTCGAATCGGCGCTGCGCTTCGGCGCGCGCGGGATCAAGGTGCGCGTGTCGGGCCGGTTGAACGGCGCGGAAATCGCCCGCTCCGAGTGGTACCTGCACGGGCAGCTGCCGCTGCAGACGCTGCGCGCGGATATCGATTACGGATTCGCGCAGGCGTTCACCACCTACGGCGCCATCGGCGTGAAGGTGTGGCTCTACAAAGGTGAGAGGTTGGCGCCCAGGATTGGCCGCGAGGAAGACTATCGGACCCCTCGCAGAGCTGTGGGCGCGCGCGGATAACTGGTAACCGGCCACTGGTAACTGGCTACTGGCAACTGGCAACTGG
>DASPXV010000062.1:0-23412 GCA_035637115.1 Vicinamibacterales bacterium
GCACGATGTGCGATACACAACGGAGCTGGTTGCCGGGCGTACGGTTTTGAGAGGAATGTCTTTCGTGAACTCGGTGAAGTCCCTGAGACATTCCTGGAGCGACAACTGTTCTCCGATTGCCTGGTCGCTGAGGATCGGCAGCAGCGCGTTCCAATCTGGGTCGCGGGTGTACAACTTTCGCAGTTCGTCCTGGACATGAACGTCCGCCGTATCCCGCAGCCGCCGACCGCAGGCGCGCAACGTCTGTCCGCTCAACGCGACGACAGGCGCGTCGGCGTCCTCTCGACCGTAAAGGGTCTCACCCAACCTCACGACTGCAGCTATGCTGCGAGTTTCCGCAAGGTAGGGCTGACCGGGTGGCTTCGACGCCGACGAGCAGGACGAAGAACAGCCGTTCCTGAGCCGCAGGTCGCTCGATTGCAGCTAGGACCGGCTAGGACCGACGAGCCGCGTCGGCCTGTCCTCACCCTGTCTGCCCGCCGCGCATCGCGCCTGCGTCGTTCAGGCTGGGCACTACAGGCAGCACAGCGCGCGCGGGCAGGTGCCCTCTGGTAGACTGGGCGGCGTGATCGCGCGCAGAGGAACCGTCGTCAGGGATCGCAGCGGAGAACCGTGCCGCCTGCTACCCCAGCGTTACCCTGAGCGGGTTTACAGCCGCTCGCGTGATCGCTTTAAGTTATTGTATTATAGGCACTTGTGACCTGGTAGCTCAGTGGTAGAGCATGTGACTTTTAATCACAGGGTCGTGGGTTCGATCCCCACCCGGGTCACCAGTTTTTCAGTGAAAATCCAACGGTCGTAAGCCAAAACCTGAATTCAGGATTCGCGTTTGCGATTCGGTTGGTGCGGCGCGAGACTGGATGACGTCGTGAACTATGGCGTGATCGTTGTCAACCAGTGAGTAAGCGCGAACGCCGGCCGATCGCGCTTACTCTTGACCACCTGGTATCAGAAGCTGTATCGCACGCCGAACTGGAAGTTCCGCTGTGCATCGGCGCCGAAGTAGGCGGTCGACGTGATGCGCCCCGCGTTAGGGTTGTTGTTGCCCGGGACGCCGATCTCGGAATCGGGGTTGCCCAGGTTCACGTGGTTCAACAGGTTGACCGCTTCCGCCCGGAATTCGACGGCGTGGTTGTTCGTGAGGACGAACCGTTTGAAGATGGACGCATCGGTTCTCCAGTAGCCCGGCCCGGTGAGGGCGTTCCTCGGCAGGTTCCCGAAGGTGCCGGCCGCCGGCCGTGAAAACGCGCTGCCCTCCGACCCGATCGCCGTACCATTGAACCAGTGATCGCGTGTGCCGCCACCGGCCATCGCGTCGCCAGTCAGATTGGGCCGCCCGGGCCCGGTGTCGCGGTCGGCGCCCGAGTCGCGGTAGCTGACGTTGAACGGCAATCCGCTCTGGATGATCGTGATCTGGTTGACCTGCCACCCGCCCAGGAAACGATTCCCCTTCATGAACGGCAGCTCGTACGTCGTCGCGACGCTGAAATTGTGCGCGCGGTCCCAGTCCGCACGGCCATAGTTCAGATCCGGGTCGTAGAAGAAGTACTCGGATGAGTTCTGCCGTTCCCGCTGCGCCGTGTACTGCGCATAGACCGAGTAGCCGCTGGAGAAACGTTTGGTGATCTTCGCCTGCAGGGCGTCATACCGATTGTGCCCGCAGTTGCAGTACACCGAGATGTCCTGCGTCCAACCGAAGCGGGTGAAGTACGGCTTGCGGTTGTCACGCGGCACGTTCGGAAAGCCCGTGATCACCGCCTGGTTGATGTTGACGTCCGGTCCGTCTCCGGCGAACACGCGCCGCCCGTAGTTGCCGACGTAGCCGGCCTCGACCGAAATGGTTGGCCTCAGCTCGTGCTGCACCGTGACGTTATAGGCATCGACGGCGGGAAGGTGCTGCTTATCCGGAAGGGCGCGCGTGAACACACCGTTCGGGACGGCCAGCAGGCCGTCTGTTGGCACGGCGGGGAAGACCGGCGACGGCGGCCCTTGCGCGAGATTGAACACCGCCGCGAAATTCGCCGGCGCGTTCAGGTTCTGCGCGGAGAGCACCGGCAGGTTCTGCGTGACGGTATGGCCGAAGATCGATCCGAACACGCCCAGATCATAACTGCGCCCGTAGCCGCCACGGAGAACGGTTTTCTCCGCGAGCTGGTACGTGACGCCCACGCGCGGCGCCCAGTTCAACGCGTTCTTGATCCCGCCGTTCAGGGGGATGCCGCCGACACCGGCGACGCGGATGGTCGGTGACGGAATATCCGCCTGCATGCCGTTGACCGTCGCGAGCAGGAAGCCCCCCTGTTGCGCGCCGTTGACGGTTTGCGGGTTGATGATATCGAGACGCAGACCGTAATACACCGTCACGCTCCGTGAGGCATTCCACGTGTCCTGCGCGTAGTAGGCGCTGCGCCACTGCCGCTCCGCCGCATCGGTGGACGGACTGGTATACCGCGCGAAGTGCGTCACGTCGCCGAGCAGGAACGTCGCGATGCCGAGACCCCCGCCAGTCGGCCCAATCGTGCGATCGGGAGAGAACGACAGCTCGCCCGACCGGTGCTGGTCGCTCGGGACCCGCAGGTTGTCGGCTTTACGAACGTCCGCGCCGAACTTGATCGTGTGGTTGCCCATCAGCCGCGTTACGTTCCCGACCAGCTGTAGCTGTTTTTCGTCTTCGTTGAGCGGACAGTTGCAGCGATTGACGCCGAGGCCCGATCCGAAGTTGAAGCCGCGGTTCCCTTCCACGAAGCCGCCGAACAGCCCCGACGTGAAGCCGTTGTCCAGATTCAACCCTGGCACGCCGGCGTCCCGCGCCGGTGTCGTCCCGAAGTCGAACGGCAGCACGTCCACCTTGTACTTGAACCAGCCAAGCCGGAAGTCGGCGGTCATGTGCGATCCGATGGATCGATCGAAGCCGGTCGCGAGACTCTGGTTCTTCACCTTGGACGCCCCGCCGAGGGACACGAGCTCCTGGCCGCCGCCCGCGCCGAATGCCGTCGGGCCGTTCCGATCGAACTTCGCCACGCTATAGCGGCCGAACAGGTTCAGCTGCGGACTGACGCGTCCGTCGAGCCGGACGTCGAACGTGTCGCTGTTGAATTTTTCACTGCCCGAGGCGACGAAATTATCGCGCGTCCCATTCTCAGTGCCCGGACGGTTCGGCAGAGGGATCAGTTTCAGGAGCGCCTGCGCCTGCTGCGACAGCCGCGCCGTCGGAATGACGTTGTTGCTGAACTGCGTGCGCACCGCCGGCGTTGCACCACTGGCGGGATCGAAAATGTTCACGCCATACGCGCTCAGATCTCCCGTTCGCGCCGCCGCGGTCGGCACGGTCAGCAGCCGCGACCCGCCGACGTTGCTCCGCAGTCCCGCGTAATCGCCGAAGAGGAAGATCCTGTCCTTCCTGATCGGACCGCCGAGCGACCCTCCGAACTGATTGCGCTTGGTCTCGGGAATGAACCGGCCCGTGGACGCGTCCGGCAGCGACTGCGAGAACGGGTTGCGCGACTGGAAGCGATCGCCCAGGTGAAACTCGGATGCGCTGCCGTGCAGGTTGTTCGTCCCCGATTTGGTCTGGACCGACACGACACCCGCCGTCGCCTGTCCGAACTCGGCGTCGTAGTTCTGCGACGTGATCTTCGTTTCCTGGATCGCTTCGATGTTCGGGTTGATGACGATGATCCCGAGGATCGGATCGCGGTTCTCCGTGCCGTCGAGCTGATAGCCCGTGCCGCTGAAATGCTGGCCATTCACCATCGTCTGCGTCGACCCCTGCGGGTTCTCGCTGGCCGCATGCTGCCATTGGAGCTGCTGGGTTCCGGGCGTGAGCAGAATGAACTTGGTGAAGTTGCGATCGAGGATCGGCAGGTCGGTGATCTGTTTGGTGTCAAACGTCGTGGCGACGTCGGCGCGATCGCTCTTGAGCAGCGGTGAGTATCCTGACACGGTGACCGATTCCGACACGTTCCCGAGATTCAACTTGATATTCAGCTTCGTCTGCGTGTCGACGTTCACCATGACGGCGGAGTACACCGCCGCCTTGAATCCCTGCATCTCCGCCTTGACCTCGTAGGTGCCGGGGAGCAGCCGTTCTTTGATGTAAAGGCCGGACTCATTCGCGACGACCGTGTCGGACGTCTTGCGGTCGACGTTCGTCACCGTGACCGTGGCGCCGGGCACGAGCGCGCCGGTTTGATCGGTGACGACACCGCCGATGCTGCCGTATACGGCTTGTGCATTCACTCGAGATGGAGAACAGAGTGCCGCCAGCGTCAGACAGAACCACGCGGCGCGATGGAGAGGTGTTGCGAATCCGCGAAGAGCACGAGGAGAGGACATCGTATCTCCCTTCCGGCTGAATTCCGGCGTTTCACGTTACACCCATCCGCGCGCCCGGCAGTGAAAAAAAACTACCAGCCCAGCCGTTGCCTGGGGATCAGCGGCGCGTCTGTCCCTCTTTCATCGCCACCACGCGTCCGCCGCGAACGTTGGTGAGCACTTCGGTCCCTCCGTTCGGCCAATGCACTTCGATCCTGTCGGCGGACACGGCGGTACCGAGTCCGAAGTGCAGCCGCAGGTCGTCGTGCGAGTAGTAGCTCGCCTGGCTCAGAACCGCCTGCGCCCGCGTGCGTCCGTCCGCCGTCAGCAGCACGGTGGCGCCGATCGCCGAGCGATTCGACGCGGTCCCTTCGAGCTTTACCGCGATCCAGTGATTCGCGCCGCTGTAGTCGTTTCTGAGCAACGACGGCGCGGCGTTCATGTTGAAGATCAGCACGTCGACGTCGCCGTCGTTGTCGAAATCGCCGAACGCCGCGCCGCGGCTCGAGTGCAGTGCCACCGTTCCGGGCCCGCTCCTCGCCGTCATGTCGTCGAAGCGTGCGCCGTCGCGGTTGCGAAAGACGATGCGCGGTCCGCGCTGCGGATATTGGGGGAGGACGGCTTCGACCTCGGGGTACACGTTGCCGGTGACGTAGACGAGATCCGCCCGGCCGTCGTTGTCGAGATCCGGCATCCCGGCACCCCACTCGACGTAACGATTCTGCACCGCGAGACCCGCCGCGGAAGCGAGGTCTTCGAAGAGCCCTTTGCTTCCGTTGCGGTACAGGGCCGGGATGTCGTCGGCGAAGTGTGTCTTGAGAAGGTCCAGCAGGCCGTCACCGTTGTAGTCGCCCACCGCGACTCCCATGCCGGCCTGCTGCACGCCGTTTTCGCTGTACGCCACGCCGCTTTCAACCGCTTTGTCGGTGAACGTCCCATCGTGGTTGTTGCGGTACAGGATCGACGCGGTCGAGTCGCACGCCACGTAAATGTCAGGCCAGCCGTCGCCGTCCAGATCGGCCGCCGTGGCGGTCATCGAGTAGCGGCCGCGGACGGCCGCAATGCCCGACCGCTCCGAGACGTCGGAGAAGGTCCCGTCGCCGTTGTTGCGGTAGAGCAGGTTTGTGTCGGTTGGCAGGCCCCGCGGTCCACAGTTGACCGGGACCCCCTTCCACAGGCAGTTGGGTCCTTGTCCGACCTCGGGCGCGGTGCCGATGTCGAACTTCAGGTAATTGGCGACGAACAGATCGGCGCGCCCGTCGCGATCGTAGTCAACGAATGTGCAGCCGGATCCCCATCTCACCCCCGCAGCCGGCAGTCCAGCCTTCGTGGTCACGTCCTCGAAGCGTCCGTCGCCGCGGTTCCGGTACAGCACGTTGGCCCCGTAGTAGGTGACGAAGAGATCGAGTGAGCCGTCATTGTCGTAATCCGCGGCGCACACTGCAGATGCCCATCCCGTGCGGTTCAGAGCGGCCGCCGCCGTCACGTCTCTGAAGGTGCCGTCGTGATTGTTGCGGTACAGGTGCGACACCGGCGCCGCGCCCGGCGGGAAGTGTGCCGTCGCGCGTGAGCCGTCCTCGAGGCGCGTGCCGCTCAGCACGAGCGCGTCGACCCACTGGTCGTTGTCGTAGTCGAGGAAGGCGACGCCGGCGCCGTTGGTCTCGATGATGAATCGCTTGCGGTCGACGCCGCCGTACACGGAGATGGCGCCGAGTCCCGCGCGGTCGCCGACGTCGACGAGCGAGATCGGCCAGGGGAGATCGTCTGGATTGGTTTTGCCGGGAGGCGGAGACGCCCAGGTGGAGGCAATCAACCACGCCGCGCAGGCTGCGCCGACGAGATCCCGTGGTCCGTGCATCCGGGCCCCTATTTCTCCCTGTCGCCCTGCAGCCGCTCGGCGATCGCGAACTCCCGCTTCGCTTCGTCGCTACGTCCGGTCTGCTGGAGGAGCTGCGCGAGGAGATAGTGCGCGGTCTTGTTGTTCGGATCGTACTGAATTGCGCGGCGGAGCATGCTTTCGGCGGCGGCCGGGCGGTTCGTCTTCGCATAAGCCTTGCCGAGCAGGATGTAGGGCCCGCTGAAGTACGGGTTGATCCAGATCGACTGCTGCAGCGCGGCGATCGCGGCCTCCCATTGCAGCTGGCGGGACTGGATGTCGCCGATGCGATAGAGCGCCATCGCGTGCGCCGGGTTGATGGCCAGCTCCTGCCGCATCAGCGCCAACCCTTCGTCCAGCCGCGAGCGGAAGATCGCGATCTGTCCGAGAAGGTAGTGCGCCTCCGGGAGGCGCGGCTCCTTCTCGAGCGCCAGCCGCAGCTCGGCCTGTGCAAGGTCCTCGAGCTCCAGCCGGATCATCATCTGTGCGGTCAGCAGGTGGGCGGCGGCCGACCCGAAGGGCACTCCAAATGTGCGAGCGAACGCGTCCCGCGCTTTCGCGGGCTGCCGCGTCTGGATGTATGCAGTGCCAAGCGTGTAGGCCAGCTTGATGTCGTCGGGGACGAGCGGCTGAATCTCCTCGAGGAACGGGATCGCCTCCGCCAGGTGCCCGGCCAGATAATGTGACAGCCCGAGCACCTGCACGGCTTCGCGTCGCTCGAGCGACTCGCGCGGCAGCCGGGCCACCTCCGGCGTCAGCGTCGCGATTGCGCGTGCGGGATCGTTGGCGTGGTAGTAGGCGACGCCCAGCAGTTCCGCGATCCGGGGATCGCCGCTGGCGTTCGCGGCGCGGAGTTTCGCGATCGCCCCATCCGGGTTGCCTCCATCTATTAATGCGCGAGCGTCAGCGATGAGCGCGGTCACCGCGTCGCGCGCCGGAGCGGGAGCCTGCCTTGCCCTGAGCGCCGTCGAAGGGCCTGCCCTGAGTGGCGCCGAAGGGCCTGCGGTAAGGGGCTCGCTCCAGATGACGGCGACCGCGATCATCGTCAGCAGCCGGTGCGCACTACCTCGATGCTGTCGCATGGCCGCCGCCTTCTTTCAATGTGTGAATGGTATCGACCGCGAGATCCGTCCAGCTCTCTTCGCGGCCGTTCGGCCAGCGGATGTCGATCCGATCGACGCGGCCCGCGGCGGCGAGTCCAAAATGAACGCGAAAATCGTTCTGCGAGAGATAGCTGCCGCCACCGCGTACTTCCTGCCATTGTGACGCGCCGCCGCTCACGCACTTGACGCGCGCGCCGATGGCATTGCGATTCGACGCGACGCCGACGAGCTTCAGCAGCACCCAGTGACGCGCCACGCCACGCAGCCGAAACAGATCGGGAAGGTCGTTGACGTTCGTGATCGCGACATCGACGTGACCATCGTTGTCGAAATCGCCGAACGCCGACCCGCGCCCTGCTTTCGCGACGGTGACGGGTTCTCCCAGCTGCTCGGTCACGTCCGCGAAGCGTCCGTTCGCGAGGTTCCGGTACACGATCTTGCGCTGCTTGTAGCCCGCTTCCGTCTTGAGCTGCGCGACCTCGGGGTAGACGTGGCCATTGGTGAGGAACAGGTCGAGCCAGCCGTCGTTGTCGAGATCGACGAATCCCGTGCCCCACCCGAGCCACCGCGTGTTCAGTCCGATGCCGGCCGCGAACGTACGATCCTCGCACAGCCCGTCGCCCGTGTTCACGTACAACGTCGACGTGTCGCCCGCGAAATTGGTCTTGAACACGTCCATCGTCCCGTTGCGATCGAAGTCGCCGATCGCGACGCCCATTCCCGCCTGCGGCTTGCCGTCCTGACTGTAGGCGCAGCCGGCGCGGACGCCGATGTCGGTGAAGCTGCCGTCGTGATTGTTGCGGTAGAGCGCGCTCGGGTTGGAATCGTTGGCGACGTACAGATCGATCCAGCCGTCGTTGTCGAAGTCGAGCGTGCTCACCCCGAGCCCGTAGGTGCCGCTTGCGCCGGCGATCCCCGACGTCTGCGACACGTCAGCGAACGAGCCGTCCCCCTTGTTGTGGTACATCGCATTTTTCCCACCGGGCAGTCCGGGCGGACCGCAGGCGACCGGCACACCCTTGTAGCGGCAGAGGCCGGAATCGGGCGTCGGCGCCGTGCGCAGATCCAGGTCGATGTAGTTGGCCACGAACAGATCGAGTCGGCCATCGCGATCGTAATCCAGGAATGCGCAGCCCGTGCCCCAGCGCGTCCGCGGCTGCATGAGGCCGGCCGCCCGCGTCACGTCAGCGAAGCTACCGTCGCCGCGGTTGTGATACAGGCGATTCTGGCCGAAGTAGCTGACAAACAGATCGTCGGCGCCGTCATTATCGTAGTCGCCGACGCACGCGCCCTGTCCCCAGCCGCTTGCGTCGAGGCCGGCGCGTTTCGTCACATCCTCGAACGTGCCGTCACGCTTGTTGCGATAGAGATGATTGGTCGGCGCCTTCTCCTGCGCGACACCCTCGAGCGTCGATCCGTTCACCAGGAACAGGTCGAGCCAGCCGTCGTTGTCGTAATCGATAAAGGCGAGGCCCGTGCCCGTTGTTTCGAGGAGGTACTTGTTCGACGTGGTACCGCCGAAGACCGTCGGGCTGTCGAGACCGGCCTCCCGCGCGACGTTGACGAACGAGAACTCCGGTGCGGGAAGCGGCTGTCCCCGCACCGCGGGACGGCCGATCAGCAGCGTGAGCGCAATCATGAATGTCAGCGCGGGAAAGGACCAGGAGTCGCCGCGCACGATCAGCGTCCTGTCTCCGGCATCCGAAGAGACGGTGTGAGGCGGCGGGCGGTTTCGAACTCCGCGGCCGCTTCGGCGCGCGCACCCGTGCGGCGCAGCGCCATGGCGAGCTGATAGTGGGCCTGCGCGTTGTCGGGGGCAAGCCGGACGCCTTCGCGGAATTTCTCGATCGCTCTGGCGATCGCGCCGCGCTTCATCATCTCCAGCCCTGCGTGCACCGCGAACACCCCCGCCTGCGCGTCGGCCTTCCGCCGGTTCAGCCGATCGGCGGAGGCAAGCGCCGCGGCCGCGCCCGCGTCGTCATGCCGCTGCCGGAAGATTTGCGCCAGGCTTGTGTACGCTTCGGCGGACGTGGGGCGGAGGCGAATGGTCTCGCGGAATTCATCGATCGCGCGATCGAGCTCTCCCTGCTGCTTCTGGATGGTGCCGAGCATGTAGTGCGCATCGGCAAAGTCCGCTCGGCGCGAGATCGCGTCACGGAAAAGCGCGGCCGCTTCGTCGGCGCGTCCGGTCTGCCACAACACGACGCCGAGAGTATAGGGTGCCTCCGGCAGCGCAGGGTCCAGGCGAGCCGCGGTCCGCAGCGCGGCCTCGGCGGCGATGAAGTCGTCGCTTTGTTTCAGGGCCAGGCCCAGGTCATAGAAGCCTTCGGCATCCGCCGGGTTGCGGCGGGTCAGCTCGCGGTACGTCTCGATCGCCTGCTGGAGGTTGCCCTGCTGCATGAACGCGGTGCCCAGGTTCAACCGTGCGGTGGGATGATCGGGCTGCGCCTGGATGACCATCTCGAAGGCGCGAATCGCCTCGTCCGCGGCCCCCTTCTGCATCAACGCAATACCCAGGCTGTTGCGGGCATCAGCGGAGGATGGATCCAGCGCGCTCGCGCGGCGCAGCTCGTCGATCGCCCCGTCGACGTCGCCAATTTCCTGCAGTGCGACGCCGAGCTGCAGGTGCGCCAGCGCGATCTGCGGCCCCAGCCGCACGGCGATCCGCAAATCTTCGAGCGCCTTGTCGGCGGCGCCGGCTTGTTTCTCGGTGAGCGCGAGATAGTAGCGCGCCTCGGCGTGCGCCGGACGAAGCTTCACCGCCTGCTGCAGCGCGGCGCGCGCGGGCGCAATCTGCTTCGTCCACCAGAGCGTGGCGCCGAGATGATATTGGGCGTCGAATGAGGACGGCTGCAGCGCAACCGCCTGCTGGAACTCGTCGAGGGCTTCGGAGGTACGTCCGAGCAGGCCGAGCACGAATCCCAGGCGATCGTGGGCCTGCGCCATCTCCGGCCGAAGCGCGATCGCGGCGCGGTATTCGTCGGCCGCCGCCGCGGGATTTCCCTCGCGCTCCAAAGCGGCCCCGCGGGCCAGATGCGCAGCGGCGCGCCCGCCGGGCGGCGCCTCTACGCGGCGAGACGAAGGCGCCTGCGCGTGCGCCGGTTGAGCAATGGAGGCCGCTGCCAGTCCGGCCACGAGCGCGGAGGCGCGCAGCAAAGCGGACATGTGCCGGAGTTTACCATCGCGATCCGGATCAGGGATTCCGGATCAAGGATTCAGGATTAGCGATCAGGGATCAGGGATTCAAGCTGTGCCGCTGAGCGGCGGTCCTTGATCGGCGCCGGGCACCGGCGCTTCTGGCTTCAGCGGCACCGGACCGAGCGTGTACTCGGTCGGACCGAGGCGAGCGGTGGAGGCGAGCAGATCGTCCCAGGTGATCGCCTTTCCCGTGTACGCCGAATCGCGCCCCATGATCGCCATCAGCGTCGCGAGCGCCGTTTCCTTCGCGGTGTTGATCGGCTTCTCCGTCCGGATCGCGGTGACCCAGTCGACGTGTTCCTGGACGAGCGCGTCGTTGACCGGCCCGTCGTACTTCCAGATCGGCTTCCCCGCGAGGTCGTAGATGATCCCGTCAAGGTTCGCCGAGCCTTTGGTTCCGACGAAGACTTCCTGCCGCTCGTTGGCGCAGCCATTGAGCTGCCGGATGGTGGTGTGCAGGTGCAGGCCGCCGTCGTACTCGTAGTCGATGCTGAAGAAATCGTACTGATCGCCGGTGCGCCTCCGCGCGTGCGCGCCCATCCCGGTGGCCTTGATCGGCGTCTTCCCCAGCACCCACAGCATCGCGTCCAGATGATGGATGTGCTGCTCGACGATGATGTCGCCCGAGAGCCAGGCCCAGTTCACCCAATCCCGGATCATGTATTCCATGTCGGACCAGCCGGGATCGGGCAGGCGGTACCACAGCGCTCCCTGGTTGCGGATCGCGCGCACCGATCGGATGTCGCCGATCGCGCCGTCGCGGACGCGCCGGTACACTTCCATGCGGGCGTTGTCGCGGCGCAGCTGGGTGCCGGTCATCACGCTCAAGCCCTTGCTCTGCGCCCGCTCCGCCGTGCGCATCACTGCCTGCACGCCGGGCACGTCCACGCCCAGCGGCTTCTCCATGAACAGGTGCTTCCCCGCGTCGACGATCGCGGCCGCGTGCAGCGGCCGGAAGTGTGGCGGCGTCGCCTGGATCACGAGGTCGACGCCGGAGCCGAGCAGCTTCTGGTAGGCGTCGAACCCGGTGAAGCAATTCGCCTCGCCGATCTGCTGCCCGCGCTGCCCGTTCAGAAGCTCGCGCGCCTTCGCGACGCGATCGGGGAACACATCGGCGAGCGCCGTGATCTGAAGGTTCGGTCCCGCGTCCAGGAAGTTCGTTGCCGCGCCGCGCCCGCGCCCGCCGCACCCAATGAGTCCGGCCTTCAGCACCCGTCCATCCGGCGCCTGCGCCTTGCCGCCCGCCGGCTGCGACGCGCGTGCGTCCCCCTTCGCCGCATTGACCGTCACCGCGGCGGCGCCCGCCGCCGCAACCGATCCGAGAAACCGCCGCCGACTGATGTCTGAAATTGACATGTGCCTCCCTTTCGACGCGTAGACCGATCGGTAGTATAAGGCTCCGCATGACAGACCGACGCGCGTTCATCAAGCTCATGGCGGCGGCCGCGGCCGCCGGCCACTCCATCGACGTGCTGGCGCAGCCCCCGGGCATCCGCAAGTCGATCCTCATTTCGATGCTGCCGAAGGATCTCTCCTATGCTGGCCGTTTCGCGATGGCGAAGGAGGCGGGATTCGAGGCCATCGAGATGCAGACCGTGACACGTCCGGAGGAAGCGGCGGAAGTCAGAGAGTCCGCGACGAAGGCGGGCCTCCGCATTCACTCCGTGATGAACATGGATCACTGGCGGCTGCCGCTCTCGAGCAGCGACCCCGACGTCGTCCGCCGCAGCGTCGTGGGGATGGAGACGTCGCTGCGCAATGCCGCGCTCTGGGGCGCCGACGCCGTGCTGCTCGTTCCGGCGGTCGTGGACGCGGCAACGCCGTATCGGGACGGCTACCAGCGGTCGCAGCGCGTTATCCGCGAGCGCGTGCTGCCGCTCGCGAAAGATCTCAAGGTGATTGTCGCGGTCGAGGAGGCGTGGAACAAGTTCCTCCTCAGTCCGTTGGAATTCGCGCGCTACGTAGACGAGTTCGAGTCGCCGTGGCTGAAGGCGTATTTCGACGTCGGCAATGTGGTGATCTATGCCTTCCCGCAGGACTGGATCCGCACGCTGGGTCGGCGGATCGTCAAGGTGCACCTGAAGGACTTCAATTTCGACCGGCCGAACGGGCGGTTCACGTGGAAGCCCATCGGCGAGGGAGACATCGATTGGCCCGAAGTGCGGCGCGCTTTGCATGAGATCGGTTATGAGGGATACGTAACCACCGAGGTGTCCGCCGGCGACGCGGCCTATCTCAAGGAGGTTGCGGCCCGCGTTGATCGGTTCCTCGCCGGCCAGAAACCGGCCATTTGAGGAGGTAGCTGCATGCCACCACGTGGTGTCAAGGGTAAGAAGAACGCGCGGCAGTACGAGAAGATCAAGGCGTCCGCCAGCAAGCGCGGCCGCAGCGCGAAAGTTGCCAAGCGCATCGCGGCGGCCACGGTGAACAAGCGCCGCGCGAGCGAGAAGCGCAGCCGCGCCGCCAAGAAGGGACGCAAGGGCGGCGGGAAGAAGAAGTAATCTAGACGGGCTTGTTCCCCGTTCTCTTCCGCATCGGATCGCTCGACATCACCAGCTTCGGCGTGATGGTCGCCTTCGGCGCCCTCGCCGGACTCTGGGTATTCCGGCGGGAGCTGGCGCGATCGGGATTGCCTGACGCAGCGATGGATGCTGCCGTCTACGGCCTGGTCGGCGGACTGCTTGGCGCGAAGCTCCTCTACGTCTTCGAACACTTAAATGAAAGCTCGTTCCTGAGCCTTTTCCTCGATCGAGGCGGAATGAGCTGGTTCGGTGGGTTCGTCGGCGGGTTGCTCGCCGGTTACCTGACGATCCGGGTGAAGCGGTGGCCGATGATGGCCGTCCTCTCGGCCGCCACGCCGGCGCTCGCCGTCGGCCAGATGCTTGGCCGCGTCGGATGTTTCCTCGTCGGCGACGACTACGGACATCCTACGTCCCTGCCCTGGGGCGTCGCGTTTCCCGAGGGTCTGCCGCCGACCACGGAACGCGTCCATCCGACGCAGATCTACGAGGCCATTTTCCTCGCGGTCTTCACGTGGATGTTGATTCGCTGGCGCCGTCGCGGGTTGTCGGATCGCACGGTGCTCGGACGGTATTTTATCGGCGTCGGCGCGTTCAGGTTTGCGCTGGAGTTCGTGCGAGTGAACACGCGTGTGCTGGGACCGCTCACGGTCGCCCACCTCTTCTCACTCGCGGTCGTCGCCCTCGGCGTCGCGCTGCTCGCGCGTCCTATGCGAGCGGCGTAACCGCCGCCACTTCCGCTTCCGCCACGCGGCCCGACAGCAGCAGCCCGAAGACGACGGCGCCTTCACTCGATCTGACCGGGCTCGCGGCGAAAAGTTGCGCGGCGCCGCACGCGAACCGCGACGCCTGCCCCAGCAGCGCCTTCCGGCATCCCTCTTCGATGGGCCCACGCATCTCGGGCGAGAACAAATCCGCGACTGCGCGTCCCGAGAGCGGCCCGCTCGCTACGACGAGCCCTCGAGTGAAGAGGACCACAGACGGATCCGCGTGGGAAGAGCGGCCGAACCACACGCCACCGGCGTACAGGAGCGCGACGATGGCGGCGCTGCTGGCGATCATGCCGCCGAGGGTAAATCCCAACGCAGAGGCGAGCCCGGCGAAGACGAGCAGCACACCGGCGGCGAGGAGGACGAATGAACCGACGCGATGGCTGTTCATCACGACCGATTTGGTGGCGGCCATGATACGCGGTGCGGCGAAAAATCCACCTCAGCCACAAATCGCCTGTGCTATCGTGTCGGCGACCGGCCGACTTCATATTCCAATGGCGACTTGTCCCCGCTGCAAGGGCCACCTTACAGACGGACATCGCTGTCCGAGGCGCCCCGTATTCGTCTTCGCGGAAATCCTCGCGTGCGCGATCGCCGGTGGCCTCCTCAGCTTTGCCCTGCTTGCGGCGTTCGATCCTCTCAACCAGGCGAGCGATCTGGATGTCGTCGCGATCGGCGTCGGTGCCATCGCGGCGGTCGGCATCAATCGCGTTCTGCGCGCCTGAATCACGGCAGCATTCTTGCTCAGCGTCGCTCGCGAACCGCGGAGGGCGCCCTGAATGTCCGAATTGCAGACGCTCACGACCGAAAATTTTTCCCCCGACTCGACCACGTCGTCGATCGCGCTGCCACTCGTTCTCATCGCGGACGCGAATCCCGTGTCCCGTGCGCGGCGAGTGCGGCAGCTTGAAAAGCGCGGCTTCCGCGTCGCCGTCGCCCGCACCGGGTTCGAGGCCATCGTCAAGGCGTCCTGTCATCTGCCCGACTTGATCGTCGTCGGCGCGTCGCTCGGCGACAATGATGCGCAGGAAACGACGGAATTGTTATCGACGTGTCCTGCGACGGCCCACATTCCCATCGTGCGTCTCGCTGCCGGCCGGCGGCTGCCAGGCCGGCTCTCCGCCCGCGCGCGCTAAGCGCGCCCGCAAAACAAGAACGCTGAACGCGCGGCTGGAAAACAGGAAATAGCGGGACAGCTGTTGTAGAGTCGGCACCATGAAATTAATGGTGTCGTTTCTTGCCCTCACCGCGGGCCTGCTCGCCGCGGGCGATCTCCCACCCCAGACTGCCGTCAAGCCGGTCAAGATCGCCGAAGTCCCCGGCTACTGCGAAGGCATCGTGTTCGACCGCTCGGGGATCGCGTACGTTTCCGACACGCAGCACGGGACCATCTACACCATCGCTCCGGATGGCAAGACCGCGCTCTGGGCCAGGACGCCCGCGCCGAACGGTCACAAGATCCTTTCCGACGGCACGCACCTGGTCTGCGACAAGGGCGCGGTCCTGCACCTTGACGCGACCGGAAAGAAGCTGGCGGACGCGTCATCCGAGTGCGAGGGCAAGCCCCTGCGCGCCCCGAATGACCTGACCATCGATCCAAAGGGAGGCTTCTACTTCACCGATCCCGGCGGCTCGGACGTGAAGAATCCGATCGGCACGGTGCACTACGTCGATCCTCAGGGGAAGACGCACCTGATCGCACAGGGGCTGGCCTTCCCGAACGGCATCATCCTGCGCCCCGATGGCAAGACACTGCTCGTCGGCGAAAGCGGCCACAATCGCATCCTCTCCTTTCCCGTAGTCTCGCCGGGCAAGCTCGCGCCGCGCACGGTGTTCGCGACGCTGCCGACCAAACAGGGGGATCAGATCGAGAACGCGCCGGACGGCATGACGCTCGACGAGGACGGAAATCTCTTCGTCGCGCATTACGGCATGCACACGGTGCAGGTGCTGGGCCCCGACGGGAAGCTGCTGCGCAGTTATCCGGGCGGCAACCTGACGACCAGCAACGTTGCGTTCTGGGGGCCGAACATGGACCAGTTGTTCATCACCGGCGCGCTGGCCGACGAGAAAACCAGCAAGGGCGCGGTATGGCGCCTCGATCTGAAAGGCGTGCGCGGGCTGAAGCTGCTGCGGTAATGCGCAGCCGGCTGGCGCTGGCGGGCTTCGTCGACGTGGAACGTCCGCGCCCTGACATTTATATGTATCGACTTGCGGTTTCGCGCGTGCGATAGGTTAGCGCTCTTGGGGCGCGGTGCTCCGCGAAGAAATCCCGCCTGCGCAGGCCGGAAAAACCCCGCGACGCAGGGGCGCTTTTCCGGCGCGCGAAGCGGGATTTCGAAGTGAAGCTAGCCGTGCGCTGGCGCGTACGGCGCGGTGAGACGCTCTGCGAGCAGCTTATCGCTCGCGGCGGACGGTGACCTTCTGGCCGCGCAGCTTGGTGCTGCGCAGCGCGGCGATCACTTCTTCCGCGCGATCGTCGGGCACTTCGACCAGCGAGAACGCGTCGTTGATCTCGATCGCGCCGATCGATCGCGATTCGAGACCGGACTCGCCGGTGATCGCGCCGACGAGATCGCCGGGACGGATGCCGCCGCGGCGGCCAGCGCCTACGAACAGCCGGACCATGTCGCCGTCGTCTCCGCGTGGAGTCTGGGCTCTGACGTGTCCGCGTGCCGGCTTCAACGGACGGCGATCGCCGGGACGGTCCCCGGCCGGAGTCGCACCGGTCGCGGGAATTTCCTTGTCGTCCCCCTCTCCCCCTGCAGCCGCGTGCGCGAGATGCACCGCCGCCGCGGCGATGTCGAGCACGTCGAACTCCTCCGCGAGCGATTGCACGACGACGCGCGTCTGCTCGAGGTCGCCCGCGAGGAGTCGCTCCCGCAGTGACGCCCGCGTCAGCTCGAGGCGGCGCGCGCGCAGGTCGGCAACCGTCGGCACCGGTGCGATCTCGATCTTCTGCTTCGTGACCGCTTCCATGCTCCGGACGAGGCGATGCTCGCGCGGCTCGACGAGCGTGATCGCGGTCCCCTCGCGGCCGGCGCGCCCGGTGCGGCCGATGCGATGCAGGTACGTCTCCGACGAATTCGGGACGTCGTAGTTGATGACGTGCGAGAGACGCTCGATGTCGAGGCCGCGCGCGGCAACGTCGGTAGCGACGAGAAGGTCGGCCTTCCCTTCGCGGAATCGCGTCATGACGCGATCGCGCTGGCGCTGCTCCATCCCGCCGTGCAGCGCTTCCGCGCTGTGGCCGTGCGCGTTCAGCGTCTCGACGAGCGTATCGACTTCCAGACGCGTGCGGCAGAACACCAGCGCCGACGAGGCGTTCTCCGTCTCGAGCACGCGCTCCAGCGCCGCCGCCTTGTGCGGCCGGGCGACGATGTAGGCGATCTGGCGCACGCGCGGCAGCTTGCCGGGCGCCGCCTTCTCGCGCGCGATCGACACGCGCGCCGGATCCTTCAGGTGACGGTTGGCAATCGTCAAGATCCGCGGCGGCATCGTCGCCGAGAAGAGCGCCGTCTGGCGCTCCTCCGGCGTTGCCTCGAGGATCGCGTCGAGATCCTCGGCGAAGCCCATGTCGAGCATTTCATCCGCTTCATCGAGGATGAGCACGCGCAGCGTGCCAAGCGAAAGCGTCCCGCGGCGGATGTGATCGAGCGCGCGGCCCGGTGTCGCGACGACGACGCTGGCGCCGCGCTCGAGCGTGCGGATCTGCTGGTGCATCGGCGCGCCGCCATAAAGCGGAAGAACGGTCAGCTTCGTGCCGCGTGCGTACTTGTGAATGGCTTCCGCGACCTGCATGGCGAGCTCGCGCGTTGGCACGAGGACGAGGCCGGCGGTGTGCCGCCGGCCGGCATCGCCGGCATCCTCGAGGCGCTGCAGCATCGGCAGCGCGAACGCGGCGGTCTTGCCCGTGCCCGTCGCGGCCTGCCCGAGCAGGTCCTTGCCTTCGAGCAGCAATGGGATGGTCTCACGCTGGACCGGAGTCGGCTCTTCGTAGCCGAGGACAGTAAGCGACGCAACGATCTCTTTCGAGAGACCGAGTCCGGCGAACCCGCCGGGTCGAGGCACAAGCTTCGGATTAGGCAAGCGTGGATGTGAACTCTTCGTAAGTGCCCTTGAAGTCGGTAATCTTCCCCGGTTCGAGCTGCCAGACGCGCGTCCCGACCTCTTCGATGAGGTCCTGGTCGTGCGTGACGAGGAGCACAGTCCCCTCGAATTTCTGGAGGGCGATGTTGAGCGCGTTGATCGATTCGAGATCGAGATGGTTGGTCGGCTCGTCGAAGACGAGCACGTTCGGCTTCTGCAGCATGATGCGGCAGAACAGCAGCCGCGCCGTCTCGCCGCCCGACAGTGCGTGCGTGGGCTTGAGGCCCTCTTCGCCGCTGAACAGCATCTGCCCGAGCAGGCCGTGAATGTCCTGCCGCGCCGCGTCGGGATCGAACTGGTGCAGCCACTCGACCGCGGTCATCCCCTTCTCGATCACGCCGGTGTGATCCTGCGGGAAGTATCCGACCGACGCCTCGTGTCCCCAGCGAACGGAGCCGGAATCAATATCCTTCGGTGACGCGCCGATCGCGCCGGGCGCGTCCGACAGCAGCGCCCTGAGCAGCGTCGTCTTTCCGACGCCGTTGCGCCCGACGATCACGATCTTCTCGCCGCGGTTGACGATGGCGTCGAAATCCTCGATCACCGGATGGTTCTCGAAACCCTTCGAGACCTCCTTGATCTCCATCGCCATCCGTCCGGAGGGACGGGCCGGCGTGAACTTGATATACGGGCGCTGGATGTTCGACCGCGCGAGCTCCGTCGTCTGCAGCCGCTCGACTTCCTTGCGCCGCGCCTGCACCTGGCTGGCGCGCGTGCCGGCCGAGAAGCGGGCGATGAAGTCGTTCAACTGGGCGATCTTCTTCTCGCGCTGCGCGTTGTCGGACTCGACCTTGCTGCGGATCTGCATCTTCGCCAGCACCATGTCGTCATAGCCGCCGGTGTAGGTGATGATCGTCTGGTAGTCGATGTCCGCGATGTGCGTGCAGATCCCGTTGAGGAAATGCCGGTCGTGTGAGATGACGATGAGCGTCCCGTTGTAGTGGTTCAGGAAGTCGCTCAGCCAGTGGATCGACTCGAGGTCCAGGTGGTTCGTTGGCTCGTCCAGGAGCAGCGCCTGCGGCCCGCCGAACAGCGCCTGGGCGAGTAGAACGCGGACCTTCTGTCCCCCCTGCAGCTCCGACATCTTCCGATGATGCAGCGGCTCGGGAATGTCGAGACCATCGAGCAGCACGGCGGCGTCGCTTTCGGCGGTGTAGCCGTCTTCCTCGCCGACAACTCCTTCGAGCTCCGCGAGCCGCATGCCCTGCGCGTCGGTCATGTCCGTGACGGCGTAGAGGTGCTCGCGCTCCTCGAGCGCTTTCCACAGGCGCTGATTGCCCATGATTACCGTGTCAATGACGCGGAACTCGTCGAACGCGAACTGGTCCTGCCGCAGGACGCCGAGCTTCTCAGGGCGCGTGACGGTCCCCGACTGCGGCTGTGACTCGCCGGTCAGCAGCTTCATGAAGGTGGACTTGCCGGCGCCGTTCGGCCCCGTCAAGCCATACCGCCGCCCGGTCGAGAACGTCGTCGTGACATCCTCAAACAGGACCTTCGAACCGAACCGCATCGACACGCCGCTGACTGAAATCATGAAAGAGGCCGTACTCCCGGGCCACAAAGGATTGGAAGAACCTCCTATTGTAACGTACGAGGGCGGATGGCAGCCAACGAATGGACGGTCGAGCCGGAGGAGTCTGGCGCTCGCCTCGACAAATTCCTCGCGGCGCCGCAACGGCTTGGATCGCGCGCGAAAGCCCTGGCGGCGCTGGCGCGCGGCAAGATCTTCGTCAACGACGACGAAGCGCGGAGCGATGCGGCGGCGCGCCGGCTCGAGGACGGCGATCGCGTGCGGATCTGGATGGACCGCCCTGGCAGCGCGAAGGCGCCGCGGCCGGGACCGCAGACCGCCGGCGACGTCGAAATCCTGTTCGAAGACGCCGCGTTGATTGTCGTCAACAAGCCCGCGGGCCTTCTGTCGGTGCCGCTGGAACGCAAGAGTGCGGCGCCATCGGTGTACGACGAGGTGGAGCGCCACCTGCGTCCATCGGGCAAGCGCCGTCCGCTGATCGTTCATCGGATCGACCAAGACACGTCGGGGCTCGTCGTGTTCGCGAAGGACACCGAATCGCAGGCGAGACTGAAGGCGCAGTTCAAGCGGCGGCAGCCGGATCGCGTGTACCTGGCGGTGGTGTACGGACATCCTTCGCCCGCGTCCGGCCAGTGGCGCGATCATCTTGTATGGGACGAGAAGGCGCTGATCCAGAAAGAAACCCATCCTCGCGATCCGAATGCGCAGGAAGCGATCTCTGATTACCGGGTCCTCGAGCGGTACAAAGACACCTCGCTGATCGAAGTGCGGCTCCAGAGCGGCCGGCGCAATCAGATCCGCATCCAGGCGCGGTTGCGCGGCCACACGCTCGTCGGAGAAAAGCGATACACGTTCGGGCCAGGCACGCTGCGGTCGATCCAGTTCGAGCGGCATGCGCTGCACGCATGGCGCCTGGCGTTCGACCATCCATCCGACGGACGGCGGCTTCAGTTCGAGGCGCCGCCGCCCGCCGATTTTGCCGATTTACTTCAAAGGCTGAGTAACCGCGAAAAACTTACTGACGCGAAATACGACGCGGATCGCGACCGCGCATCACGACAGCCGCGAAAAGAGCCATAGCTGAGACGGAACCGGTTTTGCTGCGCGTGAGGTAGTCCCCATGCGCATCATCTGGCTCCTGCCACTCACCATTCTCGCCCTCGGCGCCGGGTTCATCCTGCGCGCCCGCCGCCGCAGCGGCAATGCGCGGCTTCTGAGTTCCGAGCCGGTCAGCGGCGAATGGCTGGCGGAAGCGCGGTCACGGGAAGAGCATCCCTGGTGACGTGCTCCTAACGTTCGCTGCCGCCCTTATTCGAATCGTTCGTGTCGTGCGTCTCCGAGCTGGGGCTCGAGCTCTCGCTGCTGCTGGATTCGCTGCGGTCGCTCGAGCGGTTGCGCATCCGCTCGCTGCGCCGGCGTGACTCGGAATTACGGACGCGTTCGTTGCCGAGGTTGCCTTCCGCCTGCTGTTCACCCAGTGAAGATGACTCGTTGGGCTTCATGCATTTCCTCCCATGTCAGGGGTGCAAGGGACGTTCACCCAGCGGTACAACTTTCGTCGTACGACGTTTGGCTAATTGCTAACGATGAGGCGGGGCGATAACGTCCACGGCCACTGTGGCCATCACCGTTCTTCGCCCCGCGTCGTCGGACGCGGGTCCTCTCGAGACTAGCGACCAGCCACTGACAGCCGAGCTCGGCCGCGTACTCGTCTCTCACGGGTTCGCGGGTGACGCGGTCCCCGCCGCCCTCGGCACCCCGCCGGCCAGCGGGAACGCGCATATCCGCGATGATGTTCCTCTATACCTGCGTCGGCTGGCCGAGCCGACGCCGCTCCACACGTTGATCAAGCTCTTCGTGCTGCTGCAGCCGGTCGATGACGCGGCCGTACGAGATGCGCTCGCACCCTTGTCCCTCGAGCACATCGAGCGGCTGGGCCTTCTCGCGCGTGGTCCCGAGGGTGTCACTGCCAGTCTGCGCCTCTCGGGCTGCGCGGGTCTCGTGCTCGCGCACGACACTTACGATCGCCGGGCATCGGTCAGCCGCGATCACGTGCTCGACGTCAATCCGACGACCAGGACGCTGGCTGCGCTGCTGGTCCGGCGGCGGGTCCGCTCGACGCTCGACGTCGGCACGGGCTGTGGCGTCCTCGCGCTGATGACCGCCCGACACAGCGAGCGCGTTGTCGGCGTCGACACGAATCCGCGCGCGCTGAACTTCGCGCGCTTCAACGCCGCACTGAACGACGTGCACAATGTCGAGTTCCGCGAAGGCAGCCTGTTCGATCCCGTCGAGGGGGAGCGGTTCGATCTCATCGCCTGTAATCCGCCGTACGTAATCTCGCCGGAATCACGCTACATCTTCCGCGACGGCAATCGGCGCGGCCACGGTTTCTGTGAGGAGGTCGTCCGTCGCGCGCCGCAGCACCTCGAGGAAGGGGGCTACGCCACGGTGCTCTGCAACTGGGGCATTGCCGCGGGCGAAGACTGGTCCGCGCCGCTGCGCCGCTGGGTCTCGTCGTCGGGCTGCGACACCTGGATGCTGTGCAGCGGCACGCAGGACCCCCTCACCTACGCCGCGACGTGGAACAGCAGTCCGGATCGCGCCGCCTACGAGCGCGCGCTGGAGAGCTGGCCCGCGTACCACCGCGAGCTCGGATTCGAGAAGATTGGCCTCGGAGCGGTGATCCTCCGCCGGCGGGCCGAAGGGACGGGATGGGTGCGGACGGACCGCTTCCCGGATGGCTCGCTCGAACCGGACGAGTCCCTGATTCCGCGGATCTTCGACGCGCAGGATCTCCTGTCGCAGGCGCACACCGACGATGCGCTGCTGGCGCGCGCATTCGTTCCGGCCGGACATCGACTCGAACAGACGCTCACGTTGCGCGACGGCCGCTACGTGGCGGGCAACGGCTCGCAGATCGCGCTGGACGGCGGGCTGAAATTCCGCGGCGACGTCGACCCCTACACGATCCACTTGCTCACGTGCTGCGACGGCCGCCGCACGCTCGGCGACATATCGGCAGACCTCGCCGCCAAGACCGCGACCGACCATGACGCGACGCGCCGGGCGACGGCGGCGATCTGCCGGCGTCTCGTCTCGCTGGGATTCCTGGTTCCCGCTCAATGAAGGAGGACGTATGAACGAGACTGCCAAGGGGCGCCGCACGCTGCTGCAGTCAGGGCTGGCGCTGCTCGGAGGAGGGCTGGCCGTCGCGGCAGGCACACGCTGGGGACGCGCGCAGGCGGAGGCGGTGCCCGCCGGCCGTGGACCGCTGAAACTCTACGCGCGCATCCGTCCCATTCCCGGAGTGGGCAACGGGAACACTCCGGCCGACACGCGCGTCGTCGCGTCCGGGCAGCTGTTCGACGCACCGGACGGCAAGCACGTCGGCGAGTTCTCCACGAACTGCTTCTGTTTGAGCACGCCGTTCGGGCCGCACACGACGGCCGCATCGAACGTCGAGATGCAGGTGTTGCAGCTGCACGACGGGACGCTCTTCGGCATGTCGGCACCGGCCGCCCCGGGCGCGCCGAAGGTACACGCGATTGTCGGCGGCACGGCGCGCTTTGCCGGCGCACGCGGTACATATATCCAGCAGCCCGCGGTCTCGCCGTCGAAGACGCGCGACCTCGTCGAGTTCATCATTACTGTCACGGAGTGAGGAGGCGTCATGGCAGTCGACATGTTCCTGAAGATTGACGGCATCGACGGCGAGTCGGCCCGCGAGGGGAAGGAGAAGTGGATCGAAGTTTTGAGTTACTCGTGGGGCCTTACGGATACGACCAACGCGACGTCGCAACCGGGCAAGCTGTCCCCCGCCACGCGCAAGACGCAGGTCTCGGACTTCTTGATCGTCAAGGCCCTGGATACCGCCTCACCGGCGCTGTTCGAGAAGGCGTGCGAAGGGGCGCACATCGGGGAGTTGAATTTCTCGCTCGTGCGCGCG
>DASPXV010000063.1:0-17854 GCA_035637115.1 Vicinamibacterales bacterium
CGTGGATGTCATCGTCGCGCAAGGCACGGAAGCCGGCGGCCATCGCTCGAACTGGAGCGACGCGGCGGACGAAGCGGGGACGATGGTGATCGTGCCGAGGATTGTCGATGCGGTAAAGCTGCCGGTGATCGCGGCGGGCGGGATCGTCGACGGCCGCGGCCTCGTGGCGGCGCTCGCGCTCGGCGCGTCAGGTGTCATGCTCGGCACGCGGTTCATCGCGACGCGCGAGTCCATCGCGCCGCAGTTTTTCAAGGATGCAGTCCTGACCGCAGGCGCGGGCGACACGGTCGTGAGCCGCGCCTTCACCGGACTTCCCATGCGAACGCTGCGCAACTGCTTCGCATCGGACTACGGCACCGGGCCCGTCCTTCCGCCGATGCTGCAGTCGAACGCCGCCGAAGACATCTTCAAGGCCGCCGCTCAACGCGGCGACGCGCAGTACTTCCCCATGCCCGCCGGGGAAAGCGCGGGTCTCATCACCGACATGCCGTCCGCCGCAGACATCGTCCGCACCATCGCTCGCGAAGCCGAGGAGATCGTCCGGGACCTCGCCGCAGAGTTTCGCGCGCCGTAACCGTTACTCAGTCCTCGTAACCCGACATTTGCGGAACGACGGAAACAGCCGCGAATTTGACGAGGAGTCGCGGGCAGCGCTATTGCTGCGTTCTGCGGCATGGCTAACAAATGTCGATTCGCGCTCGCGCTTGCCGCGCTGGTGGCGACTGCTTCATGCGGCGGCTATTCCAGCCCGACTACGCCGACGACTGTAACCGGGACAGCGGTCAGCATCCCGATGGGCGCGTCTGCGCTGGGCAGCGCCGCTTACGTACCGAACCCGGTGACAATCTCCGTCGGCGGGACGGTGACCTGGACGAACAACGATTCCATGAACCATACGGCGACGAGTGACACGGGAGTGTTCACCGGCAGCATGGCGCCTGGCGCGAAGTACAGCTACACATTCCCGTCGAGAGGGACCTTCGCCTACCACTGCACGCTCCATCCAGGCATGGTCGGGACCGTGGTCGTCCAGTAGACGTGGCGCTCAGTGCGTGCGCGCGCTGAGCCAGAACTGTAACTGTGCCGCCTTCATCGTGCCGTCGTTGTTGAAGTAGCGGTCTTGCCAGTCGTCTGGCTTTTTCTTCAGGAACCCGTCCGTCTTCCTCTTCGGACTCGCCTGCGTCACGCGCCAGGCGAAGTGGTCGTACACGTCGAGCACGTGCGAGGCGTAGGCCTCGGCCAACCGGCGGTTGCCGCGCACGATCACGAGGTGCCTTCGCCTGGCCGTTCTTGTCGACATAGATCACGAACTTGTCCTCACACGAACAATCTGTGCAGGACGATCTCTTACACGCTGCCGGCGTATCATCGCCGGATGAACGACATCAGCAGGCGTGAGTTCATCCAGGCGACGGCCGCTGCCGGCGCATTCGCGTCCTTTCGCGTATCGACGGCGCAGTCGCCCGCGCCGGATGGCGGCTGGTTCGATCGCCCGATGCGCTGGGTGCAGCTCACGCTCGTCGAGAACGATCCCGGCCGGTTCGACCCGCAGTTCTGGCTCGATTACTTCCGGGGCCTCCATGCTGATGCTGCGACGCTGAGCGCCGGCGGAATCGTCGCCTATTACCCGACAGAAATTCCTTTGCATCATCGCAGCGCATGGCTCGGCAACACGGATCCATTCGGGACGCTGGTCGCCGGCTGCCGGAAGATGAACATGAACGTCCTGGCGCGCGTCGATCCGCACGCGGTGCGCGACGAGGTGAAGCAGGCGCATCCGGATTGGATCTCCACGGACGCCGACGGACAGCCGCGGCGGCATTGGGCGAATCCCGAGCTGTGGATCTCGTGCGCGCTCGGCCCCTACAACTTCGAGTTCATGGATGGCGTGAATCGCGAGATCGTCGCGAAGTATGCGGTCGACGGCATCTTCGCGAACCGGTGGGCGCCGCAGGGCGGGGACTGCTACTGCGTGCACTGCCAGCGGAACTTTCGCGCCGCGACCGGCCGCGATCTTCCGCGAACAAACGATCGTCGCGATCCAGTGCGCCGCGCGTTCGTCGAGTGGCGTGTCGCGCGGCTCACGGAGTTGTGGAAGCACTGGGATGCTTCGATTCGCGGCGTTCGCGCCGAAGCGCGATTCGTGCCGAACGGCCCGCCCGACATGAAGACGGCGGGCGAGCTCGCCGACATCCAGTTTGCCGACTACCAGGCGCGCCGCGGGCTGACGCCCCCGTGGGCGAACGGCCGGCGCGCGAAGGAATTCCGGAGCGTGATGGGAAAGCGGCCGGTCGGCGGCATTTTCAGCGTCGGTGTTGAGGAAGCGTATCGCTGGAAGGATTCGGTACAGAGCGAGCCGGAAATACGACTCTGGGTCGCCGAAGGCACCGCCAACGGAATGCGGCCCTGGGTGACGAAATTCTCCGGCGTGTTGTACGACCGGCGCTGGCTCGCGACGGTTGAGCGCATCTACGACTGGCATTATCGCCACGAGCGTTACCTGCGGAACGAGCGCCCGCTGGCGCGCGTCGCGCTCCTGCACTCGGAGCAGACCGAGACGTTCCACGCCGGCGTCGCTGCCGGGGATCGCCACGGCGATCACGTGCTCGGCATGTATCACGCGCTCGTCGAGGCGCGCGTCCCCTTTGAACTGGTCCACGAGGCGTTCCTCACGCCCGATCGGCTCGACGCGTTCAAGCTGCTGATTCTCGCCGACGCGGCCGCGCTCTCGGACGCGCAGTGTCGCGCCATCCGCGACTACCTCAACCGCGGCGGAAGCGTGCTCGCCACCTTCGCGAGTTCGCTGTTCGACGAGATCGGCAACCGCCGCGCCGACTTCGGCCTTGCGGACGTCTTCGGCGTGTCGTTCACCGGCCGCATCGACGGCCCGATGCAGAACTCCTATCTCGCGCTGGAAACAGACAAGTCCACTGGCCGCCGGCACGAGATCCTCAAAGGACTGGACGACGCGCCGCGGATCGTCAACGGCGTGTTCAGGATCGACGTCCGCCCATCAGCCGAGTTCCCGTCGCCCGTGACGCTGATTCCGTCGTATCCGGATTTACCAATGGAGGACGTGTATCCACGCGTCCTCAAAACCGACACGCGCGAGCTCTATCTCCGCGATCTCGGTCGCAGCCGCGTCGTCTACTTCCCGTGGGACATCGACCGCACCTTCTGGGACGTGCTGGCGGTGGATCACCTCACGCTGCTGCGCAATGCCGTCGCATGGGCGTGCAACGAGCCGCAGCCCGTGGAAGTGGATGGCCCCGGCGTGCTGGACGTCACCGCGTGGCGCCAGCGTGACTCGATGACGGTGCACCTGGTCAACCTCACGAATCCAATGATGATGAAGGGACCGTTACGTGAGACGATCCCGGTCGGACCGCTGCAGGTGCGCATGCGGCTGCCGCAGGGTGCGAGACCGTCAAAGGTGCGGCTGCTGACGGCCGGGACGACGCTCCTGACCGTGATCGCGAACGGGACAGCGCGAGTCACTATCCCGTCCGTTGACGTGCACGAGGTCGTCGCGATCGACCTGTAAACATCGTGCCGAACGACTGGCGCGGACGTTGCTGTGTCCACTGTGCGGCGGATCCGCCGCGAAAGCGAGGTCATTGATGAGAAGCAACCATCTCTTCGTTACATTCCTGATTGCTGGCGCGCTGATCTGCGCGCCCGCCGGCGCGTCCGCCCAGGGCCACGGCCGCGGTCATGCGAAGGCGGACAAACCGCACAAGGGCGAGCACGCACATAGATCCGATCGGCACGCGGACGAGCACGACGTCGTCATCGACCGTGACGGCCACGTGCGCGCAATTCACGAGTACGCGCGAGCCGGTTCGCTGCCGCCAGGTCTGGCCAAGCGGGAATCTCTGCCGCCGGGACTTCGCAAGCAGCTCCAGGAGCGCGGCGAGCTGCCGCCCGGACTGCAGAAGCGCCTGGTCCCCGTGCCGGCGCCGCTGCTCGCTCGTCTCCCCGCAGTTCCCGGTTACTACCAGCGGTACTTCGCCGGCGACGATCTCGTCGTCGTGAACACGCGAACGAATCGAATCGCCGCCGTCATTCCGGATGTCTGGAGGTAGCTCATGCCGAGCCTTTCACTGAATTTTCCTACGTTCGGTTTCGTGGTGGGCACCCGCGCCGCGCTGGGCGTGGGGATCGGACTGCTGCTGGCGGATCGACTGCCGCCGGAACGCCGCCGCACCGTGGGCCTGACGCTCGTCACGATCGGCGCCGCAACGACGATTCCCGCGATCATGGCCATCCGTCGTGGCAGGACGGCCCAAACGTCGTACGCGTAACGCTCATCGGCTGACGTTCGCGAAGAGGACGACGGCGGTAGAATCGTCCTCTTCATGTCGCAAAATCCCTGGACCGCGACGACGCGGACGTCACCACTCGCGCGCGCGCCATCGGCACGGCCCGAACATCTCCTCGCGCCCAATCAGGTTGTCGAGAGTCCCGAAACGCACCTGCAGTACCGCGTCGAGCGTCTGATCGGCGAGGGGGGCTTCGGCCAGGCCTATCTCGCGCGCCGGCTCGGACGATCCGCGACCGTACCCGCTGTCGTGTGCATCAAGGTCAGCACGCGCATCGACGGCTGGCTGCGCGAGGCGTACTTCGGCCAGGTCCTCGACGGCCACGAGCGCGCGATCCGGGTGTTCGACGCATTCCCGCTGATCCGCGATGACGGACGCGTCCTGTATTTCCTCGTCCTCGAATACGCGGAACACGGCGACCTCGGCGCGTTCCTCCGCCGCGGCGGCAAAGGATGGGCGGAAACGATCGTGCGGCGCGAAATCGCCGGCATCCTCGACGTCCTGCGAAAACTCCACCGCGGCCAGACGCTGCACCGCGACCTCACGCCCGTCAACGTGTTCGTGTGCGACGGCCCACGCCTCAAACTCGGCGACTTCGGGATCGTCCGCCAGCAAAGCGACATGCGCGGGATCACCGCGCGCACGATGAACCGCATGACAGCGCCGAGCGATCTGTTCGATCGCGCCGCGCCGAAGTGGCAGGCGCGCGACGACGTCTACCAGGTCGGGCAGCTGCTCGGGATGCTCATTGTCGGCGACGCGAGCCGCCGCGTGCGCACGAGCGACGTGCGCGGATTGCGCTGCAGCGATCACCTGAAGGAAATCCTGCACCGCTGCATCGGCGAGCGCCGCAAGCGCTACGAGAGCGCGGACGAAATGGTCGACGCGCTCAAGACGCGTTCCGCGCCGCTGAAGCCGGGAGTGCTGCGGTCGCTGAAGGGAGTGCACGTCACCTTCACCGGCATCTTCACGAAGACGCGGCGCAAGGTCGCCGCGGCCGCTCGGCGTGCCGGCGCGATCGTCCACTCGGGACCGTCGGCGCTGACGACCGTCATCGTGCGCGGCCGGCCGAACGTGCTGCAGGCAGCGGGGCGCGACGGCGGACTGAAGCTGATGGAAGCCAAGCGGCTTCGCCGCAAGGGACACCGCATCACCGTGCTCACGGAAGCGCAGTTCTGGCGCCTGGCGGGACGATAATGAAGACGCAGGCGGTCATCTTCGACGGCGATGACACACTCTGGAGTACCGAGGGGCTCTACGATGACGCGCGATCGAACGCTCGCTCGATCATCGCCGGTGCCGGCCTTGACGCAGCGGAGTGGGAGCGGCTCGAGCGGCTCATCGACGTGGCGAATGTCGAGCGGTTCGGATACCGCCGCGAGCGGTTTCCAACGTCGTGCGTCGAAGCGTATCGGCAACTCTGTCAACTCGACGCAGGCGAACCCGATCGGGCGACCGAGCAGCGCATAAAGACTGCCGCGGAAATGGTCTTCGAACGCGATCCGCCGCTGTTCGAGGGGACGCGGGAGGTCCTGGCGGCACTGCGCGACGGCGGCTTTCGATTGGCCCTCTTGACCAAGGGGGATCCGGACGTGCAATCGAAAAGAATTGAGCGGAGCGGGCTGCGACCTTTCTTCGACGTCATCGAGATCGTGCCTGAGAAGACGGCTGATGTCTTCGCGAGACTGCTGGCGGCGCTGGGCGTCAGCGCTGATTCCGCCTGGATGGTCGGCAACAGCGTCCGCTCGGACGTACTGCCCGCCCTTCGCGCCGGAGTACGGGCCATCTGGATTGACGCTCACGTCTGGGAGCACGAACGCGATCACGAGAAGCTGGTGGACGAGCGTGTGATCGTCGCATCCAGCCTTTCGGAGGTCGCCGGGATCATTGCGGCATGAGCCGGCTGTCGCGATTTGCGCGAGTGGCGATCCATCCCGAACCGGAGCTCGGTCTGAAAGACACCGGGCTTCACTACACCGACATACTCTTTGGTTTCGTCATCCACGAGCTGTTCATTCGCATCCAGAACTGGCCATCGCTCGACAGCGCCGTGAAATGGCACCTGGTCGCGGGCACCGTGCTCGTTCTCGGCAGCTGGATTGGGTACCATCGAAGCCGGAATCGCCCGGCGTACGAGGTCAAGTTCTTCAATCTTCCGCTTTTTGGATTCGTTGTCGATCAGCTGATGCTGATCCTCTACTTCCGGATCGCGATCCTCACACCGATCACTGGCCCTGCAAGTCCGGACTGGGCCTTCGTGGTTCGCAGCACGCTACGCCTCGTCACATTCGTCTTCGTGTTGTATCTGACCTGGGACTTGCTCGCCTTGTGGATGGCAACTGCGAGGAGAACAGACGAAAAGGGCCGGACAGTCCCGCGTTATCCGGCCGTGCGGGACGAAGTAATCACCGATCGACCAGCGCTCAGGGATGCGGCGGGTATCCTTATTACTGTACTGGCGCTGCTGCTGCTGGCTGCCCTTTGGATCTCCGCAAATCGATCCGAGCCTCGCTGGGTATTGCCCGGCGTGATCCTGATCCTGCTTGCCTATCGGTGGGCGAAGGAGATCAGAACGTCGTATCGATTGTCGTCCGCACAGGGCCGCCGGCCGGGCTAATAATCTGACCGCTGCCGGCTAGTTTTCTGGCGGGGCCGTATCAACACACATGCGTTCGCCGTGAAAACGCGACTACTTCGTCTGGTGCAGGGTACTGGAGGGCGCGATCGAGATCGTGCATGATGGGCCTCCTGCCACTCGTCGGCGCGCACAGTCGGCGCGCGCACGGCGGATCGTTGAGCAGTGGCTGTGCCAACGGGAAATGCGCGAATCGGCGCGGAGATGACAGCGAGCTGCGATCGGAGCTTCGGCTTCTATGGCGAACTCGCGTTTCAGACGAAGCTGCCTTCGCCGAGGGGCCGCGAGCTGGGTTAAGATGGGCTCCGGCTTGAAGGCAGCCGCCGGGTCCGCGGGAAGAGTTCAACTCACCTTCGTCATAACTCCATTCACGCACGACCTTCGTGCAACCTGAATGCGGACCCAGGTGATGCATGGAGGACCCGTGAAAAAGAAGACCCTTCCCGCAAGGCCCAACCTCGATCACCTTCGCCGCCAGGCCAAAGTGCTGCTGGCCCAAACCAAAGACAGTGAGCGCGCGGCCGGATTCCGCCTCGCCGACGCACAGTTGGTCATTGCGCGGCAGACAGGCTTCGCAAGCTGGCCCGCGCTGTCGCGGCACGTGCAGCAGCTGCGCAGTCTCGAAGGGGAATGGCGTTTCGCGACGCTGGAGATCGACGGCACTGCCGTTCCCGGCGCGGCGCTGACTCAATCGCGGTTGCTGATGGACGGCGATCGGTTCCGGGTGGAGTCTCCGGAGGCGACCTACGAAGGCGTATTCAACATCGACGTCGAAGCGACGCCGCCGCAGATCGACATCGAGTTCGTCGAGGGGCCCGAGGCGGGCAACTGGTCCTACGGGCTTTATGAATTAGATGGCGATCGCCTGACGATCTGTCTCGGTCTCACCGGCGCATCCCGCCCGACTGCGTTTGCGACAAGTCCGGGCAGCGGACACGCACTCGAGCGATTCCGCCGCGCGTCGGCCGCTCGCCCGGACAGCGTCACCGGCGGCACGGCGAAACCCGCAGCGCCGCCTATATCCACGACGGAGCGCGAAGATGCATCGGCGTTCGACGTCACAATGACACCGCTGCTGCGTCGACTGGAAGGGGACTGGGTTCCTGTTGAAATCGTGACCGACGGCAAGCCGATGCCCGCGAAGTGGATGGAGTACGGCTCGCGCACGGCCGTGGGCAACGAAGTGAAAGTCGTGTTCGGCGGCCAGACGATGGTACACGCGAAGGTGCGCATCGACGAGAGCGCGACGCCGATCGCGGTCGATTATTTGAACCTGAATGGAAACCAGGCCGGCAGAGTGAGCCGCGGAATCATGGAGTGGACGGGTGATGAGGTCCGCTTCCTCATGGCGGGCCCGGGGCAACCGCGTCCTGCTTCGTTCGATCCGCCGCTGCCGAACGGCATCATGAGCCGTTGGCGTCGGCGCGTTGTCTCGTCGTCGTAAACCAGAGCGAACGGACGAGCTTGTTGCGCGTTCATCAGTTTGCGCTCTGCTGTTTGCGGCGAAATGTACGCTACCCTACACTTGCCCGTTTGACTGTCGCCACGCCACGGGTTGACGTAGCCGCAGCCGCCGAGCTTTGCCGGCCGCCATCGTCAACGAGCCCGAAAGTGACACATGATCTCATTCACCGCTGACACATTCGCCCGAATCGGCGATGGTGCGCGCCGCGTCGAAGAGCGGGCCGGCTCGCAGGAAAAGCAGATAGCGGATCTCCTCTCGACTGCGCAGACGGACGTCGATCTCGCGCGCGCCGCGTTGTCGCGGCGCGCCGAGATGACGCAGGCGTGCGTCGATCGCCTGGCGACGGCGGTTCGCACGCAGCTGCGGCGGAGTGAGGAGTGTGTCATCAACGCGCGCAAGCTTTGTGCAGCGGCGCGGGAGAACCGTCTCGCCATCCATCGCCTCGTCACCGATCTTACCTCTGCCAGCGATGCCGAAACGCTCGCCGCGCAACGCGGCAACCGCCACGGCGTCCTGGTCGTCGACGACTACGAGGACACGCGTGATCTCGTGTCGCTGGTGCTCAGCAGCGCCGGCTTCGTCGTGAGAACCGCCAGCAATGGTCTCGAGGGGATCATCGCCGCGTACGAAATGCGACCCAGCGTGATCCTCATGGACGTCACGATGCCCGTGCTCGACGGACTCGAGGCGACGCGGTTGATCAAGGCGCTCGATGCGATCCGGGACGCGCGCGTCATCGCCTACACGGCGGCATCGAGTCTGAACGAAATCATCGCGAAAAACCTCTTTGCCGCGGTGTTGCAGAAGCCGGCGTCTCCGGACGCTGTCATCGCCACCGTGCGGCAGTGCGCAAACGCCTGATACGGAGGTCTGCATGTTCCTGGTTCGAGACATCATGTACTGCAAGCCCGGCAATGCCCGCCAGATGGTCGAGAAATTTCAGGCGCTTTCCCGTTTGAGCAGCCAGATGGGGTTCGGCGCGATGCGGGTCATGACGGACGTGAGCGCCGAGCGTTACTGGACCGTCGTCTCGGAGATGGAGGTGCCCAGCCTCGAAGCGTGGGCCGAGACATTGCGCAAGACGATGGCGATGAAGGAATTCCAGGACGCGATGAAGGGATATCACGACCTCATCGAACACGGCCGCCGCGAAATCTACACGCTCGAACCGGCCCAGTAGCCACTGGGCCGCGCCCCATCACGCCGCAGTTCCGCTCACCGGCTCGTACTCGCGCTCCATCAACGGTGACGACAGGATGAAGTCCGCCGTCGATCGGTTGCACGCGATCGGCACGTTGTAGACGACGGCGATGCGCAGAAGCGCTTTCACGTCGACATCGTGCGGGTGCGGCTCGAGCGGATCCCAGAAGAAGATGACGAAGTCGAGGCGCCCTTCGGCGATGGCCGCCCCGACCTGCTGGTCGCCGCCGAGGGGTCCACTCAGATACGGCGTGACGCGCAAGCCGAGTTCCTTCATCAGGATCGATCCCGTCGTCCCCGTCGCGAACAGCTCGTGATGCGCGAGCGTGCCGCGGTTATAGCGTGCCCAGTCCACCAGGCCAGGCTTGCAGTTGTCGTGCGCGATCAGCGCGATACGTTTTCGGACTTCCATCCACCAATCGTAGCGTGTGTGTGTGTCGACCGCGCAACGCATCCGCCTGGCGTATGGCTGCCATGTCTCCCGCGTCGCCTGAGCTGTTGATCCGTAATTGTTCGCCGGAATGCAGTGGCGTAGGATCGCCGAATGATCCGCGCCATTTCCCTTCTACTCGCCGCCGTGATGCTCGGCGGCCTGCAGCCCGCGCAGTCCGGCAACCCTGTTATCGAGGGGTGGTACGCCGATCCCGAGGCGCATGTCTTCCAGAACAAGTACTGGCTCTATCCTCCAGCAGGATCGGTCAGTCGCGACGGGCGCCGGACATCATTCGGTCCTGCACGCCGGTGGATCCGACAAATGGTACATCGTCTATCACCGCCGCCCGCTCGGTGAGACCGATCGCAATCATCGCGTCGTTTGCATCGACGAACTGAAGTTCGATGACAAGGGAATGATCTTGCCGGTGAAGATCACGGCGACCGGTGTCGCGGTGGATCCGCTGGGCCGGCGATCACCTGCAGGCGACGCGCGTGACGAGATGGCGCAGCGTCGCTGACATCTCTTCCCAGCTGCTGGCCGAAAGCTGATGCGGCCCGAGATGGACGCGCGGAGCGAGGTCTGTTCCTGCGATCACGAAGGACACGTCGTGGCCGCCCGTGGCGGGACGGACCCGCGTGCGATCGACGACAAGCGTCTGCCCGCATGCGGACACCGACAGACCGTCGGCGAGATGTTCGAGCTGCGCGACTGTCATGGATTCCTCCTGCCGGATAGTTTTCAGTTTACGCCCCCTCGGACGTGTCGATGGATTTTTTAACGTGGGGCGCCGTAGCCTGATAGTACGCGATGGCGCCGGCAATCGTGCCGCGTGTGGCCACCTGACGCGCGTCGAATCCCGCTTCGTGCATGCGGCGCAGGAGGCGCTCGTTCGCAGAGGCATTCGCCTGACGGCCGTGAACCGCGTGCGCGAGCAGGCTGTGGTGCGTTCCGCCGATGAAGTCGAGGAACTCCAGCCGTCCGCCGGGTTTCAGTACTCGCCGTACTTCCGCGAGCACCTTTGGCTTCTCGTCCTTGCGAACGTGGTGAAACATCATCGAGGAGAACACGCGATCGAACGTGCCGTCGGGATACTCGAGCGCGTCCGCGAAGCCGCGGACAAATTGGACGTCCACCTGCGCGCGTAGCGCCTTCTTCCGTGCACGCGCGAGTGCGCGCGGGTCCGGATCCAGTGCGATCACCTTCACGGCAGGATGTGATTGCTTGATGAGAATGGCGAACGTGCCAGTGCCGCAACCGATGTCGAGCACCGCGTGCCCGGGCTTCAGCTCCGCCTGGGCAAGGAGCGGCAACAGTGCGCGGCGAAACCCGAGCAGTTTCATGATCGGGTCGTACGCCGGCAGAAGGACGTCGAGGCTCGCGGCAGGGAGGAAGCGCCGCTCGTTCGTCATACTCAGAAGAACAGCCGAGCGTCAGATTGAAGACGCAGAGATCTGCGGCAGCACCCAGGGCGCACGGTACGGCTTCGTCACCAGCTTCTGCGCTTCCGCGTCGCCGACGATCTGCTCGCGCGCCACGTCCCACTTCACGCGCCGGCCGGTGCGAAACGCGATGTTGCCGAGATGGCAGGCGATCATCGAGTTGTGGCCGATCTCGACATCTGACGCCGGACGCTTCCGCGACTCGACGCAGTCGAGGAAATCCTTCATGTGCGCCTGGTTCATGTCGCCGCTGCTGCCGCGACGCGGCTCGCCCGTCATCCGGTAGCGCTTCTTGTTTTCTTTCGTCTCGGTTTCCGGCAGCACTTCCCAGCCGCCCCGATCCACGACAAGCACCCCGTTGTTGCCGTGGAACGCGACCCCGTGATCGCGCATGTACGGGCCCTGCCCGATCGCGGTCGCGTGCTCCCAGATCAGGCTGTAGCCGTCGTACTCCCACAGCGCCTGCTGCGTGTCCGGCGTTTCTTCCGCATCTTCCGGAAATCCGAACTTGCCGCCAACCGATGTCGCGGAGAGCGGCGCCTGCACGCCCATTCCCCAGTTCGCAATGTCGATCATGTGCGCGCCCCAGTCGGTCATGAGGCCGCCCGAATAGTCGTAGTACCAGCGGAAATTGAAGTGGAAGCGGTTCTTGTTGAACGGCCGCTTCGGCGCGGGACCGAGCCACATGTCGTAGTCGACAGTCGACGGCGGCTCGCTGTCCGGCACGCGCGCGATGTTCCCCATCCAGTCCTGATAGGCCCACGCCTTCACGACGCGGATCTTGCCGAGCGCGCCGCTCTTCACGAACTCGACGGCATCGCGGAAATGGTTTGAGCTGCGCTGTTGCGTGCCCATCTGGACGATGCGGTTGTAGCGGCGGGCGGCGTTGACCATGACGCGCCCCTCGCCGATCGTCAGCGCGAGCGGCTTCTCGACATAGACGTCCTTGCCCGCCTGGCAGGCCATGATCGTCGGCAGCGCGTGCCAGTGATCGGGCGTGCCGATGATCACCGCGTCGACGTCCTGTCGATCGAACACGCGGCGGAAGTCGCGTCCGGCGCGATCCGGCTTCTGGCTGAAGTCCTTGTCGATCCGCTCGGCCGCCTTGGTGACCTGCTCGTCGTCCACATCGCACAGTGCGACGCACTTCGCACCCAGCCGCAGCGCGTTCCGGAGATCGCCCGTGCCCTGGCCGCCGCAGCCGATGAGCGCGACGCGGACCTTGCTGTTGGCGCCGGCGACGCGGTCCTGCGACCCCGCCGTCTGCGCCGACGTCGATCCGGATGCGGCGAGCACTCCTCCAGCGGCGCCTGCGGCTACATCCTTGATGAACGTCCGGCGGGTGGATGGTTTCATGCGACCTCCAATGCCGCGATTATACGGCCGCCGCCGTAAGAGTTCGGCCTACAGCTGGGCGAGCGCTCCTATTTCCTTGCCGAAACTTCATCTTCACGGCGGGAGCGACGTTCGGCAGCGTGGCGACGTTGCCCGTCGGGCAGGTACTGCACGAGCTGCCAATAAATGGGGACAACACTTTGGTACGCTGGGCAGCCGTTACCAGCGCGGGTTCTTTGCCGGCGTCGCATTTGCGTTTGTCAGCAAAGAAACTGAATTCAAGAACGGGCTTCGCCTCTTCGACCACGACGGGCGCCCCGGCCGCGGCTGGCGTGCCCGCGGCAGCCGACGCTCTGGCCGAGCTCGGGAACCGATCTGCAATCACGCTGGAGAAAAAGAGCGACACCGTATTTTGAAAGTGGCGATGACAAAGTGAGGGTGTCAACCGCAGGAAATGTGACCACGCTGGATTTCAAACATGGCGCGACTGCCATTGTCACGGCATCCAGAACAAAATCCGGCGCATAGCACTTATCAAACGGTGGAACGCCAGAAGTTCAGCGTCCCAGCGGAAATGCGTCCGTCACCTGGACCGGCGGCAATTTCATCGAGCAGACATCGCTGCAGCGCGCGCGCATCATCGCGCAGGCCGAGCGTCGCGAGACTGTCCATGATGCGCGTCAGCCGCAGGTGATTGTGATTCCCCGGATGCAGCCACACGCGCGAACGGATGGGAAAGCGCGCGTCGTCAATCTCAATGCGTTCGCCGTCACGGCGTAATCCGTAGAACGCAAGCATCCGATCGAACGCCTCACGTAACCGATCGCGCAATCGCGGATCATCGGTGAACGCGCGGACGGTGTCGTCTGTCACAAGCGGCGCGAACGGATTCACACCGCTCGGCCGCCGCGTCGGAAACAGCCACTGAATGTAATCGTGCACGCCCTCGAGATGGTCGTCATCCCACGCAAGAATCTCGCGCACGGTGCGGCCGGCGTCGTCACCGCCACCCGAGTAAAACGCCACGATCGGGTCGGAGTACAACATTGATATTCTCAGCTCAGCCGCACGAATCGCGAAGCGCGTTCCCGCCTTATGCGCAACGACTGACGTTATACGACTTCGTCGACAGCGACCGGCCAATCCATTGGCCTGGCGGCCAACTTCTCGCATATTGACCTTTCGCCAGCAGCACGTACGATTGCGCTTTCCTGAGCGGTCGGTTTCTCCCCCGCAACTTTCAGGGAGGCGCAAGTGGTACCGTCCGTTTCCGAGCTCACGCGATCGACCCGTACGATCGCGATCGCCGCCGTCATCATCGCACTCGTCGCCTTCGGCACCGCATGGCGCTGGGGCCGATCGACCACGTACGCCGCGGGTACGATCGTGGCGAGCGTCGACGCGCGCGCGCAATCCATCGAGTTCATCGACGACGCGATCGTCATCACGCAGGTGGACGGCTGGAAGGTGCAGCGCTGGCGCATCGTGCGCGGCGTCGCGTCACAGCCGCGCGTCTTCGATCTCTCCGACCTCGCCGAGCGCGCGCCGCGCGCGCCGCAGGGCACGCCGCGCGCCAATAGTCCCCCGTACGAAAAAGGGGGAAAGCAAATCCAATCGCCGGTGCAGCAGGCGCCGACGGCGCAGATGATGTTGAACTCTGCGTACGCGGTCCAGGCGGCCACGGCCATGCCGGCGGTAGCTGTCGGATCCGACGGGAAGACGGCCGCGTGGGTCGTCGGCCGCGAGCTCTTCGTCGCCGCCCTCGACAGCGACGACGAGCCGTTCGTTGGCAGGCTGCGCTCGCTGGGATGCGTGCCCGAACTGGGTACGGCCGCGCTCGTCCTCGCGTGCCGCGACGGACGCGTCGAGATTCGCGAGATTCGCGGACGCGTCCGCGGCGAGATCCAACGCGAGTCCCCGTGGACCCTGATTCGCGATCGCGGCAGCGTGCTGGCGCTGTCGCGATCGGACCTGTTCGAAATCAAGAGCGCCGCCGAGCCGTTCACCCGCGTCAACGTCGACGTCGGCAGGGCCGCGCACGCGCTCGCGCGAGCCGACAACGATGACTTCGCCGTCGCGTCGAACGATGGCAAGGTCATCATCACCGCGGACGGAAAAGGCGGCGCCCCAATTACTGCTCCCGGCGTCGTCGACGCGCTCGCATTCCTGAATTCCGGGGGTGTGCTCGCCGGCGGATCGTTCCGCGGCCTTTACCTTCTGCGCAACGGCCAGGAGCCGCATGTGTTCGCGCCGGATGTCGTCGGCACGCGTGCGCTCGCCGCAAAGGATGGCGTCGTCGTGTACGGAACGGCGGATGGCGTGCGCGTTGCGCGGGTCACGAGTACGCGATCGTTCAACGGACGCGGACAATGGCTGCTGACGCTCGCCGTCACCTTTGCGCTTGCCGCCATCGGCGTCGTCTTGTTGCCGCAGCAGGCGCGGCTGGCCGCGGATCGTGCGGTCAGCGACGTCACGGGCGGTCCGCGATTCGAGCTGCCCCTGCCGGATCCTCCGACCGGACTCGTCGCGGCATGCCTCGATGGCGATTGCGTCGTTTATGCCGGCGCCGGCCTCAGTGCGCAGGCCGGCTATCCAACGTGGCAGCCGTTCGTCGAGGACTTTCTGAAGTGGGCGCGGGAGACCGGCGCCGTCGAGCAAGGCTTCGGCGAATCGCTCGACGCGGCGATGCAGGCCGGCCAGGTCAACACCGTCGCCGACGCGCTGATCAACGTGGTGGGACGCGACAACGTGATGAAGCGGCTCGCCGATGCGTTCGGCGCGCAGCATCGCCTTCCCGATGCCCACCGGCTGCTCAAGCGGATCCCGCTCTGCGCTGCGCTGACGACGAACTTCGACACGCTGCTCGAGCGCACCTATCCCGAAGCCGCCGAACGCGTGTTCACGCCGAAGGATGCCGAACGCCTCATCGAACAACTGAGCCGGCGGCAGTTCTTCATCGGAAAGCTGTACGGAACGTTGAGCCAGCCCGATACCGTGCTCTTCGGACCGGCGGAATACTCCGAGACCATCTCGCGCAACCTGACCTTCTCGCAATTCATGGAAGGGTTGTTCGTCTCGCGCACGCTGCTGTTCATCGGCTCGAGCCTCGGCGGAATCGAGACGTATCTGAGCGGCCTGACCTTCCGCGGCCAGATGACGCGGCCGCACTACGCGCTGGTGGCGGTGACGGACACTGGCTGGCGCGCGAAAGCAGATCTCCTGCGCCGCCGGTACGGCATCGAAGTGCTGCCGTATACCTCAGGCCCGCACTTCGACGAGATCCCGCGGTTCCTCCTACGGCTGGCGGACGAAGCGTCACCCACGGTCGCGCAGGCCGCCGCGAGCACGCGCACGCCACAGGCGCACGGACTGCGCAAGGTTCACCTGACGGATATCGGTCCGTTTGCGGATTTCTCGCTCGAACTTCAGCCTGACTGGAACGTGATCCTCGGCGACAACGGCGTCGGCAAGTCGACCATTCTCAAGGCAATCGCCGCGTGCTTCTGCGGCAAGGACGTCGAAGCGTACGCCGGGCGTCTCGTGCGATCGGGAACGACGAGCGGCGCGATCGTCCTCGAGACTGCGCGCAACACGTATCGCATGGAGATCAAGCTGAGGGACAACGGCAGCGGTGCGGTGACCGTCGTTCCGACGCGTCCGCTCGAGGTCGAGGGCTTTCTCGCGCTTGGTTTCCCGGCATTGCGTGCGGTGACCTGGGATCGCCCGAAGGGGGCGACGGGCGAAGGGCGCAAGCGCACCACGGTCGAAGATCTTCTGCCGATCGTCAAAGGAGATCCCGATCCGCGACTGGATCGGCTCAAGCAATGGATCGTGAATCTCGATTCACGCATCAACTACGAGAAGACGCAGGGAGGGGACGACCGCTACGAGCGCCTGCTCGCGCGATTCTTCCAGATCGTCGATCGCGTGACGCCGGGCATGGCGATCAGGTTCGGCCATGTCAACCAGGACACGCGCGAGGTCACCGTCATCACGGACGACGGTGAGATCCCGATCGAGCTGATCAGCCAGGGGTCGGTGTCGCTCATGGGTTGGATCGGCGTCCTGCTCCAGCGCCTGTACGAAATTTATGGCGACGACGAGGATCCGACGCAGCGCTACGCACTCGTCCTGATCGACGAGATCGACGCGCACATGCACCCGGAGTGGCAGCAGAGCGTCGTGACGGACATGAACGCGATCTTCCCGAACGTCCAGTACATCGCCACGACGCATTCGCCACTCGTCGTCGGCGGGATGCAGGGGCGCCACGTGACGCGCTTCGTACGCGACGAGGACGGACGTACCGTGACCGTCGCCGTCAGCGACGAGATGCTCGTCGGACGCGCCGATCAGATCCTCACCGGACGCCTGTTCGGCATGAAGACGACGCTCGATCAACAGACGCAGCAATCGATGGAGCGCTACAAGAAGCTGCTCGGCAAGCAATCGCGAACGCCGGACGAAGAGCGCGAGTACCAGCGGTTGAACAAGGAGCTGAAGTTCAAGATTCCGGTGGCGGAGGAGACGAGCCCGGAGCGCAAGGCGTTCGCGCTCGTCGAGGCGATCGTCAATGACCAGATTGCGGGCAGCGTGCCCGAGGCGCGCAAGCCACTGCTCGACAAGGCGCGCTCGCTGCTCGACGAAATCTCGGGGACCAATTCGAGGGCCGTATGAAACACGTCGATTTCGATCCATCGAAGCTGACAGGGACGCAGACGGAGTGGTGGAAGAAATGGCAGAAGCGCGCGGACGAGGCGACGGTTGATGCGATCGACGCGTGGGAGCGCGGCGATCCGGTCAAGTTCAAGGACGCGATCTGGGGCGAGCTGAAGGAATGGCTGCTCGAGAACGTGTTTCACGGAAAGTGCGCGTACTGCGAGACGCTCGCGCCGCGGTTTCCGGGACACGCCGAACACTTCCGGCCGAAGGGGCGCGTCGACGTTCGCGATCCGGCGACGGGACGCTCGGTGCCCGCGACCGTTGAATGGCCGGACGGCAAGATCGCGACGCATCCGGGAT
>DASPXV010000064.1:0-11944 GCA_035637115.1 Vicinamibacterales bacterium
CGGAAGACGGAAGACGGAAGACGGAAGACGGAAGACGGAAGACGGAAGACGGAAGACGGAAGACGGAAGACGGAAGACGGAAGACGGAAGACGGAAGGGAGATAGATGCGACGGTTTGATGTAGCGATTGTCGGTGCGGGGCCCGCGGGGGCGGTTGCGGCCCGGGTGCTCGCGCGGTCGGGGGCCCGCGTCGCACTGATTGATGGCAGCCATCCGCGTGAAAAGGCGTGCGGAGGGGGTGTGACCGCTCGCGCGTCCGCGCTCGCAGGATGTGCGCCTCGAGGCGGCCTGCCAATTGACAGCGTCACGTTCGAGGCCGGCGCACGCCGGGCGACTGTGTCTCTGGCCGATCCGCAGAGCCTGCGCGTTTTCAGTCGCGAGAGCTTCGACGCGGCACTGCACGGCGAGGCTCGCGATGCTGGCGCCGAGAGCATTCCGAAGCGGGTCAAATCGTTTTCGCGTGATGGGACGACGTGGACGATCCATGCCGCATCTGAAGCCGTTCAGGCTCGCTGGCTGTTCGGCGCGGATGGAGCGGGGGGCATGGTTCGCAGGCAGGTGTTCAGGCCGTTCGAGCGCCGCCAGCTCTCCATTGCGGCCGGCTCTTACGTCGACGGCATCGAGACTCGCGAGATCACGATCGGGTTCCTGGATCGGCCGCGTGGATATCTCTGGTCGTTTCCGCGCGAGGGGCACCTCGCCGTCGGCAGCTGCGCACAGGCGGACGAAGCTTCAACTGCCGATATGCACGCCGCGACCGACAGCTGGCTCGATGCGTACGCGCCAGCCGCTGGACGCGTGCGTCGACGCTACGCCTGGCCGATTCCATCGCTCGGCGTGAGGGACATCGACGCGGAGCAGCCCGCCGGCGACGGCTGGATGCTCCTAGGCGACGCCGCTGGACTCGTGGATCCGATCACACGCGAAGGAATCTACTTCGCGATCCGGTCAGGGCAGCTGGCTGCCGAGGCGATGGAGCTGCGCTCGCCATCCGGCGCATACGCCGAAAAAATCCGCGCAGAGCTGCACTCGGAATTGCGCCGCGCCGCCCGACTGAAGGCGGGCTTCTATCGGCCCAAGTTCACACGGCTGCTGGTGGACGCGCTCAACGGCAGCGACGCCATCCAAAGCGTGATGGTCGACTTGGTCGCCGGGCGGCAGCCGTATGCCGGCCTCAAACGACGACTATTGCGCACGCTGGAATTTGGCCTCATGCTCCGCCTTTTGGCAGCCTGACCTTCCGCCTCCGCCAAGGCTACGGCGGACAAGCCGACCTCCGACTGCGACCAAACGGCACGACACGGCGTCCTAAGGGCCGGACGTTTCGCCACAACTCAGGAGGCCGTTTGCTAGCACCGTTATTGCAGTTGCGGTTCAGGAGCGGCTCGGCCACAATGGCAGTTCTCGGCATGTCTGACGCAGATTTCAAGGGCGCCAGCCCCAATGCGCACTTTCTCATTGGCGAAATGCCGGTTCCAACTCAGTTCAAAGCGAGCTGGTGGAAGAGCACCGGCGTGTCGATTGGCGTGCATGGCGCGATCTTCGCCGCTCTGCTGTATACGCTCACTCATACGACTCAGATCGTCCAGACCGTAACCCAGGCAAACGAAAAGCTCGACTATATCTTCCTTGCGCAGCCGAAGCCCGGGCCCGGAGGCGGCGGTGGCGGACGACCGAAGGATCTGGAACCGCCGCGTAAGGCGGAGATCGTCGCGGCGAAACCACCCGACGTGAAACCGCTGCCGAAACCCGCAGATGTGCCCACGCCTCAAGTAACGGTGCCGGTCCAGACGCCGACCGCAGTGCAGACGTTGCCCGGCACGCTGAATCCGATCGACGCCACCGTCGGCGCCACGGGTAGTGGTGGCGGTGGAAAAGGTACCGGAATCGGAACTGGCGAGGGCTCCGGCGTGGGGCCGGGCAAAGGCGGCGGAATCGGCGGCGGCGTCTTCGAGCCCGGCAGCGGGATCACCAACCCGGTCCTGGTCAAGGAAGTGAAGCCGAATTATACCGGTGATGCGATGCGCGCGAAGTTGCAGGGGATCGTCGAAATGACCGCCATCGTGTTGCCCGACGGCAGCGTCGATCCAAACCGTATCCGAATCACCCGCTCGCTCGACGCGAACCTCGGGCTCGATCAGCAGGCGGTCATCGCCGTGAAGCAGTGGCGCTTCCGCCCCGGTACGTGCGCTCGGCGAGACGGTTGCGCCGGCACTCCATTCGGGCAACCCGTTGCGGTCGTGGTCGCCGTCGAGCTCACGTTCACTCTGCGCTGACAGTCGCCAGTTGCCAGTTGCCAGTTGCCAGTTCCCAGTTTCCAGTTCCCAGTTTAAAAACGAAAAGGCCGGCTTGACGCCGGCCTTTTCGTTTAGCTGTTACTGGCAACTGGCAACTGGCAACTGGCAACTGGCAACTGGCAACTGGCAACTGGCAACTGGCAACTGCTTACTGCCTCCCCCCACGCGCCCGGATCGCATAGTCGATCCAACATGCGTCAGGGGCGATGGTCACATCGAACTCGTCGATCGACGTGCCCACGCGCCCCGTCGTGGCCGCGCCGGGCTGTGCCTGGATTGCCGGGTCCAGGGCGCGCGCGATCTGGTTCTGGATGTCTTCGATATGGAGGCGCGTGGCGCGATCGGTTGTTTTCGCGAGCGCCCCCTTCAGGTCCGCGTCGAGCGTCTTCAACTCCCCGCGGAAGAACGCGCGCGCATCGTCGGACGCGGCCGAGCGACCGTTGATGCGATCGCCGAGCGTTTCGACGTAGTGCTGGAACCCGAGCGTGTGTCCGACTTCGTGTGAGACGACGTACTGGATCAGGCGGCCCATGAGATCGTCCGGCAGCGGTAGCGTGGCCGCGCGCTTGTCGAGCGGCCCGACCTGCACGAAGTACCAGTCGCGCGCCAGGTTCATGACGTTGTGGTAGAACTGGATGTCCGCGTCGAGAATCTCTCCGCTGCGCGGATCGTGGATGTGCGGACCCACCGCATTTTCTGTCGTCGAGGGCAGCCAGCGGATCACCGAGTAGCGCGCATCTTCGGCGCTCCAGTCCGGATCCGCCGACGGCGACGGCGCTTCCTTCGCGACGATCGCGTTCTTGAATCCGGCGGCCTCGAATGCCGGCTGCCAGTCCTCGACGCCCTTCTTCAAGTACGGAATCCACTTCGTCGGCGTCGCGGGATCGATCGAGTAGGTGATCGGCTTCACTGGCTCCGACAGCGCCGCGTTCGGATCTTTCTTCTCGAGACGATAGCGGGTAATGAACCGGCGCTCCGCCGACTTGTGCTCGTCCTGGCCGTAATCGATCGTCGCTGTGGAGAAGTAGGCCACGCGCTCGTCGAATAAGCGCGGCTCCATCGGTCTTTCCGGCAGCAGCACCATCGAGTAGTGCATCACGACGCTGGCGCTGCCGGGACGCGTGGGTGTTGCGCCGCGTCCGCCGCCCGGCGCCGGCGTCGGCGCGCCGCCACGTCCGCCGCCGACATCCTGTGCTTGGGGATCCTGCTGCGTCGGCGGATCTTGGGCGTAAGCAGACGCGCCCGCCAGCACCACCGCGCACAGCGGCAGAACTAAACGAAATGCTTGATTCTTCATCCAACCTCCCGGGGAAGATTGCTTATATCACGACGTCGGAGGCCGGACGTCTTACAGAACGATCTTCACGACGTCCACGAGCTTCGTTCGTTTCGAAGCCTGGAGTGCTACGGATACGGTGCCGTTCGCGTACGTGAACGCGACGGGAGATCCGTCACGAAGGAGAGTGACGGAGACAGGTTTTGTGACGCCGGACAGCGTGAGGGTTTCATCCGCAGGTGGCAGCATGTCTTTGTCGTACATGCCGTTGTCCCTGAATTTCCGCAGCGCGAACAGGTAACGCGTGCTGCCCGCGGCGGTGGCCGGAACGGAGGCGGACTCGGTGTCGGCAAGCGGCCGTGCCTGTTTGATTGCCGCGCCGTTCGCCTTCATCCATTCAGAGACGACTGCCATGTTTGCGTACGCTTCCGGCTCCAGCTCACCGTTCGCCATCGGACCGATTCCGAGCAGGTAATTCACGCCGAGGGAACGGCTCTGGGCGAGCTGGCCGAGGACAAAGCCGTTCGAACGGAACGGCTGCGGCACGTAGGACCAGTTGTTCGTCCAGGTGTTGCAGAACTCGGCCCACCCTGTGGCCTTGCTCGCGAGCGTCAGGTTGCGTTCATAGGTGACATAGTCGCCGCTGCCGTGCAGGCGGGGGTTGATCACAATGCCCGGCTGCAGCTCGCGGATGCGTTCCGCGGTGATCAACTTGTCCGCATTCGGCACCGCTGGTTTTCCGTCGAACCACAGCACGTCGATCTTTCCGTACCGCGTGAGCAGTTCCTCGATCTGTCCCTTCACCATCTCCGCGTAGGCCTTCTGATGCGCCGCAGTTTCGGCAGCCGTGTGCGTGAGAGTCCTCGGCCTCAGGTCGGCGTCGAGCGCGGGAAGCTCGGGGTGCTCGTTGCCGTGATACAGGAAATTGTTCCAATCCTGATCGAAATGCCAGTCGGGGCCGGAAAAGTACAGGCCGACCTTCATGTCGTTGCGCCGGCACGCCTCGACGAAGTCCTTCACGAGATCCCGTCCGTCCATGTAGTTCGTCGTGTTGAATCCGCCGAACCTGCTCGGCCAGAGCGCGAAGCCGTTGTGATGTTTCGTCGTGAGCACGGCATATTCGAAACCTGCGGCCTTGGCTGCCTTCAGCCACTTGTCAGGGTCGTACTGCGTTGGTCTGAAATCCTTCGCCCACGACCAGTACTCGCGCGGAGTGATCGGCCACGGTTTTCCGTCGAGGTTGTAGTCGCTCTCGCGCACGATGCGCGCGACCTCGTCCGGCGTGAATGGCGTCTTGCGCGCCGCAATTTTCCGTCCCGGAATCACCGACCAGCCGATGTTCTGCCCCTTCACGGATGCAGGATCCCAATGCAGAAACAATCCGAGCGTCGCGTCGGGAAACCACTGCGCATCCGGATGAGTTGTGTGCGCAGGCGCCTGACCCGTCTGCACCAGAACGCTGACGAGAACGGCGCACGGCAGAATGACTCGCATGGCGCGCCATTCTACGCAACTTTACCGCTAACGTTCACGGGAAATGACGGTGTCGGACGTGCTAACATGCGCCCGTTCGGGCACTTTCGGCCCGGTTTGCATTGGAGGTTTTCGTGGGGAACGACCGCAAGGATGAGGACGGCATTACACGCCGGGATTTCACGTCACGCCTCGGCGCCGCCGCCGCCGGAGTGGTCGTGGCCGACGGCATTTTCGGCCCGTTTGCGAACGCCGCGCCGCAGGTTGGGAACCGCGTGCGGGGAGCGAACGATAAGATCGTCATCGCGCACATCGGCATTCACAGCCAGGGCAACTCGCTGAAGCGCGGGTTCGCGCAGTTGAAGAACGTCGAGATCAAGACGCTCTGCGACATCGACGGCAACCTCTATCCGTCACGCGCGAACGACAAGGCCGTGCTCGACAAGGTGCCGACCTTCAAGCCCGGGTTCCAGCAGGACCTGCGCCGCGTGTTCGACGACAAGGATATCGATGCCGTCGTGATCGCGGTGCCGAACCACTGGCACGCGCTCGCGAGCATCTGGGCCGCGCAGGCCGGCAAACACGTTTACGTCGAGAAGCCGGCATCGCACACCGTCTGGGAAGGACGCCAGATGGTGAACGCCGCCCGAGCGTACAACCGGATCATGCAGGTCGGCACGATGAACCGCAGCCGTCCAGCCGTGATCCAGGCGATCAAGTTCATGCAGGACGGGGGCATCGGCAAGGTCTACATGGCGCGCGGACTTTGCTTCAAGCCGCGGCCCAACATCGGCAAGTACCCCGATGGACCGATGGCGCCGGCGGATCCGCCGTTCTCCTTCACGGTCAACGGCAAGGGTAATGACGGGCCGTACACCACTGAGTACCTCTCGAAAGTCGACTACAACTTGTGGATCGGCCCGGCGCCGGTGAAGCCATTCAACCGCAACCGCTTCCACTACAACTGGCACTGGCAGTGGGATTACGGCAACGGCGACACTGGCAATCAGGGCCCGCACCAGTTCGACATCGCGCGCTGGGGGCTCGGCAAGCAGGAGCATCCGGTCAAGGTGAGCTCGATGGGCGGCTACTTCGGTGAGCAGCCGACCGCGCAGGAAACGCCCGACATGCAGACGGCACTGTTCGAGTACGCGGATGGCACCGTCCTCGAGTTCGGCACGCGCGGCGAGCATACGCCTGACGAAGGCGGCGTCCGCATCGGCAACATCTTCTTCGGCAGCAAGGGATGGCTCTGGATCGACGAGAGCGGCCGCCGGTGGCAGTCGTACATGGGCCCGCTCGGCGCGAAGAACGAGAAAGGAAAGGGGTCCGACACCAAGGAGGAAGTCGAGCCCACCGGTCTGACGACGATCGAGTTCCCGCACTACCAGAACTTCATCGACGCCATCCGCGCCGGCGATCCGAAGATCCTCACGTGCGACATCCTGGAAGGGCACCTCTCCTCCACGCTGCCGCACCTCGCGAACATCGCGTATCTGGTCGGCCACACGCTCGAGTTCGACGGCAAGGCCGAGACGATCAAGGGGAACGAGAAGAAGGCGAACGAGCTCCTGACGCGGGAATACCGCAAGGGATTCGAAGTGCCGAAGTCTTTCCCCGTGAAGGAAACCGTATCGCGTTAAGCGTCCGTCAGGCGCACGAAAATACGGCCGGCTGGTGCTCCCAGCCGGCCGTTTTTATTTTCCATGAGATGATGCGCGGATAAATCTCTCGAAGGAGCCAGGCATGATACGTCTCACGTCGCGGGCCGGTGCGCTCGTTGCCGGCGCCGCGGTGTTGGCGGCGGCGGCTGCGCTGCCCCTCACCTCCACCACCAGCCTGCAGGCGCAGGGCAGGGCCAACGTCACCGTCGATCCATCGCTCTACAAATCCGTGTTCTATCGCCCCTTGTCTGCGGTGTTCAGCCGCGGCGGCCGCGTCACCGCGGTCACCGGCGTTCCGTCGAACCCGCGACTCTTCTACATGGGCGCGGCCGGCGGCGGCGTGTGGAAGACGTCGGACGCAGGCGCGCGCTGGGAGCCGCTGACCGACGGCCAGATCGGCGTCGGGACGATCGGCGCGATCGAGGTCGCGCTGTCGGACCCCGACATCATCTACATGGGGACCGGTTCGGCGGATCCGCGCGGAAACGTCACGAACGGGGACGGCATGTACAAGTCAACCGACGCGGGAAAAACGTGGACGCACATCGGCCTGCCGAAGGCCGGCCTGATCGGACGCATCCGCATCCATCCGCAGGATCCGAACGTCGCGTTCGCCGCCGTGCTCGGGAACATCTTCGGGCCGAACCCGGAACGCGGCGTCTACCGCACCAAGGACGGCGGCAAGACCTGGGAGCAGGTGCTGAAGGTCAGCGACAGAACCGGCGCGATCGACGTAACGATGGATGTCAAGAACCCCAACGTGCTGCTCGCTTCGATGTGGACGGTCGAGCGCAAGCCGTGGACCATCGATTCGGGCAGCACCAGCATGGAAGGAGGGATCTTCCGGTCGACGGACGGGGGGAACACCTGGCAGAAGCTGACCAAAGGGCTGCCGCAGGGCGTCATGGTGGGCAAGTCGAGCGTCTCGATTTCACAGGCCGATCCGAAGCGCGTCTACGCGTTGATCGAAGCCGCCGGTGATCTCGGCGGCGTCTACACGTCGCAGGATGGCGGCGAAACGTGGTCGCGCGTGAACGCCTCGCGCAACCTGCTGCAGCGCGCGTTCTACTACACGCACATCTACGCAGACCCGCAGCAGGTGGACACGGCGTACGCGGTGAACACGGGCGCCTACAAGTCCACGGATGCCGGCACGACGTGGACGCCGATGGGCACACCCCACGGGGACAACCATGATTTCTGGATCAACCCGACGAACAATCAGGTCCTGATCAATGGCAACGACGGCGGCGCAAACGTTTCAACCGACGGCGGCCGCACGTGGTCCACGCAGAATAACCAGCCGACCGCGGAGCTCTACCGCCTCGAAACCGATACGCGCTGGCCGTACTGGATCTACGCGTCGCAGCAGGACAACAGCAACATCGCGGTGCCGAGTCAGGGAAACGCCGACGCCTTCAGCGTGGCTGGCGGCGAGAGCGGCTACATCGCGGTCGATCCGCGCAACGCGAACATCATCTACGCGGGGAATTACGGCGGCACGATACAGCGCACGGATCGCTACAGCGGCGTCAGCGAGAGCGTCCGCGTCTACGCTGACGAAGAGACCGGCCAGCGCGCAGCGGACATGAAGTACCGCTTTCAGTGGAACGCGCCGATCCGTATGTCCCCGCACAACCCGGACATTGTCTACATGACCTCGCAGTACGTGCACCGCAGCGCGGACGGCGGTCAGACCTGGGACGTGATCAGCCCGGACCTCACGCGCAACGACAGGACGAAACAGGATTATTCGGGTGGCAAGGGGGTCACGCGCGACAGCACTGGCGTCGAGGTCTACGGCACGGTGTTCGCGGTCGAGGAATCGCCGGTGACCGCGGGTCTGTTGTGGGCGGGTTCCGACGACGGGCTGCTGAGCATCTCTCAGGATGGCGGGAAGAACTGGCGCAAGATCACGCCTACCGGCCTACCCGAGTGGAGCACGATCAACGTCATCGATCTGTCGCCGAAGAACGCCGGCCGCGCGGTCGTCACGGCGTATCGCTACATGCTCAACGACTTCAAGCCGTACGTCTATCTGACAAACGATTTCGGCAAGACGTGGAAGCGGATCGCCGACGGCAACAACGGCATCCCCGACGGCGACTACACGCGCGTCGTCCGCGAAGATCCCGATCGGCCGGGATTGCTGTACGCGGGTACCGAGCACGGGATGTACATCTCGTTCGACGAAGGCGGGCGTTGGCAGCGATTCCAGCAGAACCTGCCCGTGACGCCGATCATGGATCTGAAGGTCTACCGGAAAAACCTGATCGTCGCGACCGAAGGACGCTCGTTCTGGATCGTGGACGCGCTGCCGGTCGTGCAGCAGTTGAAGGCCGGACTGGAATCGACGGCGGCGACGTTCTTCAAGCCCGCCGACGCGTATCGCCAGGGCGGTCCGCTGCCGACGCTCTACTACTGGTTCAAAGATCAACCGGCCGCGCCAGTCACGCTCGAGGTGAAGGATGCGTCGGGCAAGGTTGTCTACACAGCGAAGGCGGAGCCCGGCACGGGCACTGCGATGCAGGCGCCGGCTGCGATTCCGCCCGCGCCACCCGAAGGTGCCGCGGGTGGCGGGCGCGGTGGGCGCGGTGGTGGCGGCCGGGGCGGCGGCGGCCGCGGCGGGTTCGGTGTATTCGGCGGCGGCGCGCCGGGTATCAGTGCGCAGCGCGGCCTCAACCAGGCGACGTGGAATCCGCGGTACGAGTCTCCGTTCACCGTTCCGCCGCGCATCGTGATGTGGGGCGGCGGCGGTGGCCGCAGCGGCGGTCCCAAAGCCGCGCCGGGTGTCTACACCGTCAAGCTCTCCTCCGGGGCCTGGTCGCAGGAGCAGACGTTACGCCTGAGCACCGATCCGCGGCTGCCGCAGATGACCGAAGCGGAAGGTGCCGAGCAGCTGAAGATGGCGATGGAAGTTGGCGGACAGATCAAGGCGCTCTACGACACGCTCGCGAAGTTGCGCGACGCAAAGCAGCAGGCCGCGCAGATTGCGGAGAAGTCGGGCGCGAACGCCGAGATCGTCGCCGCCGCGAAGAAACTGAACGAACAGCTCGTCGGCGTCGAAGGCGATATCACGCAGCTTCAGGGTGAAGCCGGTCAGGATGCGCTGAACTTCCCGGGCCGCATCGACAACCAGTGGGTTGCGCTGTACGGGAACATCGTGCAGCTCGAACGCCGGTTGAACAAGTCCGTGAAGGAGCGTTACACGGATCTGCGTCCTCAGACCGACGATCTCATGGAGCGCGCGACCGGCGTGCTCAAGAAGGACGTCGACGCGTTCAACGCTGTCGCGTCGAAGGCCGGAGCGATGAGCGTTGTGATCAAGTAGCTCGCTTAACGCCCGGCAGCTTTGCCGATCGCGGTGAGGTGTTCGATGAACGCCGGTGCGATGAGGCCGTTCTTCTGCACCGGGACATCCCAGGTGATCGCGGCGCCGGCTTTCTTGACAGTCTGCGTAAACTCCACCACCTGCGTGCTCGTGAACCGCGGCTCGCCCATGCCCCACGTCGCGCCGAGATATGAGAGGACGTGTGCCTGGGCGCCGTCGATCAGGCCATTTTCGGCCCGGCGTATTTCGACGCGCGCAGGGTCGCTCTGCTCGCCCGCCGTGTAGTCTTCGAACGGCGTGACCGAGATCAATCGCCTGACCACGCCGGGATTGAAGGCAACCGCGGCGGCGGGATTGCCTGCGCGCGCGGCCGCGGCGAACGATTCGAAGTTTGGCGCCTCCCGCGTGCGGTACATCGTGTTCGGCCAGTAGCAGCCATCGAACCACCAGCCGGCGATCTTCGTGCCCCAGCGCGCCGACCAGTCGCGGATCACCTGCTCCCATTTGCGCTGAAACTCGAGATTCGGATGCGCGCCGTTCTGCCACTCGAGTGTGTCGCGCGCCGTCTTGTCGCCGTTCGGCGCGCCCGCGGGCAGGTACACGATCAGTTTGATACCGCGCTTTGCCAACGCAGCGGCCATGTCGGCGATCAGATCGCGCCTCGACAACCTGCTCGGCTGGTTTCCCACGAGACGATCGTAGGTTGCATTCGGCGCCGCGAAGTACCCCGAGTTCTGGCCGATCGTGAGGATGTGATACGACGCGCCGGCGGCCGCGAGCTGGCCGGCCAGCCCTTCAACGTCGAAACCGTCGACGAGCGCGTTCCAGTTCTCGACGCTCATCGGGACGTTGTCGGTGCGCTGCCGCCAGTCCGCGAGGTAATGCGTCATCACGCCGAAGCGCGCATCGCGCATCCAGGCCGCGCGTCCCGCCTCCGCGGCTTCGCCGCTTCGGCGGGGCAGGCCCGCGTCCGCGGCTTCGCCGCTTCGGCGAGGCAGGCTCGCGTCCGCCGTTTGAATGTCGGGCGTGATCGTGACTGCCTTCGAGCTCCAGTCCACTGTCACGGTCGTGCCGTCCGCGAATGTTGTTCGTTCTTTCGTGCGCGCCGCGTCCAGGAATTCGTGTTTCGTCATTTCCAGCAGGCCGACGCGCTTGTGCAGCGCCGCCAGCCGCCGCACGGTGTCGGCATTCCGCGGCTCAGTGCTCATCGAAGGCACGTTGCCGTGCAGAAAGCCGCGCGGCTCGTCCGCGGAGTACGACGTGACGACGGCGTCGTGGTACACGAGCTCGTACAGCGGCACCTCGATGGCCCCCTGCGACGTCTCGTCGTTGCCGCTGCCCGGATTGCGATTCAGGCGGCTCGTCACATAGTCGATGTACGGGATCGTCCAGTCCGCACCATCCTCGGTGCCGACGATGCCGAGGTGCTGCCGGATCCAGTTCATGACGACCGCACGATCCCTCATCGAGTCGGTACGGCTCGACGGATGCTCGGGATTGAAGTCCGGATCGGGCGGAATGTAGCCGAAGACGTCCTGATAGCTGCCGCGGGGATGGATCCCGTGCTCGGCGATCAAACGGTAATTCTTCTCGACGTGCCCGAGCATGTAGCGGTTGTTCAAGTACGCCTGCGGGCCGCCGTCCCAGTAGTTCATCATCGGGATCGCGCCGTCTTTCCAGTCGTGCGGATGGAAGCGGGTGCCTGGAAACTGCGTGGACGGTGTCGCGGCATCCTCCTCGCGGACCGCGAGGTCCTTGTTGAACGACGGCGCGTCGGGATAGTAGTCGATACTGATCGTGCAGCCAGCACGTGTAGCCAAGCTCCGCGCAGGTGTCGAAGAACGTCTTCATCCCATCCCATCCGCCCCCCTCCGCGGTCGGCGGAAGGCCGTCGGGATGCTGC
>DASPXV010000065.1:0-9791 GCA_035637115.1 Vicinamibacterales bacterium
GTAGTCGACGCGCACCCGACGCGGCTGCGCGTCGTCGGCCTTGCCGCGGGGGGTAATGCCACGCGGCTCGCCGAGCAGGTCGAGCGGTATCGTCCGTCGCGCGCGGCGCTGGCGACGGAAGCCGGTCCCCAGGGCCTGATCGACGTCGCTACGCATCCCGACGCGGACGTCGTGCTGTTTGCGTCCTCCGGTACGGCCGCTCTCGATGCCGTGCTCGCCGCGATCGAAGCGGGCAAGACGATCGCGCTCGCGAACAAGGAAATCCTCGTAATGGCGGGATCGGTCGTGATGCCCGCCGCCCGCGCGCGCGGCGTCGCCGTGCTGCCGGTCGACAGCGAGCACAACGCGATTCATCAATGTCTGCACGGCCGCCGCGAGTGCGAGATCCGCCGGTTGATCCTGACGGCATCCGGCGGTCCATTTCGCGGTATCGGGGCGCGCGAACTGGAAACGGTTTCGGCCGAAGATGCGCTGCGTCACCCGACGTGGCGCATGGGGCAGAAGATCACGATCGATTCCGCGACGCTCATGAACAAGGGTCTCGAGGTGATCGAGGCGCGATGGCTGTTCGACGTGCCGGCGGATCGCATCGACGTCATCGTGCATCCCCAATCCATCGTCCATTCAATGGTGGAATTCGTCGACGGATCTGTGATCGCGCAACTTGGCATCACCGATATGCGTCTACCGATTCAGTATGCGTTCTCCTATCCCGAGCGCTGGACGGCTCCGCTGCCACCGCTGGACCTCGCGCGCGCCGGGCGGCTCGATTTCGAGGCGCCTGACACCGTCCGCTTCCCATGCCTCGCGCTCGCGTTCCGCGCGTTGCGCGGCGCCGAGGGATTGTCCATCGTGCTGAACGCCGCGAACGAAGTCGCGGTCGCCGCGTTTCTCGAAGAGCGATTGCCCTTTACGGGAATTGCGGGCGTGATCCGCCAGTCGATGGACGTATATGAAGAGGAGAATGGCGCGGCACGAATCCACGGACTCGCCGACGTGCGCGCGGTGGACGGTTGGGCTCGTGGATTCGCGACCCGGCTGACGACTGGGGTACAATCGACCTCTTAGCCCTCAGGTGCAATCTTGACCATTCTGGCATTCCTCTTCGTTCTCGGCGTCTTGATCTTTGTCCACGAGCTGGGACATTTCCTGATGGCCCGTCGCATCGGCGTCCGGGTCCTGACGTTTTCACTCGGATTCGGTCCGAAGCTGGTCAACGTCAAACGTGGCGACACCGAGTACTGCATCAGCGCGATCCCGCTGGGCGGCTACGTCAAGATGGCGGGGGAAAATCCGGAAGACTCGCGGACGGGCGCTCCCGACGAATTCCTCTCGAAGGGCAAATGGCAGCGGTTCCAGGTCCTCGTCATGGGACCGATCATGAACCTCCTGCTCGCGCTCGTCGTGATGACCGTCGTCTTCTACCAGGGCGCGCAGGTCCCGAAATTCGAGCGCGAGGCTGTCGTCATCGGCACGTTCGCGCCGAACGCTGTTGCGGCCGCCGCGGGGCTCAAGGCCGGCGACCGCCTGACCGCGATCGACGGCAAACCGGTCGAGAACTGGGATCAGTTCTCGATGGCGATCGTGGCGAAAGCCAAGCGGCAGGTCACCGTCGGTTACGTGCGTGACGGCCGCGCCGGCGAACTGATTCTCGTCCCTGCTTCACAGGGAAAGTACGAGATGGGGGACATCGGCATCCAACCGATGATTCATCCCGAGGTCGACGAGGTGAGCTCGGGCCAGCCCGCCGCCGAAGCAGGTCTTCGCAAGGGTGACGTCATCCTCGCCGCCGACAACGAACAGAACATCTCGTACGAGCGGCTGATCGAAACGATCCGCGGCGGAGCGGGGAAGACCCTGCAGCTGCAGGTGAGGCGCGGCGACACGATCCAGACGATCCCGGTCAGCCCGCGCAACGTCGCGGGTACTGTGATGATCGGCGCGCAGATCCGCGCGTGGGAAACGATCACCATCAACCCCGACCCGATCGAAGCGGTCAAGCTGAGCGCGCAGAAGAACTGGGAATGGTCGCGGATGATCGTGCAGACGCTCGTCGGCCTCTTCACCCACGAGACATCGGTGAAGCAGCTGATGGGTCCTGTGGCCATCGCCGATCTGTCCGGCGCCGCCGCGCAGGCCGGATGGATTTCGCTCTTCAGCCTCATGGCGATGATCAGCCTGAACCTCGGGCTGCTCAACCTCATGCCGATTCCAGTCCTCGACGGCGGACACATCTTCATCCTCGCGCTCGAAGGGCTCGCGCGCCGCGACTTCAGCATGAAGGTCAAGGAGAAGATGCTCCTCGCCGGCTTCGTGCTCCTGCTGATGCTGATGGTCACCGTGATCTACAACGACCTGATGCGGATTCAATGGATCGAAAAACTGGTGCCCTGGCGCTAAGCACTGCCTACCGATGACCGATGACCGATGACCGAATGACCGATGACCGTCTACCGATTACCGTCTACTTCTTCCTCTTGCCCGGCTTCTTCAAACGCGCGTAATCGGCTTCCGCGGCGATGTAGGCGGGTTCCATCCAGTCGTTCCGCCGGTTCTTCTCGACGATCTTCTTGAGTCGCTCGCGCGCCTGGTCAGTGTCGCCAGCGAGCAGACGTTCGATTGCATCCAGATAATTCGCCGCGATCGGCTGCGCTGGCTCTTTTCGCGCCGACGTAACGGTGCCCGGCAGGCGGATCACCGGCGGAGCAGAGGGTAAAGGTTCCGAGGCGGTGGGTCTGGTTCCCGGGGCCGCGCCCGCGCGCCGTTCTGCCAGATAAGCGAAGATGCCGGGCTCCGCGCAGGATGCGTACGCCTCGCGCGCTCGGGAAAAATCGCCGGACAGGTAAATCGCCAGCGCGAGCGTGCACTTTGCCGATGCCAGCGTCGCTGACGCCTTGCGCAGATCGCGCTCCGCGACCTCGAACTTCCGGATCCTGATGTAGCTGCGGCCGCGCTCGAGCAGGAGGCGCGGTTCGTCGGGATTCACTTCGAGGCCATGCGTCAGGATTTCCAGCGCGTCGCCGACACGGCCAAGCGCGAGATTCGCCTGCTCGAACGCGATCACCGCCGCGGGATCGTTCGGACGACGCTCGTAGGCCGCGCGCGCCGAGGTGAGCGCGGACTCCGCCTTGGCGCGCTCCCCTTTGCTCAACGACGGCGCGTAGAGCGGCTCTCCCAACAGCGACATCGTCTCCGGGTGCTGCCCTTCGACACTGCTCAGGGCAGGCGCCAGCAGCGTCGCAAGCACGGCGATGAGGATCACGACCATAGAATAGCGTGTGCGCGAACGAGAACTTCGCCCGATGCTTGCGCTCGCCGCACCCGTCGTCATCGCGGAGCTCGGATGGGTGGCGATGCAGATCGTCGACACTCTGATCGTGGGGCGCCTGGGTCCCGACGCCATCGGCGCGGTCGGGCTGGCAAGTTCGCTGTTCATCGCCATCGCGGTGTTCGCGATGGGATTGCTCCTGGGGCTCGACTCCCTTGTCGCGCGATCCTTCGGCGCCTCGCGCATCGACGAGTGCCATCACTGGCTGGTCGCCGGCGTCTGGCTGGCCGTGCTTGCAGCGGTGCCGATCATGACGGTCGTGTACGCGATCAATGCGACGCTGCCCGTGTGGGGCCTTCCTCCCGGCGTGCTGACGCTCGCGCAGCCCTACCTGTCCGTGCTCACGTGGAGTCTTCCGCCGCTTCTGCTGTACGTTGCATTCCGGCGCTACCTGCAGGCGATGAATATCGTGCGGGCTGTGACGGTCACGCTCGTTGCGGCGAACGTCGTCAATGCGGCCGCGAACTGGATCCTGATCTTCGGCAACCTCGGGGCGCCCGCGCTCGGTGTGCCGGGATCCGCCTACGCGACCCTTTCCGCGCGCGTGCTGATGGCGGGCGCACTGCTCGCCGTGATCGTCCGCCGGGAGCACCACACCAGACCGCGGCTCTGGGAGACCTCGAAGGCACTGGACATCAGCCGCGTGCGCCGGCTCGTTCAGCTCGGGCTGCCCGCGGCGGGGCAGATGGTCCTCGAGGTTGGCGTGTTTGCGACCGCGGCGGCGTTGGCCGCGCGCGTGTCCGCGAATGCGCTGGCTGCGCACCAGATTGCGTTGAACATGGCAGCGCTGACGTTCATGGTCCCATTCGGCCTTGCCTCAGCGGCGGCCGTTCGCGTCGGACAGGCGCTCGGTGGGGGTAATCCACGTGGCGCAATCCGCGCCGGCTGGACGGCGATCGCGATCGGCGTCGGTTTCATGGCCAGTGCGGCCGCTGTATTCCTCGCGATACCTGGAATGCTGATGCGCGCGTTTACGACCGACACTGCCGTGATCGACACCGGCATCACGCTGCTGTTTGTTGCAGCGGTCTTCCAACTCTTCGACGGCGTGCAAGGTGTCACGACCGGCGCGCTCCGTGGTCTCGGCAATACGCGCACGGCGATGCTGTGGAATCTTTGCGGCCATTGGTTCATCGGGCTGCCGCTCGGGTACCTCCTCTGTTTCCGATGGGGATTCGGTGTTGCCGGTTTGTGGTGGGGCCTTTCTACGGGCCTGATGATCTGCGGCATCGGACTCCTCGCCGCATGGAGGCGCGAAGGCACCCGCCTTGCTGCGTAAACCCAACGGAGGTTTCCATGGCTGACCTGACAGAGCGGCCCGGCCCGGGCGGCGATCCGATGCAGAGGAATCCGGAAGATAACCCCGCGCAGGCGCGGTCGGATGCGACGGCTGACGAAGTCGGCGGGCGTCTGGATCCCGATTTCACCGAACAATCTGATCGCGCGCACGGCCGCGGCTCCGATGCGAACGGCGTTCCTGAATTCGACGAGACGGGAGGGGAGGAGCGGCGCCGGCTCTACGACGAAACCGGTTCGCCTGTGGTGAGCAAGATCGACTAGCGCTCAGGCCTTTGCCAGGACGCGGCGCGGATATTTCGTCGTCACGTAGTTGTCCACCAGCGCGCGAAACGCACGGTCGAGCTCTTCGTAGGTGCCGCGCAGCGTCGTTGCATGCTGCCCGTCGATGTAAACGGGGCAGCTTGGTTCTTCACCGGTCCCCGGCAGGCTGATGCCGATGCTCGCGGCTTTCGACTCGCCGGGGCCGTTCACGACGCACCCCATTACAGCGAGCGTCATCGACTCGACGCCTTCGTACTGCGTTTTCCATTCCGGCATGCGTTCACGGATGTACGCCTGCGTCCGCTCGGCAAGCTCCTGGAACGTGCTGCTCGTCGTGCGTCCGCAACCAGGGCATGCCGTGACGCTCGGTGAAAACGATCGAAGGCCGAGCGCCTGCAGCAGCTCGCACGCGGCGTAGACTTCGTCGCGGCGATCACCGCCGGGACGGGGCGTGAGCGAGACGCGAATCGTGTCGCCGATTCCCTCGTTGAGCAGGATCCCCATTGCCGACGCGGACCACACGAGCCCCTTCGCGCCCATCCCCGCTTCGGTCAGCCCGAGGTGCAACGGCTGGTCAGTACGGCGCGCGAGCTCGCGATACACCGCGATCAGATCCCGCGGCCGCGACGTCTTGCACGAGATGATGATTTGATCGCGGCGCAGGCCGGATTCGAGCGCGAGCTCCGTGGACTGCACGGCGGACAGCACCATGCACTCGTTGATGATCTCTTCCGACGTGTGTCCCAGCGCGCGGTCCGTATTCTCCTGCATCTTCGCGACGACGAGCTCCTGGTTCAGCGACCCGCCGTTCACACCGATCCGGACCGGTTTGTTGCGATCGCGCGCCACGCCGCAGATCGTGGCGAACTGCTCGTCGCGCCGCCTGCCGGTCCCCACGTTTCCCGGATTGATACGGTATTTATCGAGCGCCGCCGCGCACTCCGGATACCGCGTCAGGAGCAGGTGCCCGTTGTAATGGAAATCGCCGATCAGCGGTGCCGTGACGCCGGCGTCCAGTATGCGCTTCTTGATTTCGGGAACCGCCGCCGCCGCTTCGGGCACGTTCACGGTGACGCGCACCATCTCGGAGCCGGCCTCGACGAGCTCAATGCACTGCCGGGCAGTGGACGCTGCGTCCGCCGTGTCGGTCATGGTCATCGACTGGACGACGACAGGCGCGCCGCCGCCAACCTGGACGTTTCCGACGTGAACGCCGATGGTCCTGTGCAGCTTTACCGTGCTCATTGTGGTGATATTGAGACGATCATATCACCCGGGTGCGGCACAACTGTCGTTGTGGCGCGGCGCGCGGCGCGGCGCTACTCTTGCAGTACAGCCCGGTTTTGAAGGAGCAAGAGACAGATGAGACTGATGAAATTCGTGCGACCCATGGTGTTCCTGTCGGCGCTCGCGCTGGCCACTCCCGTGGTCGCGCAGAGCATAACGACCAGCGACATCCAGCGGCTCCAGGACCAGGTGTATGACGCCAGCAATGAGGTATCTCGCCTCCGCAGCCGGGACCAGGGGCTCGCCGATCGCCTTCAGGCGCAGCTCGACGATCTCCGCGACGAGGTCGTGTACCTCCGCGTGAAGCTGCGGAAAGAAGGTTCCGTCAACCGCAATGACTACAACGAGGTGCGCAGCGGCGTCGACAACATCCGCGCGCAGGCCCGCGGCGAGTCGGCACGCCAGGGCAGTGGTAACTGGAGCACCGGTGGCTCTGGCAGTGGGTCCGGAACCGGAACTGGAGCGTACGGCACCGGGAGCGGAAGCGGCAGTGGGACTGGTGCCTACGATCCGCAGTCCACGCGAAACGCACCGACACGTCGCAACGAAATCCCCTCGGGCCAGGAGATCGACGTCCGCATGGAGCGGGAGCTGAGTTCCGCGACGGCACAAGTCGAAGATCGCTTCACGGCGACGACGGTTGTCGATCTGTATCAGGGCAATGACGTGCTGATTCCCGCGGGTTCGACGATGCGCGGCGTCGTCAGCTCCGTGAACAAGGCGACCCGTACCGACCGCAAGGGCAGCCTGACAGTGGCCTTCGACCAGGTGACCATACGCGGCCGCGCGTATCCGATGCGCGGAACTGTGACGCAGGCGCTCGAGAGCGAAGGCATCAAGGGCGAGGCGGGCAAGATTGGCGCGGGCGCGGGCGTCGGCGCGATTCTCGGCGGAATCCTTGGCGGCGCGAAAGGCGCGCTGCTCGGCATCCTGATCGGCGGCGGCGGGACCATCGCCGCGACCGAGGGTAAGGATGCTGTCGTGCCGGCGGGCACGGTGCTTCGCGTCCGCTTCGAGCAACCGCTCGTCGTCAGGTAGTGACGTGTTTCAGGGCGGCGCGGGCCGCCCTGACTGTCTGCTCCACGTCGCGTTCCGTGTGGGCGCCGGAAAGGAACCACGCTTCGAACTGCGACGGGGGCGGATAGATGCCGCGCGCCAGCATCCCCCGGAAGAACTTCCCATACATCGCCGTATCCGCCTCCATCGCCGACTGGAAGTCGCGCACCGGCGCGGACGTGAAGAACGGCGTCACCAGCGAGCCGAATGCATTGACCTGCATGGCGACGCCGGCGTCCCGCGCGGCATCCGCGAGCCCGGATGCGAGGTGCGATCCGAGCCGCGCAAGATGGCGGTACAGCTTTGGCGACAGCTCGCCGAGCGACCAGAGACCGGCCGTCATTGCGAGCGGGTTGCCTGACAGCGTCCCTGCCTGGTAAACGGGTCCCGCGGGAGCGACGAGATCCATGAGCGCGGCGCGGCCGCCGTACGCACCGACCGGCAGGCCGCCGCCGATAATCTTGCCGAGGCACGTCAGGTCCGGCTTGATGCCGAACAATCGCTGCGCTCCGCCCGCCGATGCGCGGAATCCAGAAATCACTTCGTCGAAGACGAGCAGGATGCCGCGCCGATCGCAGATCGCGCGCAGTCCCGCGAGAAAGCCATCACGCGGGGGGACGACGCCGATGTTTCCGGCAATCGGCTCCACGATGATCGCGGCAATCTGATCCGCATACCGATCCACAACCGCCTCGACGGAGGCGAGATCGTTGTAACGCGCGAGCAGCGTGTCCGCCGCGGCCGCCGCGGGCACGCCGGGACTTGTCGGGACGCCGAGCGTCAACGCGCCCGAACCCGCCTGAACCAGGAACGGATCTGCGTGGCCGTGGTAGCAGCCCTCGAACTTCACGATCCGGTCGCGCCTGGTCGCCGCGCGCGCGACACGCACCGCGCTCATCGCGGCTTCTGTTCCCGAGCTGACGAACCGCACGCGTTCCATCGACGGCATCAGCATCGCGACGCGCTGCGCGAGTCTGGTTTCGAGTTCCGTCGGCGCGCCGAAGCTCGTCCCGCGCGCCGCCGCCGCGGCGAGCGCCTTGAGCAAACCCTTCGGTGCGTGGCCGTGGATGAGCGGCCCCCACGACATCACATAATCGATGTAGGTGTGCCCATCGACATCGCGGATGCGCGCGCCGCGCGCGCAATCGATGAAGAGCGGTGTGGCGCCGACGGCCTTGAAAGCGCGCACGGGGCTGTCGACGCCGCCAGGAAGGATTCGCGAAGCCGCAGCGAAGAGTTTCTCAGACGTCGCAAAGCGCGACCGCTTTGAGCGCATGCCCGTCACGATAGCACGCCGCTTGCACTGCGCGCTCCCGACGTCGGCCCGGCACCGCGAAAAACGACACAACGATCCTGCCGCGCCTGGGTCCGTACATCACACCGAACTCGCGCTGACGTCCATCATCGCCGCCAGTACTGGATGCGGAAGCGGCCGCGCTGCACTTCCTCCGCCATCCGGTACGGCGCGAGACCTACCACGGCGTCCGGACGCCGCGAGACCAGCACGGCGCCACCAACGTGCTCGCGGTTCAGCGCTTCGCCGAGATCCACGCCGGCCTGTGGTGAGTCGGCGAGCAGGATGACGCGTGCGTAGTACATCGGCAGGAGCTGTTGCGCGGTGTACATGTCGTCCGCGACGATCACGCGCTCCGCGGAGTCCTTGATCGTCCGCATCGCCGATGCGTCGTCTATCGATCGCGCCACGTATGCGGGAATCGTGCTGGCTGCGTGGATCACGAACGCGATGGCTGTCAGCCCGAGCCCTGCCGCTCCAACAAGACGTTCGGCCGAGCGCGGCGAGGAAATGTGATCGGCGATATTTCGCCACGCAGAGGCAACGAGCAGCGGCAACAACGGGAGGAGCAGTCGAGGTCCCAGTGATTTGCCGCCGCTGGTGTCCACGCCCGCGAACGCAAGCAGGACGTACGTCACGAGACTGAAGAGGGCCACTCGCCAGAGCCATCGATCGCGACCGCCGGCGGGAGGCACGATCGCGAACACGAGAAATGGCGACAGCCGGAATAACCCTGCAACCCATTTCGGCTCCCTTACCAGGTAGAAGGTGTCGGTCGCCGAGCAGACGATCAGGACGGCAAACGCAGGCAGAAGCGGCCAGGCGCTTTTCAGGAAAAGGCGCGCCGCCGCGCCGGCAGCCAGCAGCGCCGTCAGCGTGACGATCAGCCGATCGCGATCGGTACCGAACAGCCAGTACTGTCCGACGAACGCGTATCGCTCCTTCAGTGTGAGCGGATGCAATTCTGGCAGCTCGAGATTTGGTTTGCTCGTCAGGCGCAGGGCCGTCTGCAACAGGTGGACGGCATGCCGCAGATGGGCGGCAAGTGGACGATTGAACCACCACACTTCCACGAACGCCGCAACGCCAAGTGTCAACGCGCAACCGGCAACAGCGAATGCGACCATCCGCCACGAGCGCGATGCCGCCCAGCACGCAAGCAGAAGCCCCGGCATCAGCAGGATGGACTCGTCACGTACCGCCGCGGCCGCACCGAGCGCCACACCTGCGAACAGCGCGCGCCAGTCCATATCGCTATCGCGAGGC
>DASPXV010000066.1:0-44021 GCA_035637115.1 Vicinamibacterales bacterium
CAAGGTGGTGGCGGCGCGGCGAGCGGGCAGGGTGCCGGAGGCGGTGGCAACGCCGCGGGCAGCGGAGTGAGCGGCACCGCGGGCGCCGGCGGATATGGCGGTGGCGGTGGCGGTAGCGTCGCCGGGCTGGCGGGCGCGGCAGGCGGCGTCGGCGGCGGCGGTGGTGGCGGTGGCGCGACCGGATCGGGCGGTTACGCAGGTGGAGCGGGCGGTGACGATCGCAATCCTGCGACGGTGCCCAGCAGCTTCGGTGGCGGATCGGGAGGCGGCAGCGCGGCGCCGGGCGGCGGCGGCGGCGCAGGTATGGGCGGCGGCATCTTCGTCGAGCAGGGCGGACAGATCACCGTCAGTGGTTCCGTCACCGTGAACGGCAATACCGTGAGCGCGGGGCGCGGCTCCGGCAACGGCACTGACGGCGCCGCGTACGGCGGCGGCATGTTCTTCGCCGGTTCGGGCACGATCACGTTCTCGAGCGCGGCCGGGGAAACGCAAACCATCTCCGACACGATCGCCGACGGATTGGGATCGAGCGGTATTCCCGACACCGGTACCTACTTCCTGAACAAGACAGGTGACGGCACGCTCGTGCTCACCGGCGTGAACCGGTATTCGGGCGGCACGATCGTCGACGCCGGCACGCTCAGCGTGGCATCGTCGGCGAGCCTGGGTTCGGGCGACGTGTCGCTGAGCGACACCGCGACGCTCGCCGTGACCGGCAGCAGCACGTTGACGCAGAACGTGAACGTGAGCGGCGCAGTTGGTCTCAGCGTCGCTGCCGGACAGACCGTGGCCTTCAACGGATTCATCGGCGAAGACTTGGGCGGACCGTCGTCCATCGTCACCGTGAGCGGAGGTGGCACCGCCCGGTTCGGAAACGCTTTCAACAATTACTCGGGTGGCACGGCGGTGAACGGCAATAGCACGGTTGTGATCGGATCCGACAGTGCGCTTGGCGTCGCAGGCACCGACGTCGCGCTCGGAAATGCAACGACCGCCGGCACGCTCAGCTACACGACCGGTAAGTCGCTCTCGACGAATCGCACGTTCACGATCGGCGCCGGCGGCGGAACGATCGATACGGCGGGCACCGCGGCCATCGACGTCACCGGGACGACGAGCGGAAGCGGTACGTTCGCGAAGACGGGCACCGGAACGTTGACGCTGTTCGGAGTGAGCACGCGCACCGGCAACACGATCGCCTCGGACGGCGTGTTGCGTGCGGGCATCTCGGATGCGTTCGGGACCGGCGCATTACAGGTAGGTGCGACCGCGACGGTTGATTTGAACGGCTTCAATCAGGCCGTCGGATCGCTCGCGGGCGGCGGCAGCGTGACGCTCGGCACGGCGACGCTCACCGCCGGTTCCGACAACACGAGCACCTTGTATTCCGGCGCGATCAGCGGCGCTGGTTCGCTGATCAAGACGGGAACCGGCGTGTTGTCTCTCAGCGGCGTGAACACATATTCAGGCGGCACGGCGGTGAATGCGGGCACGCTTGCCGGTACGACCGACAGCCTTCAGGGAGCGATCCGCAACGACGCCGCCGTGGTGTTCGATCAGACCGGGAACGGCACGTATGCGGGCGCAATGACGGGCACTGGATCACTGACGAAGTCAGGAACGGGCGTCGTGACGCTCACCGGTGTGAACACGTATTCGGGCGGCACAACGGTGAACGACGGCGCGCTCTCCGGCACGACGTCGAGTCTCCAGGGCAGCATTGCGAACGATGCGATCGTCCAGTTCAGCCAGGCGGGCAATGGCACGTACTCAGGCACAATGTCCGGCTCGGGCAGGCTCGTGAAGTCCGGCACGGGTACCGTGACGCTCACCGGCGCGAACACCTACAGCGGCGGCACGATGATCGGCGGTGGCACGCTGGCGGGCGACAGCACCAGCATCCAGGGGGACATCCTCAACGACGCGAGTCTTCTGTTCAATCAGGGCGTCGACGGCACCTACGCAGGAATCATCGTCGGGACCGGCAGCGTCACGAAGACCGGCACCGGAACGCTGACGCTCACGGGCCAGACCGCCTACACCGGCGGAACGACAATCAGCGGCGGCACGCTGGCGGGCGACACGCTCAACCTGCAGGGCACGATTCAGAACGACGCGGCGCTCCGTTTCGATCAGATGTTCGACGGCATCTTCAACGGATCGATCTCCGGCACAGGTTCACTCACGAAAGCCGGCAGCGGAGTCGTCGTGCTGAACGGCACGAACACGTATACGGGCGGGACGACGGTATCGGACGGTGGACTGATGGGGACCACGTCCAGCCTGCAGGGAACGATAGCGAACAGCGGACAGGTCATCTTCGACCAGGGCACCAACGGCGCCTACACGGGGGCCATGAGTGGAACCGGATCGCTCGTGAAGCAGGGAACGGGTACCGTCACGCTCACCGGCGCGAATACGTACAGCGGGGGCACGCTGGTGCTCGGCGGCACGCTAGAAGGAGACACCACGAGCCTGCAGGGGGCGATCGTCAACGAAGCGCGCCTCGTCTTCAATCAGCTGACGGACGGCATCTTCTCCGGCTCGATGTCTGGATCCGGGAGCCTGACGAAACTGGGCGCCGGCACGCTGACGCTCACCGGTCCGGGCGCGTTCACGGGCGGCGTGACGATCTCCGCGGGCGGCATCATCGGTTCGACCCAGAACCTTCAGGGTTCGATCACGAACGACGGCACGCTCGTTTTCAACCAGAACTTCTCGGGCCTCTTCAGCGGCTCGATCAGCGGATCGGGGTCGTTCACAAAGAGCGGGACAGGGACCGTCATCCTCGACGGTACGAACACGTACACGGGAGGTACCACAGTGTCAGGCGGGGCGCTGGTCGGAACGACCGGCAGCCTGCAGGGCGCGATCCTCAACAATGCGCAAATCGTATTCAATCAGAACGTCAACGGGATTTACGCCGGCACGATGACGGGGACCGGCTCGCTGACGAAGACCGGCGCGGGCACGCTCACGCTGGCCGGCGCGAACACTTACGGCGGCGGCACATCGATCAGTGGCGGTGCCATTTCGATCGCCGCTGATGCAGCCCTCGGCGCGACCGCTGGTGGCGTCTCCCTCGGAGACGGCCTGTCGAGCGGCACGCTGACGTTCACCAACGCGAGTCTCCTAACGTCGCTTCGCAGCTTCTCGATCGGCGCCGGTGGCGGCGTGTTCAACGTCACGAGTGCTCCGGTCACGCTGTTCGGCGGCGTGAGCGGATCGGGCGGACTGACCAAAACGGGCGACGGCCTTCTCGAACTCGCGGGCGCTTCGTCCTACACCGGGCCAACGGTCATCAGCGGCGGCACGCTGCGCGCAGGGTCATCGAACGCGTTTGGCGTCGGGAACGCTCTCTTCGTCGGTGCGGGGACTGCGGCGGATCTCAATGGCTTCGGCCAGTCGGTGGCGTCGCTGGCCGGCAGCGGCAGCATCCTGCTCAGAGGTGGCACGCTGTCGACCGGTGGAGGTCTTTTCTCCGGCGCGATCAGTGGCGGCGGCTCCCTCGTAAAGACCGGAAACTCCACGCTCGTGTTGAGCGGCGCGAACACGTACTTGGGCGGCACGAGCGTGTTTGGCGGCGCGCTGATCGGCAACACGACGAGCATCCAGGGAAACGTCCTGAACAACGCGCTCGTGCAGTTCGATCAGAACAACGACGGCACTTACGCCGGTTCGATGAGCGGCTCCGGCGCGCTCGCGAAAACGGGCTCGGGCGTCCTGACGCTGACGGGCACGAACACGTACGCGGGCGGCACGCTCATCAACGGCGGCAGCATCATCGGCAGCGCGAGCAGTCTGCGCGGCCTGATCATCAATAATTCGCAGCTCACGTTCGGCGGCGCGACGGACGGCATCTTCGCGGGAACGCTGATGGGCGTCGGATCGTTGCTGAAGACCGGCGGCGGCACGCTCGCGCTCAATGGCGCGCAGCCGCTGACCGGACTCTTCACCGTCGGACAGGGCACGCTGGCGCTGAACGGTTCGTACGGCGGCTCGATCAACGTCGCAGCGGGCGCCGCGCTGCGGGCGAGCGGATTCATCGCGGGATCGGTCAACCTCGCCGGATCGCTCTTCGCTGTTCCCGCGGGAACGGCGTTCGCCGCTTCCGGCATCACTGCGAGCGGCTACAATGCGACCGCCGGTGACAATCTCGAAAGTCCCTCCTACCTGACGATCGGCAACAATTTCACGGCGACCAGCGGGTCGCTGCTCGATTTCGCCGTCGGACCCGGCACGAACCCAACGATTGTCGTTGGCGGCACCGCCGCCCTCGACGGCGCGAAGTTCAATGTCAGCGCCCCGTCGATCGGCAACCAGCGGTCGCAGTCGTTCCTGGCGCTCGCGACGCTGAACGGCCTCTCGCTCACCAACTCGCAGGTGACCTCTTCCGACATCGGCGTGATCCCGGTGCTGAAGCAGGATCGCAATTCGCTCTTCGTGACGCTGCTCAATCTCAACGTGCCGCTCCGCACAGTGGGCGGCCCCGGGATCATCGACATCGCGGACGCGATCGACCGGACGAAGTTCGGCGCGACCGGCGACGCGGCGTTCGTGATTCGTGAGCTGACGGCACTCGACGATGGCCGGCTCAAGGATGCGCTCGAGCAGATTGGCGGGCAGCTGCACGCCAGCGTGCTGCAGACAGCGATCCTCGATTCAGAAAGCGTGACGGACCTGATTCGCGACCAGCTCTCCGCGCGCGAGCTGGACGAAGGGGAAGACTTCAGGTGGTGGGGAGAGACTGCGTGCCAGCGCGCGAGCTTCAAGGCGTCGGATCGCGCGCGCGGCGGTCACGCGAACGTGTGCGCCGGCGCCGGCGGCGCTGACAGGCGGTTGTCCGAGCGCTGGACGGTAGGGGCCGGCGGTTCGTTCACCGGCGGCAACATGGGCATCGGGAGCATGGGATCCGGCGACTACACCGCCCCGCGCGCGTTCGGGTACGTCGGCTACAAGCCGTCGCGTATCGGCTTCCGCGGCGGCGGCAGCGCGGCGAAGTCGTCGTACCAGACACAGCGGCAGATCCAGTTCCTTGCGATCCTGCCCGTCGAACTCGGCGCGCAGCCGCTCAGCGAGGGAGTAGACCGCAAGGCAGAAGCGGAGCAGCAGGGCAGCACGAGCGACCAATGGAGCGAAGTACACGATAGTCGCAAGTTCGGCAGCTATACCGTGGAAGCGCTCGTCGGCGTCCGCCATGCGCGCATCAGCCGCGGCAGCTTCACGGAGACCGGCGCGATCTCACTGTCACTCGTCGGCCAGGATGAACTCATCAACCTGACGCAGTCCGACGTGAAGATTCACGGCTTCCGCCGCAGCGGCGCCTTCCGCCCGTTCTTTGACGCCCATTACCGTCGCGAGCTTGCCGAATCGGATACGGAAGCGGCGGTGCGGTTCAGCGGGCTGCCGAAGAGCGACTTCATCGTCGAGGGCATCAACATTCCGGCTTCGACCTACAGCACGAAGATGGGCGTGACGTTCGCGACGATCTTCGGCCAGGCGACCGTGACGTACGAGTACAAACAGGCGCCCGGCCAGCGCCGTCAGACCGCCGGGTTCAGGATTCGCTTCAAGTAGATCCCGACGCTCCCAACGCCGACCAGCAGGCCGGCAAGGAGGCCGACCGCAACTTGCGGGCGCAGCGCGAGCGCGGTGTAGATGCTGCTCTTCCGCGTGTGCCCTTCCCAATTGCGCCCTCGCTCGCCTCCGTCGTCGGGCACGGGCGCATACAGATTGTCGGGACGACCCGCCGCGGGTTTGCGCGTGCGTTGTGCGTCGAACGTCCACCGTTCCATATAGCGATCCGCAAGCCTCGGCGCGAAACGCGCGGCGCTGAGCTTCGCGCCGGCGCCTCCCGCAATGATTTCCCTCACGGGCTGCTGCGCGGCACGAAGGATGACCTCCGCGACCACTTCGGGCGCGTAGACCGGCGGCACAGGCTGCGGCTCCACGCCCATATACGTGCGCGCCTTGTCAAAGAACGGCGTGTCGATGCTCGCGGGCTTCACCAGCGTGACCGCTATCGGGATGCCGGCCTCTTCGAGCTCCATGCGCAATGCATCGGTGAATCCCTTCAACGCGTGCTTGGCGGCGCAGTACCCGGCCTGCAGAGGGATGGCACGATCCGAGAGCGCGCTGCCGACGTTGATCAGGGCGCCTCCCTCGCGCCGCAGCTCGCGCACGGCGACGCGGGATCCGTAGACCTGTCCCCAGTAGTTCACGTCCATCTGCCGCCGCATGTCATCGATCGAGAGCTCTTCGACGCGGCCGTACATCGACACCGCGGCGTTGTTCACCCACGTATCGACGCCGCCGAACTCGCGGAGCGCCGTCTCCGCGATCGCTTCGACCTGTCTCGGATCGGAGACATCCGCGACGCATCCGACCGCACGTCCGCCGGATGCGCGGATATCGCCGACGGCGCGTTCGATCGCGGCGCCATTCCTCGCGGCCAGCACCACTCGACTGCCAGCGCGCGCCGCCATTTTTGCCGTCACGAGCCCGATGCCGCTCGATGCGCCGGTGATCACCATGACCTGTTCGGCGATCGGCTTGAGTTTCAGTGTCATATGTCCTCCGCGAGACGTTTCACTTGAACAGCGCTTCCATCGGGCCCCATATGCGGTCGGCGATGGTTGCCGAGAGTGACTCGATCGGCGGCTGCCGCACGATCCGAATCGATCCTCGGCGATGAAGAATCTCGTAATCACTCGTGCCGTCGGCGCGCCGGAAGAACCGCACCGACACGCTGGCCTCTCCGACGCGGAGGTCGTACAGCGTGAGATCGGGCAGCCAGTGGGGAAGTACGGGATCGATCAGGACAACGCCCGCTTCCGCCCAGGGGACGATTCCGGCGACCGTCTGTATGAGGAGGGGAAATGCGGTCGCGTTCCACAGTTGCGGCGTATTCGCCTGCGGATATGCGCCCGGCGTCGGGCGCGTGCCGCGCGCGTAGCCGCCGACGCATTCGGGAATGCGGAACGCGGGATACAGACACGCGAGCTCGAACTGCGCTTCCGCAAGATCGAGCGCGCGGGCGTCGAACCCGAAGCGGCGCAGGCCGAAGAGAATCGACGCTTGTTCGACCGCCCAGACGCTGCCGCGGTGGTAGCTGACGGGGTCGTATCGAACGTGACGATCGGATAGTGTGCGGATGCCCCACCCACTGAACATGTCCGGAGCGAAGAGACGTCCGACGACCGCTGGCAGCCGATCGTCCGCGACGATGCCGGTCGCGATGCAGTGGCCCGCGTTCGAGGTCACCGCTTCGATGAGCCGCTTGTCGGGATCCATTGCGAGAGCGATGCACTGCTCGCGATCGCTCCACCAGTCGCGGTTGAAGCGTTTCTTCAATGCGGATGCGGACGCGAACAGGGCGCGCGACTCTCCGTACGCACCTCGCGCCGCGTTCAGCACCCCCATCAGCTGCTGCGCCGCGTACCAGTATCCCTGCAGCTCGCATGTCGCGATCGGCGACGGCACCGTGGAACCGTCGTCATAGACGATGGCGTCCCCGCTGTCCTTCCAGCCCTGGTTCTTCGTGCCCTTGCTCGACCGCGTCTGGTATTCCAGGTAGCCGTCGCGGTCGGCATCGCCGTACTCGCGTGCCCAGTCGAGAATTCTCCGGGCGGTATCCCAGTGCGCGTCCAGCCGGCGGTGATCGCCCGTCCACGCGAAGAGATTTGCGAGCGCGATCACGTACATGAGCGGGCTCGCGAAATCGGCGTAGTAGGCGGAATACGGATTGATGTTCAGCAGCGCGAGGGGTCCGCGCCGTACCTGGTAGGGAATGCGGCCGGGCTGCTCGTCGTTCCAGTCGTTCGTGCGAGTGCTCTGCATCCGCCCGAGCCGCAGCAGTGCAGCATCGAGCATCTCGCCGCGATCGAGCGTTGCGGCCTGCCATCCGGCGGTCAGGGCATCGCGTCCGAAGAATGCGGGATACAGCGGCACGCCGGCCTGGGGCACGAGCCATTCGTCACGAGGCCCCTCGAGGAGCGGAAAAGCGGCGAAGTCGGCGACGTTCGACGCGACTGCGTGCGAAAACGTCGCATTGCTGCTGTCGATTCTCGTGAAGCGCGCGCGCCAGTCGCGAAGGTGCGCGCGGCGCTGCTCGTCGTCGGCGGCGCCTTCGGCTCCAGCGGTGACGGCCTCGACGCGGAGTTCGATCGGCAGCGTGTGTCCCGGCTGCAGCGCAACGCGCTGCACAGCGCTGCGGCGTCCGCCATCCCAGTGGAAGCCAGGACTGAACGTGAGACGAGTGAGATACGGCAGGTCCGGCTGTTCGTACGAGAAGGTGACGGCGGATTCACCGGACGCAATTGCAATGGCAGCCTGCTGTTCGCGGCGTCGCGCCTGTGCCTCCTGGATGTCCGCGAAATCGACGTCCACCTGCCAGGCCAGCTCGCAGTCGACCGGCTCGCTCGCGCGGTTCGTGACCGTGCCCGCGATCGTGATGTCGCGCGTCGTCACGCGGCAGCGGAGCACCGTTTCGAGGGCGCGCTGCGCGAGACCGGACGGGTGCCGGCGCTCCCGGTCGCCTGCCTGTCCACTGCCGCCCCCTTCGCCGCCGGCGACTTCGGGATAGACGTACGCGAAATGGAGCTCGTCACGTTCGAGGGCGGCGGCCTCGCACAGCCATGGCGTGTTGCCGTCGAATTGCAGGCGGCACTCGGAGAGGAATCGGGCTTCACGGAAGTAGAAGCCGGAGAGCGGCTGCTCGCCGCCGCACTCGCCGCGAACGGTCATCACGAGGAGTGACGGTCCGCTCCACGCGCAGAGAGTGTCCGGACGCACGAGCACCAGACCGGAAAGTTTCGCCGTTGCCATCGCAGAAGACCTTGCGAAATGTTCGCCAACCCTGTCCTTGACGATTCTCGAAAGCCGCCCAAATTTCGAAAATGGCGTCGGATTTGCTGAGTCCGATCCGTAAATCTGCGGGAGACGCCCAAACGGAAGAGCATCGTGCTCAGCTGGCGGTCCTGGAGAATACGAGGCTGAAGTAAATCACGACGTGACCTTCTAAGGAGGCATATGGAAAGTAAGGCAAAGCTGCTCGGTCACCCGATTCACCCGATGCTCATCGTGCTCCCGCTGGGTCTCTTCATATCCGTCGTCGTGTTCGATGGCCTGTACTTGTGGCGAGGCGACGAGGCGCTCGCCGCAGTCGGCTACTGGAACATCGCCGGAGGAATCCTCACCGGGTTGCTAGCCGCGGTGTTCGGGCTGATCGACTGGCTGGCGATTCCCGGCGGCACGCGCGCCAAGCGCATCGGACTCCTGCACGGAGGCACGAATGTCGTCGTCGTCGCTGCATTTGCGATCGCCTGGCTTACGAGGCGAAATGCAACAAGCATCGCCCCTTCGTCTACCGTGTTCGTGCTCGAACTTGTCGGGCTGGTCCTGGGAGCCGTCGGCGGTTGGCTCGGTGGTGAGCTCGTCGATCGGCTTGGTGTCGGCGTTGACGATGGAGCGAACCTGGACGCGCCAAACTCCCTGAGCGGACTGCCGGCGGTCGCGCGGAGATAGCGCGGCGGTTGCTGATACGATCGCGGGATGCATCCGTGGCACGACACCTACGTCGACGAAACGCAGATTGCCACTGCCTTTCCCGCGATCATCGAGATTCCGAAAGGGAGCACGAACAAGTACGAGCTGGACAAGGAAACCGGTCTGCTCAGACTGGATCGCGTTCTCTACAGCGCTGTGTACTACCCCGCCGACTACGGCTTCATCCCGCGGACGTATTGCGACGATGGCGATCCGCTGGACGTGCTCGTGCTCGGGCAGGAGCCGGTGTATCCGCTGACCATCGTCGACGCGCGTGCGATCGGGGTGATGCGGATGCGCGACGAAAAGGGAGTGGACGACAAGATCGTCGCCATCAGCGTCCGCGATCCCGCCTACTCCGAATATCGTGACAAGGCGCAGCTGCCGGCGCACGTGCTGCGCATGGTCCGGCGGTTCTTCGAGGATTACAAGGTCCTCGAGCACAAGCAGGTCGTGGTCGAGGATCTGCTCGGACCAACCGAAGCGATCGTGATTATCAACGATGCGCTGAACATGTACAGGCGGCTGCGCCGAGGGGAACTCGCGAAAGCGCTCTAGCCGTCAGTGCAGGATGACGAACGAGCCGTCCGGGCGCGCGACCGCGGCGACGAGACCCCAGACGGGTACGGTACCGGACCCAGCCCCACCTGTCAGACGTTCACCGCTTCGATTGCGCAACTCCCACGCGACGGTGCCGCCGCGCGCCCACGCGGTACCTTCAGTCCAGGCGAACAAGCGATCGCCGGCCGCATTGATCGCGATCGATGGATGCTTGCGCACGCTCGTTCCCGTCATCGGTGAAGGAGTGGACGCGACGCGGCCGTCCGCATTCAACGTTGCGGTGTAGACCTGCTGTTGCATTTCCCATGCGGCGACGATGCCGTCGCGCGCTTCGGCCATGGCGAAGGTTGTCATCGGACACGCAGGGAGTTCCCAGGGCTGCAGCGTGACGGGAGCTGTCGCTTTTCCGTTCGCGATGGTGAGCCACGTTGCGTCGCGATGCACGCCGCCCATGGCGGAGCGATACAAGACCTGCAGCCGCCCGCGAGCGTCGATCAGCGCATCCAGCTGGCAGCATCCGCAGTTGCCGCCGTCCGTCGAAAACGCCGTCTCCTCGCCGAATCGGGCACCGTCATTCGTGGACGACACGACGTAGATGCGCCGGTGCGTTTCTCCGTCCTCCTCGCCGGCCGCGTGCCAGACGACGTGGACGTTGCCGTTAAGGTCCGCGGCCACCGCGCCACCGCCATCGAGGTGCCGCGTGTGCGTGCCGATCGCGCGCTGGGGATCAACTATGCCGCGCGCTGAGATCCGCGTGTACCACATCGGATTCTGACTCACGCTGTCGCGTTCCACGGGAGCCGCCCCATTCCATGCGACGTATATGTATCCATTGCGGCCGAGCGCAATGCGGCCACCACGGACGGAACCACTCGCGATCGCGGTGCCTGCCTGGTTGTTCACGCGCAGTGGCTGTGAAAAGGCCGCCGCGTTCGCCGCGCGCCGGACGTAGAAAAGGTCGCCGTGCGCCGGTTCACCCTTGAAATAGAGAAGGTGAATGGTCCCGGCGGCGTCGACGACGGCCTGCGGCTGGATGCCGCCATCGGGAACGACGACGATCTCGACCCGTGGAGCGGCCGGGGTCACCTTTGGCTGAGTTGCCGCTGTCGCGGCACACAATGCCGCGGCAACGCAGCTGATTACCATTTGACGCATGGCGGAGATCTTATCGCGGACGCGCTAAGATGAGGGAGCATGCGCAGGGCACAGCGGCTCGTCGCCGCTTCCGTCGCACTCGTTCTCACGCTGTTCCCGTTCGCCCTGGAGCGGTGCCGGGCCGTGTGTGTCAGCGCATCTTCGCATGTCGCGACATCGGCTGCGCCGTCGCACGCGTGCCACCACGCCGCGGATGCCGACCCCGGTCCAACTGCGGCACCCGTACCTGTCGCCTGCGGACACAGTGACGACGCGCGGGTCGCCGAGGCGAGGAGCCTTGCGCCGACGAAAGTGCGTGTGGTCGTCATCGGGATGGCGTCCGCCGAATCGTCCGCGATCATCCACGCGACGGCCAGCCGCACTCCGCGACTGCTCCTGCCATTTCAACGATCGGCCGCTGTTCCTCTCAATCTTCCTCTGCGCCTGTAAGGCCACAAACCAACACAGATCAGCACAGACAAACAGAGCGCGCCTCTGTTCGATTCTGCGTGGACACATTGTCCGGGATCTTGCCGGGAGAGGAATACGTGGTACTGAAATTGACGAGAGTAACCGTCATCGCGCTCGTGCTGCTGGGCGCCGGTGAGTCGGCATATGCGCAGCACGAACATTCGACGACGCCGCCGGCCGCGGCGTCCGCCTGGACCTTCATGCAGGATGGCGTGGTGTTCGGTTTGTATAACCATCAGGGGGGGCCGCGCGGCGGCGACGAGTTCAGGGTTCCGAACTGGTGGATGGGCATGTGGTCGCGAAAGACCGGTCGTTCGAGTCTGACGCTGACGTCTATGCTCAGCCTCGATCCCGCAACGGTCGGCAAGCGCGGCTATCGCGAGCTTTTCCAGATCGGGGAAGCGGTGGATGGCCGGCCGCTCGTCGATCGGCAGCACCCCCACGATCTATTCATGCAGCTTGCCGCGATCTGGCGCACACCGCTGAGCGAGAAGACAGGATTGACGCTCGCCGGCGGTCCGTCGGGAGAGCCGGCGCTCGGGCCCGTCGCGTTCATGCACCGCGCGTCCGCAGCGGAGACCCCGCTCGCACCGCTCGGGCATCACACGTTCGATTCGACGCACATCGCCTTCGGCGTGCTGACCGCGGCCGTCGATCGGGGGCCGTGGGTCGTCGAGGGCTCCGTGTTCAACGGCCGCGAGCCGGACCAGGATCGATGGGACTTCGATTTCGGGAAAATGGACTCGGTGTCGGGGCGCGTCTGGTTCAAACCGTCCGAGCGATGGGAATTCCAGGTGTCAACGGGACATCTCGTCGAGCCAGAACAGTTGTCGGAGGGCAACATTCAGCGGACCACGGCGTCGGCATCGTGGATGAAGCGCGACGGGAACGACTTCTGGGCAGTGACGACGGGTTACGGCGTCAATCGGGCGCACGAGACGTCGCGGCAGGCGGTGTTCGGAGAGGCGACTCGCCGCGTCGGACGTATGGCGATCTTCGGCCGCGCGGAGACGCTGCAGGTCGAGAGCAATCTGCTCATCGATGGCAGCCTGCCGCATTCGCACGACACGACCGCGCTGAAAGATGTTGTCGCTGCAGTCACAATCGGCGGCATACGGGATCTCCCGCCGTGGCGCGGGTTCGAGGGGGGCCTCGGCGGAGCGCTGTCAATGTACGCGGTGCCGTCGAATCTCGAGCCATCGCACGGCGACCACCCGGTATCATTTCAGATCTTCTTCCGCCTCCGGCCGCCCGTGGGGAGCATGGGGCGCATGTGGAACATGCGGATGTCGCAACCGATGGCCGGCCACCACATGACGATGAATCACGAGATGGAGTGAGAGATGTTGAAGCTGCTGGGGCGACTGATCGTGGGAATCCTGGCGTTGATCGGACTCGCGGCGGTCGCGGGTGCTGCGATGTTCGCGTCCGCGGGCATCAGCGCGCGGCAGGAACCCAGCTCTTTCGAGGCGGCGATGGCGCCGCGGCTGCGATCGCTCGCCATCCCCGCGTCCGCGCGGCAGACCGCCAATCCGATACCTGCGTCAGCGGAAGCAATCGCCGAAGGGATGGAGCATTACGCGGACCATTGCGCGGTGTGCCACGCCAATGACGGAAGCGGAGACACGGAGATGGGACGCGCCATGTATCCGCGCGTCCCCGATATGCGGAAACCGGTGACGCAGAATCTGAGCGACGGTGAGCTGTTCTACATCATCGAGAACGGCGTCCGGCTGACCGGCATGCCCGCGTGGGCGCATGACTCACCCGACGATAACTGGAAGCTGGTGCACTTCATCCGGCATCAGCCGAAGCTGACCGCGCAAGAGCTCGCACGGATGAAAGCGCTCAATCCGAAGGCTGCGGATGAAGAGGAACCGCCGCCGCCCGCAAAGACAAACGCGCCCGCGAAGCCACCACATCGCCACACGCACCCGCGCAAATAACGTCAGCGCGCGGGGTGGTGCGCGAAGACCTTCGTGCGGCCGTTCTTGTCGAAGGCGATCACGTCGTACGCGGGCGATCCCGGGACGTCCATGCCTGGCGAGCCGGCCGGCATGCCGGGCGCCGAGAGGCCCACGATCGCCGGTTTCTCGCGCAGCAGGCGCTTGACGTCTTCCGCTGGGACGTGCCCCTCGATGACATAGCCGCCAATGAGCGAGGTGTGGCAGGACGTCAGGTTCGACGGCACGCCGTGCTTCGCCCTGATGGCGCTCAGGTCCGGCATGTTCGTCACTGATGCGGCGAAGCCGTTGGCCTGCATGTGCTCGACCCATTTCCCGCAGCAGCCGCAGGTCGGGGTCTTGTAGACGGTGACCGTCTTCTTCACCGGCGCCGCTTTCGGCTGGGCGAAGGCGACGGTGTTCGCGATGATGACGGCGACGGCCAGCGCCGCGGCCGCGAGACAATTCGTGTGTTGCATGGCTTGTTCAGGATACACGGCTGCGGATTGATTCCAGAAGGTGAGCCGGCGACCCCTCGGGAGTACTGGCGAGGCGCCGGTCCCACTCCTTAATCGTCAGCTTCATTTCTTCGCGCGCCTCGATCAACTCGGCGGTTTGCCGGTCCATGTCGTTCAGCAGGCGCTCGCCCGTGGCTCGCACGCTGCGGCAGGGGGGCTGTCCCTTTTCGCGCGCTGTGACGAACCCCGCGAGCTCTTTGAGCGGGAACCCGAAGCGCGCGGCGTTGCGCGCGAACGGTGGGCAAGGTAGTGCACACGTTCACGCTGCGCCTGGACAACGCCACGAATGAGAACTATCGCAATCACCTGAACTACCTGAAGGACCTGACGCCGGAGCTCGGGCGTGATTTCCGGGCCGTCTACAACGTGAGGTTCTGAGCGGAGCGCGATGCGGCCCGGATTCCGCTTCCGCGGCTCAAAGCGCCGCGTCCCGGAATTCGAGCCGCAGCACGGGCAGGATCGCTGGTGGATCCTGCTCGCGTTACTCATTCTCGAGGGCCTCGCGGCGCTGACGTGGGCGTTAGCGTCTTAGGCTTTGGGCTTTTGGGAGTTACTTGAGGCGCTGCTCGATCGCGGGGAGCGCCGCGAGCAGCACGTCGCCGACCGTCTGCAGGCTCTTCGCGGCCACGTGTTCGAGCGTGTCTTCCGCGGTGTGCCACTGCGGGTAATCGAGATCGATAATGTCCACCGATGGGATGCCGGCCTCGAGGAACTCGAGGTGGTCGTCCTCGATCGGCGTGGCCTCCTCCAGGAACTCGGGGCGATTCAACCGGCGCGCTGCGCTCCACACCGCGTCCGTCAGCCATGGCGTCGAGTTCTGTTCGCGGCGGATGCCGAGGTTCGCGTCGCCGATCATGTCGACGAGGATGAACGCGCGCACCTCCTTCGTCGTCCCTGCCTTCTTTAACTGCTCGACGTAATAACGGCTGCCGTAGGTGTGGTCCTGGCCGCGCCATTCGACGACCGCTTCTTCGCCGTCGAGGAAGAGCAGCTCGATCGGCAGCGAGTTCGTTCGTCCTTTGAGCGCGCGCGCGAGCTCGAGGAGGAACGCGGCGCTCGACGCCGCGTCACTGGCGCCGACGAACGGATGGTCCTTCACCAGCTTCGTGTCGTAGTGGCCGCCGATGACGATCCGTCCGTGCCCCTGCGCCGTGCCGGACAGCGTTGCGCGGAGATTCACCATGTGCACCGTGCCGAGCGGCGTGCGCGCGTCGAAGGCTTGATCTTCGACTTTCAGGCCCGCGGCCGCGAGCTCCTTGCGGATGTAGTCGCGCGTCTTTTCGATAGCGGGGGAGCCCGCGGGGCGCGGACCGATTTCGACCATCTTGCGCAGGTCCGTGAAGGCGCGCGCGCCATCGAACTTCGCCGGAGCGTCTTGCTGCGCGCTGCAACGGGCCACGGCCCCAATCACAAAGCTCACAAAGACCAGGAAGACCACAAAGGCTTTGTGGTCTTTCTGATCTTCGCGATCTTTGTGAAGAAAGCCCTGGCTCGTCACTTGCGCTTGTCCTTGGCCACGTAGTCCCGCGGCGCTGGACCAAGATAGATTTGCCGCGGCCTCGCGATCTTCTGGTCCGGATCGTTGAGCATCTCTTCCCACTGCGCGATCCAGCCCGCCGTGCGCGGAATGGCGAAGAGCACGGGGAACATGTCCACCGGGAAGCCCATCGCCTGGTAGATCAGACCCGAGTAGAAATCGACGTTCGGATAGAGCTTCCGCGAGACGAAGTATTCATCCTCGAGGGCGATGCGTTCCAGCTCCAGCGCCATCTCGAGCAGCGGGTTCTTGCCCGTCACCTCGAACACGAGGTCCGCGATCCGCTTGATGATCTTGGCGCGCGGATCGTAGGACTTGTAGACGCGGTGGCCGAATCCCATCAGGCGGCCGTCGCCCGCCTTGACGCGCTTGATGAATGCGGGGACGTTGGTGATCGATCCGATCTCGTGCAGCATCCGCAGCACGGCTTCGTTCGCGCCGCCATGCAGTGGGCCGTAGAGCGCGGCCGCGGCCCCCGCGAGCGCCGAGTACGGATCCGCATGGGAGCTGCCGATCGCGCGCATCGTGCTGGTGCTGCAGTTCTGCTCGTGGTCCGCGTGGAGGATGAAGAGCACTTCCAGCGCGCGCTCGAGCACCGGGTTCGGTTGGTATTTCAACTCGGTCATCTTGAAGAGCATGCCGAGGAAGTTGCCCGCGTACCCGAGGTCATTGTCAGGCAGGTTGAACGGCCGGCCGATGGAGTGGCGGAACGCGTACGCCGCGATGCTCGGCACCTTCGCGATCAGCCGGATCGTCTGCAGCCGGCGCGACTCCGGCGAAAAGATGTCCTTCGCGTCCGGGTAGAACGTCGACAGCGCGCCGACGGTGCTGATGAACATGCCCATCGGATGCGCATCGTGCCGGAACCCCTCCATCAGCTTCGCGAGGTTCGTGTGCAGCATCGTGTGCAGCGTGACCTGGCGCGTCCACTGCTCGTATTCCTTCGCTGTGGGGAGCTCGCCGAAAAGAATCAGCCATGCCGTCTCGAGAAAGTCGCTCTGTTCCGCGAGCTGCTCGATCGGATATCCGCGATAGAGCAGCACGCCCTTGTCGCCGTCGATGTAGGTGATCCGGCTCTTGCAGGCCGCCGTGTTCATGAACGCGGGGTCGTACGTCATCATCCCGAACTCGTCCGCCGTCACCTTGATCTGGCGCAGGTCCGTCGCCTTGATCGTGCCGTCCTGGATCGGAATCTCGTACCGCTTGCCGTTCCGGTTGTCGGTAATCGTGAGTGTGTCAGCCATTACTCGCTACCGCTCATGCGCGTCTTCCTCAATCGGGGGGCTTCGCCCCGCCGAACCCCCCCGCACGCTCGCTCGCGGGGACCCCGGAGCCCCGCTCCGCTCGCGTGCTGCCCGCCCTAGCGCTCATGCGCGTCGTCGTCGCTGTCGTCCGTGTCCGGTTCGGCTGGCACGCTGTACCCTCCGGTCAGCCATCGTCCCAGGTCGGCTATCTTGCAGCGCTCGCTGCAGAAGGGACGCCATGCCGGGTCCACCGGTTTGTGCCGGCAATAGACACACACGCCCTGAGAGGTGGCCAAACCGTCTTATCTTATCGAATTACTGTGCGTGGTGACGGACGTCGCGGGCGGAGACCATGAAAATCACGTCTTCGGCGATGTTCGTGGCGTGGTCGCCGATGCGCTCGAGGTGGCGCGAGACGAGAATCAGATCGAGCGACGGCTCGATCGTGTGTGGATCCTGCAGCATGTAGGTAAGCAGCTCCCGGAACACCTGCGTCTTCAGCGCGTCGAGCGCGTCGTCCGCATCCAGGACCTGCTGCGCGAGCGTGGTGTCACGCCGCACGAAGGCGTCCAGCGCATCGCGCAGCATCCCGTGCGCGATGTCGGCCATCCGCGGGATGTCGATGAGCTCCTTGACCGGTGGGTGCGCCAGGTAGCGCACCGCCGCCTCCGCGATGTTAATCGCGAGGTCGCCGACGCGCTCGAGATCAGTGTTGATCTTCACCGCCGACAGGATGGAGCGCAGATCCACCGCCATCGGCTGGTGCAGCGCCAGCAGCTTCACGCAGCGGCTGTCGATCTCGATGTGCAGCTGGTTGATCGGGTCATCGCCGGCGAGCACTGTCTCGACGAGCGCATGATCGCGCTCGACGAGCGCCCGCACGGCCGAACGCACCCGATCTTCCGCGAGGCCGCCCATTTCGAGCAGTCTCGCTTTCAGCTGGTCGAGCTCCTCTTGAAAATGTGGTACCTGCGCCATCAGCCGAACCGTCCTGTGACGTAATCTTCCGTCAGCTTCTCGAGCGGATTGGTGAAGATGCGATCGGTCGCGCCGACCTCGACGAGGCGTCCGAGCCAGAAGAACGCCGTGAGGTCCGATACCCGCGCGGCCTGCTGCATGTTGTGCGTGACGATCACGATCGTGTACGTCGCCTTCAGGTGGTAGATCAGCTCTTCGATGCGCTGCGTGGCGATAGGATCGAGCGCCGATGCCGGCTCGTCCATTAGGAGCACGTCCGGTTTCACAGCAAGTGCGCGCGCGATGCACAGCCGCTGCTGCTGGCCGCCCGACAGCGCGAGCGCGGAGTCGTGCAGGCGATCCTTGACCTCGTCCCAGATCGCCGCCTGCTTCAGGCTCTCTTCGACGCGCTCGTTCAACTCGGCGCGGCTGCCCGCCAGGCCGTTGATTCGCACGCCGTATGCAATGTTCTCGAAGATCGACTTCGGAAACGGGTTGGACTTCTGGAACACCATCCCGACGCGGCGCCGCAGGCCGACGACGTCGATCCCGCCGCCGTAAATGTCCTCTCCGTCGATCTTGATCTCGCCGTCAAGCCGCGTGCCGGGGATGATGTCGTTCATGCGGTTCAGCGTCCGTAGGAACGTGCTCTTGCCGCAGCCGGAAGGACCTATGAACGCGGTGACAAGGTTCGCCGGGATATCGATCGAGATATTTTCAAGCGCGCGCTTGAGCCCGTAGAAGAAGTTCAAGCCTTGGACCGTTATCTTGCACGCGCGCCCGGATTGCTGCGCGACCGCCGGTGGGGAGGGTCTCGACTCGAGCGCCGAGGCCAGTGTCGACATGCCAGGAATGCTATGAAACGGGGGTTTCACCCCCGTTTCGGACATGTAACAAGCACGTAACAGCGCTATTCCGACTTAGTGGCGATCGGCGCGGGGGAGTCGGGCTCGGCGAGGAACCCTGCAATCTGGCGCCGGAGCTCGTCCTGGATGACTTCGACCCTCCGGCGGGCGTCGAGCACCCGGAAGCTGAACTCGTCGGACATCGACGCATACTCTTTGAGCAGCGCGCGCTGGTAGGCGCGGAAGCTTTCGTAGATGTCGTCCCCGAGCTTCATGTCCATCCCTGATTCCCAGTAGTCCATGCCGCGCGACTGCAGCACGCGGCGGATCAGCGTCTTCTCGTCGATGCGCAGGTAGAAAACGAGATGGGGGGCAATTCCGAATCCGTACAGGTTTCGGATCCACGTGCGATCCACGCCGCGGACACCTGCGCGCGCCAGCGCGGTGAAGATGTACCGGTCCGACAGGACGATGAATCCCGCCTTGAGCGCCGGGATAATCTCTTTCTCGAGGCGATCGGCGAAGTCGGTAGCGTAAAGAAGGACAAACGTCAGCTTGTTCAACGTGTTGCTCGACTTCGCCAGATCGATCGTCGGCGACATCAGTTCCGACCGGGTCCATCCGGTCTCGATCACGCCATACCCCTGCACCTCGAGCCACTCGCGCAGCAGACGGATCTGCGTGGATCGCCCGACGCCGTCGGTGCCTTCAATGGCGAGCAGCTTGCCCGGATAGTCGGAGATCGACAGGTACGGAATCCCGTAGCTGTAGTACTGCCCCGGCTTGCCGCCGCCGTTCGCGCCGGATTCCTCAGGCTGATTCATCGACGAGGTCGTCATGATGTGCGATCTCGAGGTGCTGCGAGACCAGCCGCCGGAACACGCGCTGCTGATCGGTAATGCTGCCGGCGGCATTGACGAGGCTGAGGCCGTACTCGTCCACGAGCCGGTCGTATTCGTCGAGGACCTTGCCCTGGAAGATCCGGAAGCTTTCCAGCGGCTGCGAGCTCCAGCCCATGTCCATGCCCGCTTCGTAGAACTTGAGCTTCACGCGCCGCGCCAGGAGGCGATCGAGTGACACGTCGATCGGGACGCGGAAGTAGACGGCGAGATCCGGCTTGACCGCGAAGCTGTATAGCTCGCGCACCCAGCGCCGGTCGACGCCGCGCGCCGCATCCCGTGCGAACGCCGTGTAGGTGTACCGATCCGCGAGCACGATCATGCCCGCCTTCAGCGGCGGAATGACGTTGTAGAGGAGCCGGTCCGCGAAATCGGTCGCGTGCAGCAGGCTGAAGGTCATCGGCGTCAGGGCGTTCTTCTTCTTCCCGGTCTTCGTCGCCGCCTTCACGAGGGCCGATGAATTCCATTCAGTCTGGAAGACCGGGTGGCCGGCCGCCTTAAGCCACTTTGCCAGCAGTGCGAGCTGCGTGGTTTTTCCCGACCCGTCGATGCCTTCCACGACGAAGAGTTTTCCCGGGTACTCGTGCGGCGTGGTCAGGTTGTTCAGCATGCGATGCGCGTTCCTTCTTGACGCGCCGGCCCGAGACTTCGAAACGCAGCGGCCGCCGGAGTAATCGCTCCAGCGGTTCGCCATGGCGGTTAGCCGCCCATAACTCGAGCTCGGCGTCGCCGGCCGCCCTCAACCGGATCAAATAGGCGTCCCCTTTGGGGACGACGTCCAGCGCCGTGACGACCTGGGCGTGGCTGCGATCCAGCCCCTCGGCCAGGCGAAGCATCGCGGCTAGCGTCCGCACCGTCCGGCGCAGGCTCCCCTTGAGCAGCCCATACCCGTCATGCGTCTTCTTCGGCGTCGCTTGTCGATGATATCGCGCCAGCAGGGCGATTATCTCGATCTCCAGGGGGTCGAACCCGCGCAGCTCCCCGTTCTTGATCAGGTAATACGAGTGCCGATGATGCCGCTCGTAGCTGATGTGGACGCCGGCATCATGGAGCAGCGCGGCGTATTCGAGCCACTCCCGCTCGCGGTCTCCCAACTGGTGCACGGCTCGCGTCTGATCGAAGATCGACAACGCCAGTTGCGACACGTGACGCGCGTGCGCCGCGACGTAGCCGCAGCGCTCGCCGAGCTCGATGACGCTGCGACGCCGCACGTCGGGATAGCGCTCGATCTTGCGGATGGTCGCCGAATTGCGGTTGATGTAGTCGAGGACCAGGCCTTCCCGCAGGGAGAGATCGCATAGCGTGATCTCGTCGGCGCCAAGCCGCCGCAGCACGCAATCGAGCAGCACCGAACCCGCCACGGCGATGTCGGCGCGGCGTGGATCGAGCGCGTCCATGTGCAGACGAGTTTCAAGATCCGCGCCGATGAGCCGCTTCCGCAACTTGTGGATCGTCTTCGCCGGCACGCGCCTGTTCCTGAGCGCATCGTCGCGCACGACGCCGTCTTCGCTCAGCGCAACCGCGCCGAGGCTCAGGATGGTGCCCGACGTTCCGATGACGCGATCGAAGCGGCGCTCCGAAATCGCGTCGAGATAACCAGCAATCTCTTTATTGATGTGTTTGACGAGGCGGCGTTCGTCACGCCTCGAGAGCGGATCGGTGCGGACGAATCTCTCGGTCAGGCGGATCACGCCGAGCTTGAAACTCTTGGCGTGAGTGAGATGGGACGCTGTCCCTAACGTAACCTCGATGCTGCCACCGCCGATGTCGACGACGACTGCGGGCGAGCCTCCCATGTGGACGCCGTAAACGGCAGCCATGTGGATGAGCCGGGCTTCCTCCGTGCCGGAGATGACGCGAATTTGTATGCCGGTGCGTTTCTCAACCTCGGCGATGAAATCGCCGCCGTTGTCGGCTTCGCGGATGGCCGACGTCCCCGCCGCGACAATCTGGTCGACCTTGTGGGAGTCGGCCAGGCGGCGAAACTTCGCCAGGGTCTGGAGGGCTGCCGTCATGGCCGTGGATGTGAGGCTTCGCCCGTCCAGGCCGCCCGCCCCCAGACGGACCATTTCCTTTTCCCTGTCAACGACTTCGAAGGACAGGTCCGGCCGGACCTGGACTACGATCATGTGGATCGAATTGGTACCGATGTCGATCGCGGCGATGCGCATGGCGGGGAGGCGGAAACGGAAGGGCTGGCTGAGGACTTGCTTGTTACATCAACGTTATATACTGCCCGTTCCGTCGAACCGGCCGAATCCTACCATGAACCGTTCGCTGCCCCTGGTCCGCCTGCTTGACCGACGCACGCGTGCGTTGCGCCGACAACTGGCGGCCGCCGTTGAGGGAAAGGATACCGGCGTGCATCAGGCGCGCGTGGCGTCGCGTCGATTGAGAGAGGCCATTCCCGTTCTTACGGAAGGGCTTAACCACACCAAGGCGGCGAAGGCGCAGCGCAAGATCCGGCGGCTGACACAGGCCCTCGGAACGGTGCGCGAACTTGATGTGACCCTCGTGGTCATCGATGAGCTGGCCGAGCGACCAGCCGTGCCGCGAGCGGCACTCGCGGAAGTGCGGGCGCTGGTGATCGAGGAGCGGGAAGCGCGTCGCAAGTTGATGCTCGCACGCTTGGAACATGTCAACGCGGAGAAGCTCGGACGCCGGCTCCACGCGGTCAAGCAGTCACTCATGCAACCGACGACGGGGCATGCCTGGCGCGCGGCCCTCGCCCTTCGGATCGCGCAGCGCGGCCGACGACTGGAGAAGGCGATCGACGACGCCGGGCAGATCTACGCCGCGGAGGGGCTTCACCAGGTTCGCCTCGCGGCGAAGAAGATGCGGTATGCGCTGGAAATCGCAGACGAGAGCGGCGCCGCCCCTTGCCCCGACACGCTTCGGCTGATCAAGCGCGTGCAGGATGCGCTCGGACGCCTGCACGACCTGCAGGTCCTGCATCACCACGTCGCCGCCGTTGGCGCGGCGCCGCGCAAGGGACGCAGCACGCCGGATGCCGGTCTGGCCGTTCTCTCGCGATTGATCGAAGATGAGTGCCGTCACCTGCATGGAAAGTACGTGGCGGCGATGCCGGCGCTGCGCACGGCCGTCGAGGCGGCGCGGCGCGACATCCCGGTTCGGCTGACGCCGCGCAGGCGATCGGTGAAGATGGGCCTCGCGGCGCGCAAGCGACGCGCGGCAGGTGGATAGCACTGATGGCAATGCTCGAGCTGTACCTGATTCGACATGGCGTGGCGGAGGAACGAGGTAAGGAGTGGCCGGACGATTCGCAGCGGCCGCTGACCGCCGATGGCATCGCACGCCTGCGCAAGGCGGCCCGCGGGCTGAACGCAGTGGAGGTCGGCTTCGATCAAATCGTCACCAGCCCGCTCGTCCGCACGCGGCAGACCGCCGATGTGTTCGCGGAGGAGCTGAAGATGAAACCCCCCATCGTCACGTCCGACGCGCTCGCGCCGGCCGGTACGCCCGCGGCGGTGATCCAGGAAATCACGAAGCACGTGCGCAAGTCGCGCGTTGCGCTCGTCGGCCACGAGCCGAACCTCGGCGAGCTCGCGGCACAATTGATCGGCGCCCGTAATCCTCTCGAGTTCAAGAAAGGGGGCATTTGCCGGATCGACTTCGACATGCTGCCTCCGAAAGGGGGCGGCATGCTCCGCTGGTTCCTGTCGCCGAAGATGCTCCGCAAGCTGGCCGAATGATGCGCTGAACGGTCGATGGAGATCCGGGCCGCCTCTGTCACGGCGTTTTACCTCTATGACGTGGCGGAGCAGATCGATCTCGCCACCCTGCGCTCCACGCTGCGCGCCGGCGCCGCCGCGAAGCTGCAGACCGCCACGAGCGCACCGTCGTACCTCCAATACCAGACGCCGCCGCTCGTCGTCGACGGCAATCAGGTCGGCGTCGCCTCGATCGACGGCTTTTCCGCGCGCCTGAAGTTCTTCGACTACGGCGTGGTGTCGCTCGCGCTGACGCGTCCGTTCGAGGGCTCGTGGGCGGAACTGATCGCCGCCAGCCAGACCTACATCGAGAACGAGGCGCTCGAGTCGCGGGCGGAGGCCGCGGTGCGCGGTCTCGTGCGCCGCTGCCCGGAAGCGATGGTCAAGGCGCGGGAGCAGTACGTGGCCGAGGACTACTTGGCGGTCGCGGTCATGTCACTCGAGACGCCGCTGTCATCCGACGAACTGCTCGCCCAACGCGGCGAGGTCCTCGCCCGGATCGTCCGAGGCGAGCGGCAGCCGCTCAGTCCGCAGGAGCAGGATGAGGTGCTGCGGAATCGGCTGTCCTACCTCGCGAATGATCTCGTGATCCCGACCTGGAATTGCGCCTTCATCTACGACTCGGAGCCGGGCGCCATCGCTGCGCTGGAGCTTTTCGAGTTCGCGAACTCGCAGCTCCTCGAGTTCCGATACTACGACGACCTCCTCGATTCCGAGCTCGGGCGCATTTACGCGATGCTGCAAGTCTCCAGCTGGTGGAACAACCTGTTCGGCCGCGGGTACGTCCGCGCGGCGCACCAGCTGCACGCGCTCTTCATCGACGTCAACGAGCTGACGGATCGCACCGAGAACGCGCTGAAGATCGTCGGAGACATTTACGCTGCGCGGGTGTTCAACCTTGCGGCCGCACGTCTCGGTCTCGCCCGCTGGAAGCAGAGCGTCGGAGACAAGCTGAAGACGCTCGACGACATCTATCGTTTCGCCGTCGAGCAAGTGGCGATCTCGCGCGGCCAGTTCCTGGAACTGACCGTGATTCTGATCCTCGTGCTGGAGCTGGTGCTGTTCTTCCTCGGAATCATGAAATAGACGCGGCCTACGAACTGAGCTCGCGCCTGACGGTGCGTGCCATTTGCTGCGCCGCCGCGGTTTCGTAGACATGATCCCCGCCGCGGCTGCCGATCCGTTCGTACAGCTTCATCATGCCGGCCTGGTCCTGCACCTCAGGGGCCTCGGCGACTTCCACGGCGTGCTGCAACTCGTGTCCGAGCACCGCGACCGAATCGTCTGGCGATCCGCGGAGTGCAATCTGGATCCGCACGTAGCGGTACCCGTGCGCCATCGGCAGCATCACCAGGCGCCCTTCGAGCGCGCCGGCCAGCCGCGGTACTTCTTCGACGTACACCAGCACGTCGCTGTGCTGAAGCTTCGCGACGAGCGCGGAGAACGACGGAGAGTGCCGGAAGCCGCGCTTCATCAGCGAGCGGATCGACCGGTCCATCGTGCGGACATGACGCGTGGGCGCTTCGAGCATGGAGCTCTCCGTCGCCAGATCGAGGACGGGCGTGAACAGCACGGCGGACAACAACAGCGGCGCGAATGACACCATGAGACCTCCCGGATCGGGGGCCTCCCATGTCATCCTCAGCGCGTTAGACGGGGGTGAGCGCTAAAGGTTTATTCGCGTGCGCTTTCGGAACGAGCGGACAGATTCGGGGATGAGCCGCGGTACAAAATTTTTAACAACATCCCTTCGTGACGACCGCGCCCTTGGGGACCACGATGATCCCGTCGCGGATGTACCAGCCGTCGCCATCGGCATTCACTGCGCCGCTTTCGTTCACCAGGCGCACGCCGTCTGCGATGTGGGCATTCTTGTCGACGATGACGCGATCGAGGACGGCGTCGTTGCCGATGCCGAGTTCGATCTCATTCCGCGCATCCTCATCCTGATAAAAATCCGCGCCGAGCAGCACGGAGCCCGTGATCTTCGCCCCCCGGCCGATGTGCGTGCGGATGCCGACGACGGAGTCGGTGACCTCGCAGGTGTCGAGGAAGCAGCCCTCGGAGACGATCGAACGATTCACGCGGCTGTCGAACGCGCGCGTCGCCGGCAGGAACCGCTGGTGCGTGTAGATCGGACGGCTCGGGTGAAAAAAGTTGAAGGGCGCGCCGCGCTGCGTCAGCTGAATGTTGGCGTCGTAGAAGGCGTCGATGGTTCCGACATCCGCCCAATGGCCGCGGTACAGGAACGCGTGCACGTTCAGCGAGCCGAGCGCCCCCGGAATGATCTCCTTGCCGAAATCGATCCCCGGCCGCCGCAGCGTCTCGAGCAGTACGTCCCGCGAGAAAACGTAGATTCCCATCGACGCGACGAAGGGTTTGTCCGCGGACAGGCCGCCAATCGCCGCTCCCCTGGGCGCGCTGCTCTTCATCTCGTCGAGCCGCGCCGCGTTCGGCTTCTCTTCGAAGCCGTTGATGTGCCCGAGCGCGTCGAAGCGGAAGATCCCCATCTGCGTGGCATCCGTTGGATTCACCGGCTGCGCGGCAATGGTGATGTCGGCCTGGCTCTCGATGTGCGCGTCGATCAACTCGCAGAAGTCCATGCGGTAGAGATGATCCCCCGCGAGAATCAGGTAGTAGTCCGCGTCGTACCCCGTGAAATGCCGCGCCGCCTGGCGCACCGCGTCAGCGGTGCCCTGGAACCAGTCGGAGCTGTCCGGCGTCTGCTCCGCCGCGAGCACTTCGACAAAGCCGTCGGAGAACATGTCGAGGCGATAGGTCTGCGCCACGTGCCGGTTCAGCGACGCGGAGTTGAACTGCGTCAGCACGAAGATCCGTTTCAACCCGGCGTGCAGGCAGTTGCTGATCGGGATGTCGATGAGCCGGTACTTGCCTCCGATCGGAACCGCGGGCTTCGATCGCATGTGCGTCAGAGGGAAGAGCCGCGTTCCGCGTCCGCCGCCAAGGATGAGTGTCAACACGTCGTGCATTTGACGATCTTAATTCCGGTCTGGAGTTCTGAAGTTCTGCAGTTCTGAAGTTCGGTTTTACGTGCAGGCACACTACAACCGTCGGCGACGCGGAGCCCGTCGAAGGCGGACAGCTACTCGCGCTGCACGTTCCGCCAGGCCGGAAATACTGAGCACCGTTACCATGGAATCGTGATAACCGCATTCGACGCGGCGGTCGCAGCGGCGGGACTCGCCGCCGGTGCGATCGCCTCCGTCGCCGGGTTCGGCATCGGCAGCATCCTCACGCCCCTTCTCTCCCTGCACCTCGGAACCAAGCTCGCGGTCGCGGCGGTATCGATTCCACACGTCGTGGGCACCGGGCTCCGGCTGTGGATGCTGCGTGGACGGATCGATCGGCGGACGTTCCTGTGGTTCGGCCTTGCGAGTGCCGCGGGGGGACTCGCGGGCGCGCTGCTTCATGCCGATGCGTCCAATCGTGCACTCGGCGTCCTCCTCGGCTGCCTCCTCGTGTTCGTCGGCATTTCGGGGCTGTCCGGCCTGATGGAGCGCGTGCGGTTCGGACGGCGCGCCGCCTGGATCGCGGGCATCGTGTCCGGCGCCTTCGGAGGGCTCGTCGGGAACCAGGGTGGCATCCGCTCGGGAGCGCTCCTCGCGTTCGACGTCGACAAGGAAGCCTTCGTCGCCACCGCGACCGCGGTCGGTCTGATTGTGGACGGCGCGCGCATGCCCGTGTACCTCGCGATGGAGTGGAACTCTCTCGCCGCTGTCTGGCCGCTGATTTCCATCGCGACCGCTGGCGTTGTCGCCGGCACGTTGGGCGGCCGCCGCGTCCTCGCGCGCGTACCGGAAGCGACATTCCGTCGCGTCGTCGCTGTATTGTTACTCGCGCTGGGGGCGTGGATGATTGGCCACGGCTGATGCGATCGACCGGCAGCGTTGGTCCTGACAGAATTTAACCGTTCCGAAACCCTCCCGTCTTCGCATCTTCATGCGTCGCAGCGATGCTCTGATCGCCGGCCGGTGGCCGGTGGTCGGTCTCGTCCCCGGGGGTGGGGCGTGCACCGCGGGCACATGTCTCGCGATGCGGGCTCCGGCAGTCCCCGGCCGATCACCGGGCATCGGCCGTTGTGTTCGACGCCCGCCCGCCCCGTATTTGCCGCTGCGTTTCGGCGCCTTCGCAGTATTGTTACATCCGATCGATAATCTCGCGCACCAGTCCTTCCCATTTCGAGGTGTCCATGCGCATTGTTCGGTCGTCTGTCGCTCTGTTCCTCCTGGCATTTCTCACTGGCGTGGCGCCCGCGCGCGCGCAGTTCGATTCGGCGACGGTGGTCGGCACCGTCCGCGATACATCGAAGGCCGTGGTGCCTGGCGCGAAGGTGACGTTGACCGCCGTGGCCACGGGGATCTCGGTCGTGCGCACTTCAGGCAGCGACGGCAACTACGAATTTCCGGCCGTGAAGCCGGGGCAGTACGTGGTGACCGCCGAGAAAACCGGCTTCGCGCTGGCGCTCGTGGACAACGTGCAGGCGGAAGTCGGCGCGCGTCTGCGCGTGGATTTGGAGATGCCGGTGGGACAGCTGACCGAGAAGGTCCAGGTGACCGCGGCGTCGCCGCTGGTCGAGACCGATTCCAGCCAGCGCGGACAGGTGATCACCGGCGATCAGACGCGGGCGCTGCCGCTGATCTCACGCGAGTATTCGTCGCTCGCGCTGCTGACGACCGGCGTCAAGCTCGGTGGCTCGTCACTGACGACGGGCAATACGCCGCGTGAAGGGGCGCTCAACGTGAACGGCCTGCGCAGCGTCTTCAACAACTTTCTGATCGATGGCGTCGACAACAACGCCTACGGCACCAGCAACCAGGGCTTTTCGAACCAGGTCATGCAGCCCACGCCGGACGCGATCGGCGAGTTCAAGGTCGTCACCAACAACATGAGCGCCGAGTACGGTCGCGCGGCGGGAGCGACGATCAACGTCAGCTACCGCAGCGGCACCAATACCCTGCACGGCAGCGGCTGGGAGTTCCTGCGCGATGACAAGTTCAACGCGACCGGCTACTTCAGGCCGGCGAATGGCAAGCCGGGGATCAATCGCCATCAGTTCGGCGGTCTGCTCGGCGGGCCGATCGTGAAGAACAAGACGTTCTTCTTCGGCGACTACGAAGGGCAGCGGCAGACCCGCCAGGTCACCGGGATCGGCAGCATCGCCACGACTGCGCAGCGGCAGGGCATCTTCAGTGTCGACGTCCGCGACCCGCGCACGGGAATCGTCTATCCGGCCGGCACACCGATTCCGGTGACGTCGTTCGCACGCAAGGTGCTCGCGGGACTGCCGGACACGACGAGCGCGGGCAACAGCAACAACTACACGACGCTCCAGGAATTCACCGCGGACTACAACAAGGCGAACGGGAAGATCGACATGCAGGTCTCGCCGACGCTGTCGTTGTTCGGCCGCTACGGCTTCCGCAATCTGAACACCTACGACCAGCCAGTGATCCCGCTGCCCTCGGGCGGTGCGGGCAACGGCTACATCTACGCGCGAAACCGGCAGGCGGTGTTGGGCACCACGTGGACGCCGTCGGATACGTCGCTGCTGGAGATCAGGTTCGGCTACTCGTGGACGCAGGCGGGGAAGAATCCGCCCGCGCTCGGCACCGACAGCGCGCAGCAGCAATTCGGGTTGCCGGGCCTGCCCAACGATCCGCGCATCTCCGGCGGCCTGCCGACGATTCTGATCACCGGCTACGCGGATCTCGGACGCCAGGCGACCAATCCGCAGTGGCAGTATCCGACGGTCTACAACCCGAAGGTCAACTACACGTGGACCACCGGCGCGCACTCGTTCAAGACCGGTTACGAGTTGCAGTGGATCGCCACGGAAGTGCAGGACGTCAACCCGCTCTATGGCCGCGACATGTATAACGGGTCGTTCACGCGGCCGCCGGGCGCGGCGGCGAGCAATCTCTACAACCTCGCCGACTTCGAGCTCGGTCTGCGCGCGCAGTACGCGCTCAGCAGCGTGCTGGTCGCGCACCTGCGGCGCAACATGCAGTTCGCATATCTGCAGGACGACTGGCGCGCGACCACCAAGCTGACGCTGAACCTCGGGTTGCGCTACGAGTACTCGACGCCGTACTGGGAGCACGACAACATCCTGTCGAATTACGATCCCGCGACCAACAGCATCGTCAAGGCTTCGAACGGCTCGCTGTCGCAGCGCGCGTTGATCAACCCCGATCGCAACAACTTCGGACCTCGGCTCGGCTTCGCCTACACGGTGCGCCAGGGTACCGCGATCCGCGGCGGCTACGGCGTCAGCTACGTCCACTTCAGCCGCGCCGGCGGCGGCGACCTGTTGCCGATCAACGGGCCACAGGTGGTGAACGCGGTCGTCAACCAGACGAATCCGGCGGCGGCGTCGTTCGTGCCGGCGGAGCAGGGCTATCCGGCGGGGCTCGCCGATCCCACGCAGTTCAATCCGCTGACCGCGAACATCACCTACATGCCGAAAGACTTTCATTCGAGTCCGGTGCAGAGCTGGTACATCTCGGTGCAGCACGAATTGATTCGCAACATGCTGCTCGACGTTGCTTATGTCGGGAACCGCGCGGACGATCTGCTGCTGTTCGCGAATTACAACCAGGCGCGGCCGAACAACTCCGCGGGAACGATCGCGCTGGCGGACCGCCGCCCGATCGCCGGCTTTGCCGACATCACGTATGCGTTCAACGGCGGCAAGTCGCGCTACAAGGCGCTGCAGACGAAAGTGGAGTGGCGCGTGTCGAAGGACGTCACGCTCCTGAGCGCGCTCACGCTGTCGGAGGCGAAGGACAACGGATCGCAGTCGCTCGAGAACGCCAACGGCAACTTCCCGGCGCCGCAGGACTTCCGCAATCTCGACGCGGACTTTGGCTTGTCCGAATACCACCAGCCGTACAACAGCACCACCAGCTTTGTGTGGGCGCTGCCGTTCGGCCGCGGCCACCGCTGGGGATCGAACGCCTCGGCGCTGACCGATGCGCTGGTCGGCGGCTGGCAGCTCGCCGGCGTCAATCGCATCAATGCCGGCGAAATGGTGACGTTGACCTACACGCCGGGCGCTACCTTCGTTGTGTCCGGCATCGCGCAGGACTTCCGCGGCGCGAACAATTACCGCGCCAACGTGAGCTGCGATCCCTACGCGCAAGGTGACGCGCAGACGATCACCAACTGGTTCGAGAAGACCTGCGTGACGTTACCGACTGATCCCAGCCAGCCGTTTGGCAACGCCGGTCGCAATACCGTGCGCGGACCGAAGTTCTGGCAGCTGGACACGGCGCTGTCGAAGACGTTCGGCCTCGCCGGACCGGCACGTTTCGAGTTCCGTCTCGAGGCGTTCAACCTGCTCAACCACACGAACTTCCGCGCGCCGAACGGCAACCGCAGCTCCGGCGCGTTCGGCATGATCACCTCCGCCTACGACGCGCGCCAGCTGCAGCTCGGATTCAAGTTCCTGTGGTAAAGGCCGCCAGCGTTATCCTGCTGCTGATGCTCGATGCATCGGCAGCAGGACGCCCTCTGATCATCGGCCACCGCGGCGCGAGCGGGCATCGGCCCGAGCACACGCTCGAAGGCTACCGCCTCGCCGCCGAGATGGGTGCGGATTTCATCGAACCGGATCTCGTCTCGTCGAAAGACGGCGTCCTCATTGCGCGGCACGAGAACGAGGTGGGTGGCACGACAGACGCGGGCCAACGGTTTCCAGACCGGAAAAAGACCAAGACGATCGATGGACAGTCGATCACCGGCTGGTTCACGGAAGACTTGACCCTCGCCGAGATCAAGACGCTGCGCGCGAAGGAACGGCTGCCGTTTCGCTCGCACGCCTACGACGGGCTCTTCCAGGTGCCCACCTTCGACGAGGTGATCGAGCTGGCGCAGCAGCTCGGGAAAGAGCTCGGACGTCCGATCGGCATCTATCCAGAGACGAAGCATCCGACGTATTTCCGCGGCATCGGTCTCCCATTAGAGGAGCAGCTGCTGGCCTCACTCGACAAGCACGGATGGAATCGCCATGACGCGCCCGTGTTCATCCAATCCTTCGAGCAGGAGAACCTGCGCGAGCTGCGGAAGAGGACCAAGGTCCGCCTGATTCAGCTGGCGAGTGGTCCGTCGATGGTGACGCCGGAAAGATTGAAGGACATCGCCACCTACGCCGACGGTATCGGACCGGAGAAGCGCCTGGTGATCCCGGTCAACGCCGATGGCTCACTGGGCCAGCCGACCGACCTTGTCGCGCGCGCGCACGCTCTCGGCCTGCTCGTACATCCCTACACAATCCGCATCGACAAGGAGTTCCTGCCCGCCGGGTATGCCGGAAAACCGGAAGCGGAGTTCGAGCAGTTCCGCTCGCTCGGCGTGGACGGGATCTTCACGGACTTTCCTGACGTCGCCGCAAAGGTCTACAAACTCAACTAGACCAGGGTTTGCAGAAGATTTACCGCGCGTTACGCGACTGTACGGGCGTGCCCTGTTCACATCACTGCGCGCAGGACACGTAAACGACGCAACCGCACCAGAGCGTGACTGTGTACGACATGGCGAGCCTCACATGACGGCGTGCAGCGAAAGCCGTTGTTATTCGTTCAGGACGAACAACTTGTACTGGCCGCCTGTTGCGTCAGAGAGAACGGCGTGTGAAATCGCCGGAAACTCAGCGCCTTTTGGGGGTGTTGCCCGACGGAAGTTTACAGACTGTTTACATTGGCCGTTCGCTGCCATGGAGTACAAGATCAGATCAATCTCATCTCAATAGGAATCATCTACCGATGTTTGCGAAGGAACTCCGGCACGCCGGACACGTCAGGAAATTTTCTATCCGCGATACAGGACCCAATGGCTGGGAAGTGCGCGACGAACAGGACAATCGCGTGCTGAAGCAGGTGCGCTATACGGACTGGCACCGTGTCGAGCGCGCGTTGAACATGTTCAACCTGCAGATCGACGAGCTCGAAAGCAACGGCTGGAGCGCCGCGCCTATTCGTTGAAGCGATAGCCGAGGCCGATCACGGTCTCGATCTGCTGGCCCGCGGCGCCGAGCTTCGCGCGCAGGCGGCCGACGTGGACGTCGACGGACCGTGTCTCGATGAAGCGGTCGTATCCCCAGACACGCTCCAGCAGCCGATCGCGTGACAGGACGCGATTCCTGTTCTCAACGAGGAAGCGCAGCAGCTCGAACTCCCGCCGCGTCAACCGCACCGGGTTCGAATCCACGGCGATCGCCACCGCGTCGAAGTCCGCCTCGAGGTGCCGTCCCTTGTACGTGCTCGCGCGCACGTCGTTCACCAGCCCTTTGCGGCGGCGCAGGACTGCTCGCACGCGCGCCCCCAGCTCGCGCAGGCTGAACGGCTTGGTCACGTAGTCGTCCGCTCCGAGATCGAGACCGGCCACGCGCTCCGACTCGGACGTCCGCGCCGTGAGCATGATGATCGGCAGATGTCGGGTCTCCGGGCGCTGCCGCAGCATCCGGCAGACCTCTTCGCCGCTGATGACCGGAATGTTCAAGTCGAGTATGACGAGATCCGGCTGCCTGCCTGATATGGAACGGAGCGCTTCGTCGCCGCGACCGACGACTTCCACTGATGCGTCCCCCGAGCGCTCGAGCGTATGCTTGATGAGGCCGGCGATGTCCTGCTCGTCTTCGACGACGAGCACCCGTGGAGGTGTCACGGAACGCAGAGTAGCCGCTGCCGTTCTCACGAGTGTGACGCGCCGGTTACCGGCGGGTTAAGACTAGCTGCCACGCTGCATCCTCTCCATCCGTGCGGTTGCGAAGCGCGCCAGCAGCGAGCAGGTCAGCACTATCGTGACCAGCACGAGCGCGCCCGCCCACGCCTGCCGGTGCCAGTCCTGATATGGGGCGATAGCGTACGTGTACACCTGCACGGTCAGAGTGGCGATCGGCTGCCGCGGATCGGTCGTGAAGAACGCGTTGTTGAATGCGGTGAACAACAGCGGCGCGGTTTCGCCGGAGACGCGCGCCAGCGCGAGGAGCACGCCCGTCACGATTCCTGGAAGGGCCGCCGGCACGACGACGGTGAACACGGCGCGTGCCCGCGTCGCGCCAAGCGCGAGTGCACCTTCGCGGAGCGTATTCGGCACGAGCAGCAGCAGCTCCTCCGTGGTGCGCACCACGAGCGGCAGCATCATGATCCCGAGCGCGCAGCCGCCGGCCAGGGCGGAGAAGCGGTGGAAGGGCAGCACCGCAACGGTGTAAGCGAACACGCCGACCACGATCGATGGCACACCGTTCAGCGTGTCGGCGGCAAAACGAATTGCCGATGCCACGCGCGTGCCGCGATATTCCGCGGCATAGATGCCGGCCGTCACGCCGATCGGAATGGCCCCGAGCGCCGCCAGCCCTGTGACCATCAGCGATCCGAGAATGGCGTTCGCCATGCCGCCGCCAACCTCACCCACTGGTGCGGGCATGTGCGTGAAGAACGCCCAGTTGAGCGACGAGATGCCCTGCGCGACGACGTAGAAGAGGACGAGGGCGAGTGGAACCAGCGCGAGCAGCACCGCGCCGGCGCACAACACCACGATTCCCTGAGAGAGAAAACGCCGCCAGGTGTTCCGCATCAGACGCTCTCCGTCTGCTGCGCCAGCACGCCGCGCCGGCGGCGAGGCCTGTCCTGGTGGCCAAGCGACCAGATGAAGGCGCGCGAGATGATGTTGATGATGAGCGTCATAACGAACAGCACGAGCCCGATTTCAATCAGTGCGTGCAGGTGAAGGTCGTCACCCGCCTCCGTGAACTCGTTCGCGATGACCGCAGCCATCGTGTATTGCGGTGCGAACAAGGACGCCGAGACCCGCGGTGTGTTGCCGATCACCATCGTGACCGCCATCGTCTCGCCGAGCGCGCGGCCAAAGCCGAGCATCACGGCGCCGACGATACCCGTACGCGCGTAGAACAAGGCCATGCGGATCGCCTCCCACTTCGTCGCGCCGAGCGCGTACGCACCCTCGCGCTGCGCCTGCGGCACCGCACGCAGCACTTCGCGGGCAATCGACGAGGTAAATGGGATGACCATGATGGACAGGATGATGGCCGCCGCGAGCATGCCAATCCCGAGCGGCGGACCGCTGAACAGCGGCAGCGCGCGCATCCACTCGGGCGTTCCCGTCTCGAGGTGGCGGACGAACGGGACGAGCACGAACATGCCCCAGAGGCCGTACACGATCGACGGGATCGCCGCGAGCAGCTCGGTCAGGAATACGAGCGGCCGCTGCAGCCATCCGGGGCAGAGCTCGGAGATATAGACAGCGATGCCAAGCGCCACGGGCGTCGCGATGAGAAGGGCCAGAACCGAGGAATATAACGTGCCCCAGATGAAGGGACGCGCGCCGAACTGGCCGGCCACGGGATCCCAGATTTCCGTCCGCCAGAACTGCCAGCCGAATTCGCGGATGGACAGGCGCGATTCCCACCCGAGCTGCCAGCCAATCGCCAGGACGGCGGCGATGACGATCACTCCAAACACACCCGTCCCGACGCGGAACAGAATTTCGTCTGGACGGGTCTTGAGTTTCATGGCCGCAGCCGCAAGGGCCGCGCTACTGCACCTTGATTGTGGCGAGGGTCTTCATTTCCATGTCGACTACCGCCTTCGGGAGCGGGGCGTACCCGAGATCCCCGGCGTACTTCTGGCCATCGGTGAGGGCCCACTTCATGAAGTCGACCATGACCTTGGCCTTGGCCTTGTCGGGCGCATTCTCGTACAGCAACATCCACGTGAACGACGAGATCGGATACACGTCATCTCCCGGCGCGTTCGTGATAGAGACGCGGAAGTCGGCCGGCATCTGCTTCGCGGCGGAGGCGGCCGCCGCAGTGACCGAATTCACGTTCGCTTTCACGAACTTGCCGTTCATGTTCTGCACGGATCCGTAGGCGATCTTGTTTTGCAGCGCGTAGATCAGCTCCACGTAGCCGATCGATCCGGGCACCTGTATCACCTGTCCCGCGACACTTTCGTTCCCCTTGGCGCCCACGCCCACGGGCCAGCTGACCGAGTTCGCCACGCCCACCCGCTTCTTCCACTCAGGTGAAACCTTCGACAGGTAGTCGACCCAGATGTAGGTCGTGCCTGAGCCCTCGGACCGGTGCACCACGACGATGTCGCTGCCGGGAAGGTTCACGCCGGGATTCAGCTTGGTGATCGCCGGGTCGTTCCACTTGGTGACCTTGCCGAGGAAGATGTCGGCGAGGAGTGGCCCGCTGAACTTCAGCTCCTGCGAGACGCCGGGGATGTTGTAGACGGGGACGTCGGCGCCGAGCACGGTCGGAAAGTGCACGATCTTGCCGGGCGCGGAGAGCAGCTGGTCTTGCGTCATCGGCCCGTCGGTCGCGCCGAAGAACACCGTCCGCTTGATGATCTGCTGGATGCCGAAGCCGGATCCCTGCGACTGGTAGTTGATTTCGACGTTGGGGTGCAGCTTGTTGTATTCGCTGAACCACTTTGTATAGATCGGATTGGGGAACGTCGCGCCCCCGCCGTTGATCTGCACCTTCTGCGCCGCGAGCGTCACGCCCATGAGGGCGGCGATGCCGAGCGCGCCATATACGACCTTCTTCATGACTGTGTGTCTCCTTAGAAATTGACGAGCGCATGCACGGCGATCCGCCGCTGCGTGGGCTGTGCCGGCGAGAAGCCGTCGAACGTCGCGTTGTCCACATCGAATAGGAGCGCGCTCGACACGTTGCCCTGGTGCGGGAACCAGTAGGCGACGCCGGCAATCGTGCGCTCGCGCACCTGGCTCTTCACCGACTTATTCGGCACCGTGTGGTCGAACCGCAGGAGGCCTTCCCAGCCGCGCGCGGTCTTCGGCGTGACGAATACCGACCATCCGCGTCCGTTTACCGCCGTTTTGGTTGCCGACGTCTGGTCCTTCGTCGCCAGGTACTCGAACGCTGCGTTGACATAGGGATGCTCGAACGTCGCGGCAAAGAGCGCGCGCGTCCTGTCGGCGTTCTTGACGTAGGCGTCCTTATTAATGAATCCGGTCAACCGGAAACCGCGGAGCACCGGGTGCACGTGCAGCGGACGCAAGGTGCCGCGGAACATGAACGACTTCTGGTCGTTCACTTCGGGCTTGTTGTAGTTCTCGCCGTTGAAGAACCCGGTCTGGATGTCGCCGTAGTTCTGCGGCAGGTTGTAGCGAAAAGCGGCGCCCACGTCCGCCGAGGACTGGTAACCCTCGCGCTCGTTGTAGATCGTGCCCTGAAAACGGTACCGGTACACGTTCTCGAAGAAATCGAAGTACGGGTTCTGTTGCATGCCGAAACGCGCGAACGAGCCCCTCGCCATGTAGTCGTCGAGGTTCCACTGCGCGTAGGCGTACTTCAGCCGGAACGTGTAGCTGCCATTCAGCGAGCTGCCGACGCCGGTCTCGCGCGTGATGTCCGGCGTAACGCGGAACGCGATGCTGTGCGAAATGTTGCCGGTGACGTTGATGTAGCTGCGGCCGATCTGAAAGGCGTTGAGCGTCACCTCGTTGCCGTCGGCATCCTTGATCTTCGGCTTCTGGTTGATCGTGTAGTCCGCAAAGATCGTGACCCCCACCTTGATCGCCGGGGTGTCATCCGGCGGGGTGTATCCCGCCGCTGGTGTGACCTGCGCCGCGCAGGGAGCCACGACCGCAAAGGCAGCCGCGCCGGCCATGCCGGCGATCCCCAACAGACGACGCAAACTGAACTGACTGCTGAACACGCGCTTCCTCCTTGAAAACTACAGGCGACGGGTTTCGCGCACATCACCGCCGTGTTTCCGATGGGTAAACACTCACGGCCGGCCGGCGACTTCTCTCAAGCCGGCTGGAGCATACGTGCCCGACGTTTCCTCGCGACGACGCGCCGGTTACAGCGCGGTTAAATGATCCCGTGTAAACGGAGTGTAACGACGATCTGGTAGGATTCGAGCGAGTTCGAAGGGGGATGGGCGTGGCATTCAGACTGATACCCAAAGAAGAGCGGTTTTACGACGATTTCACGGCGATGGCGGAACAAATCCGCGTCGGCGCGGTCCTGCTCGGCGAGATGCTCAAGCCTGACAAGCCGATCTGGGACAAAGCGGACGAGATCAAGGAGGTCGAGCACAAATGCGACTTCCTGACCCACGAGATCATCCAGCGCCTGAACCGCACCTTCGTGACCCCTCTCGACCGTGAGGACATCCACGCGCTGGCCCGCTCGCTCGATGACGTGATGGACGCGATCGACGCGTCAGCGTCCATCCTCCGCCTCTATCACATCGACAGCGTTCGGCCCGGCGCCCGCGAGCTCTCGCGTCTCGTCCTCGATTCGGTCGAGCAGGTCGTCCGCGCGATGCGCGCGCTCGACAAGCGCAAGGGCGTCGCCGAGTGCGCCGTCGAGATCAACCGCCTCGAGAACGAGGCGGATCGCGCGCACCAGGCGGCCGTACAGGCGCTCTTCAAGGACGAGAAGGACGCGATCACCGTCATCAAGTGGAAGGAGATCCTCGACTTTCTCGAGCAGGCCACCGATCGCTGCGAGGACGTCGCCAACGTCCTCGAGGGCGTCGTCGTGAAGCACGCCTGAGCGGATGGATGCAAACCTTGTCGCCGTCGTCGCGCTGATCTTCGTCGCGCTGGCGTTCGACTTCATCAATGGCTTCCACGACGCCGCGAACTCAATCGCCACCGTCGTGTCGACGCGCGTCCTCAGTCCCGGCAAGGCGGTGATCTGGGCGTCGTTCTTCAACTTCGTCGCCGCGTTTGCATTCGGCACCGCGGTCGCCAAGACCGTCGGATCCGGCCTGATCGACATCAAGATCGTCACCTTCTCGGTGATCTTCGCCGCCCTGGTCGGCGCGATTCTCTGGGATGTGATCACGTGGTACTACGGCCTGCCCACAAGCTCCTCGCATGCCATCATCGGCGGCTACGCCGGCGCGGCGGTGGCGAAAGCGGGGATTGTCGCGATCATCCCCGCGGGCTGGACGAAGACGCTGATCTTCATCGTCCTGGCGCCGCTCATCGGTATGGCCATCGCGTTCTGCCTGATGGTGATCTTCCTCTGGATCTTCCAGGCGTTTTCCCCGGCACGCGTGGACCGATGGTTCCGGCGGATCCAGCTGGTGTCCGCGGCCGCCTACAGCCTGGGCCACGGCGGCAACGACGCGCAGAAGACGATGGGCATCATCGCGGGCGTACTGTACGCGGGGGGCTACATCACGCAGTTCCGCATCGATCTGTGGGTGATCCTGATGGCGCACGCGGCCATCGCGCTCGGCACGCTGTCAGGTGGATGGCGAATCATCCACACGATGGGGTCGAAGATCACGAAGCTGCAGCCCATCGGCGGCAGCGCCGCGGAAACCGCAGGGGCGATCTCGCTGTTCACCGCCACGCATTTCGGGATTCCGGTCAGCACCACGCACACCATCACGGGGGCGATCATCGGCGTGGGCTCGATCCGGCGGCTATCCGCCGTTCGCTGGGGCATCGCGGGGCAGATCGTCTGGGCCTGGGTGCTGACAATCCCGCTGGCCGCCTTCATCGCGGCGGTCACCTACTACATCGTCGCCTTCACGATCGCGCCCTAAGGCGCGATCGTGAAAGGCGCCGCAGTCATGCGCAGCAGGACGGGCCGCAGCAGCTCGCGGCCGGTTTGCTCGCTCGAACGAACGCGCTGAGAAACCGTCCCTCGACCTGCGGCGCGAGGACGTCCACATCGAGGGCGCTCTCGGTCAGGAACGCGCGCGCGTCCTCGACGTCATAAACGCGCCACGGTTCGATCTCAACGTTCTCGAAACCTGCGGCGCACTGCTGCGGTCGGTGGCGGTCGACCCGGCGCTGCAAGGTACGGGACTCGGACATCGACTGACCGATGCGGCGATCGCGCGCGCCGCCGAGCGCGGCATCACATCCCTCTACCTGCTGACCATGACGGCAGAGCGTTTCTTTCCGAAATTTGGTTTCGAGCAGATCCGGCGCGACGAGGTGCCCGACTCGCTGAAGGCGTCCGTCGAATTTCAATCGGCATGTCCTGCAAGTGCGATCGTGATGAGACGAATCGCCGCGTCGCGCTAAGCCGGAAGATCGATCGTGAACACGGCGCCGTGTTCGGCGCGATTGGCGGCGCTGACGCGGCCGCCATGCAGCTCCACCAGGTGCCGCACGATCGATAGCCCGAGGCCTGTACCGCCAGGATCCTTTCCCTCGCGCGTGCGCGACTTGTCAACGCGGTAGAAGCGCTCGAACACGCGCGACAGATCGGACGGCGGAATGCCGGGACCTTCATCCATCACGCTGATCAGGATGCGGCCCCCCTGACGTCGCGACTGCATCACGATGCACGTCCCGTCGGGTGCGTGGTTCGCCGCGTTCTCGAGAAGATTGCGCAGCGCATCCTGGAGTTTGGCCGGATCGCCTTTGACGGTCGTTGCGTCCGGCGCCACGCGGCGTTCGACGCACACGTCGCGGGTTTCCAGGAGGGCCGCGAGATCCCCTTCCACTGAATTGAACAGGCTGTCCACCGAGCAGGGGACCCGCTCGAGAATTTCCTGGCCGGCATCGAGGCGCGCCAGCCTGAGGAGATCGCGGACCAGGCGCTCCATCCGCATCGTGTGCCGCGAAACAATCTCGAGGAACCGTCGCCCTTCTTCAGGTGTGGCGTCGGCAAGCGCCTCGACATAGCCGCGGATCGCGGTCAGCGGCGTACGCAGTTCGTGTGACACGTTCGCCACGAAATCCCGGCGGATGCGATCGGCCCTGCGCAAGTCGGTGATGTCGTGGAGGACAACGACGGCGCCGCGCCCCGGGGAAATCTCGACTGGCGCGGTCCGCGCGATGAGAATCATGTTGTCGTCACGCAGGCCGCTCAGCTCGACGCTTTCGGTCGAGCGCCCGGCGAGCGCCGCCGCGATCTGCTGCGCGACGGCAGGCTGACGCACGATCTCGGGATAATGCCGCCCCTCGACCGCCGCATCGATCTGCAGCATGCGCCGCGCCGCCTCGTTCGCCAGCTGCAGCCGTCCGTGTTCGTTGACGACCAGCACGCCTTCGATCATGCCCGACAGAATCGCGGCCATCCGCGCGCGGTCCGCCTCGAGGCCGGCAAGCCGGCCGGCAAGATCGCGCGTCAAGGTATCGAGCATGCGCGCGACCGTTCCGATCTCATCCTGTGCGTAGTCCGGAACGGTTGGCGCGAAATTGCCCGCCGCGTACCGCCGCGCGCGTTCGTCGATCGAACGCAGGCGCCACGAGAGCGGCGCCGAGAACACCCATGTGAGAATGACGGCCGCGGCGATCCCGATGACGAAGCCGAGGGCCGCCAGCGATCGAACCGACGCAAGCTGCCGATCCACGTCGGTGAGCGGCAGCGCGAGCCGCACGAAGGCGAGCAGCGGCATGCCCGCATTTCTCACCGGAATCGCGACGTACATCATGTCGGTCTGGACGGTCGTGCTGTGACGCTGCGCGGCACCGATCCCCTGCTGGCGCGCCTCGACGATCTCGGGACGATCGCCGTGATTCTCGACGCCGCGCAGCTGCTCCGCAGTCAGATCGGAGTCGCCGACGACGCGTCCATCCGCGGCAATGAAAGTGACCCGCGCGCCCAGGATCTGTCCGATCGTGTCGGCCTCGCCATCCAGCTCCAGCTCCGTCGCCGCGGTGCGATGCGACAGGATCTCGGCCGCCATGCGCGCTTCGTTCGCCAGCTCGCGCTCGATGCGCCGTTCCAGGCTGCGCCGCACCGACCACGACACCAGCGCGGACGCGACGAGCACGGCCATCGCCGCGGCGGCCAGCGCGGTCAGGAAGATCTTGCTGCGGAAGGTCATCGATCGTCGAGGCGATAGCCGAACTGCTTGATCGTGACGATAGCATCGGCGAGTACCGGAAGTTTTTCCCGCAGACGACGGATGTGCACGTCGACGGTGCGCGTGCCGCCGGTGTACTGGTACCCCCACACGTCGGTGAGCAGCAGATCGCGCGAGAGCACGCGGCCGCGATGTTCGACGAGGTACTGCAGGAGCAGGAACTCCTTCGCGGTCAGCTTCACTTCCGCGTTGTCCACGTCAACCGAATGCCGCTCGATGTCGATATTGATCGGGCCGTAGATCAGCCGGCCCGTCGTCCGCGCGGAAGAGCGGTTGATCCGGCGGAGCAGCGCAGCGACGCGCGCGGTCAGCTCGCGCGGGCTGAACGGCTTGGTCACGTAGTCGTCGGCCCCGAGCTCGAGGCCGGCGATGCGCTCCGACTCCGCGCCGCGCGCCGTCAACATGATGATCGGAATCGCGGCGGTCGCGGCATCCGCGCGCAGCGCCTGGCACACCAGCAGGCCGTCCATGCCGGGCAGCATCACGTCCAGGACGATCAGATCGGGCGCTGATTCCTTGACTCGCGCGACGGCCTTGTTGCCGTGCGTGACTGTCTCGACGCTATGGCCGGCGCGCTGCAGGTAATGTGCGACCAGCTCCGCAATGTCTTTCTCGTCTTCGACGACGAGGACGCGGCTCATGTGGGGGACCCGCCGCGTGCGACGCCCGTCAGAAACTCCACCGGCGCGCCGCCGAGCGCCTCGCGCAGATCGCGCAACGACGCATAGCGCTGGTCCGGCACGCGGCGCACGCGCACGCGGACCGGCACCGGGGCGGCCGGCAGCAACGACGGCGTCATCGTGACCGCACCGTGTTCGCATCGGATCGCACGGCCGAAGCGCTGGCGCGTCTCGGTCCAGCCGTGACAAAAGGCGAGCGACAGCAGGTCCGCCACGCCGACCAGCGGATAGTCGCCGCGCAGCGTCTCGAGCGGCACACCACTGCGGTCGAGCAGTTCGTCACGACGCTTTTCGATGGTGTCGAAGAACGGATCCCAGTCCGCGGTGCCGCGGTTGCTGCTGTAGACGAACACCGCGTGCTCGGCGATCAACGCCGCGGCGTACGTCGACCGCGGCGCAACGGCATCGATCGCGAGCGGCCACACCGAACGCTTGCTGGCCGCTGGTACGCCGATGAAGTCGAGCGCTTTGCCGGTCGCCCCATCGAACACCAGATCCTCGTCGAGCTCGCGCCATCCGCAGTCGTGCTCGAACGCGGCCAGGTGGATGTCGCCACGGCGCGGATTGGCGGCAAACCCGTCGAATTGCGTGACGAGGTCGGCCGCCGCGGCGGCGTGATCGGGCTGCGTAATAAACAGGAGCGAACCGTGTTGCGGGCGGATGATCACTATAGATGGAACGGCTGAGCCATCGAGAGGACAGTCGATTCTCGCATGCGCTCACCCCGGGCGCAAATTGCTAACGAATTCGCGCCATCACGCTGGCATCGGCGTTGATGTAAGGGTGAGCAGGGGCCGCCTTCGCTCAGGCTACGGGGGCCAGGAGGAGATCATGGCACTGCAGAACATTGGACTCAAGAGCGCGGCCGGCGCCGCGATTATCGGACTGGGGGCGCTCGTCGCCGGATGCTCTCGCGACGCCGCGAATACGGCGTCGGCCGCGAACACGGCGGCAGCGCCGGTGACCGTGACGTGCGAACCCAACCAGCGGGCAGTCGTGCGGCAGGTGCCGGTGAACGGCGCGCTGCAGTCGCAGGTGCAGTGCGAGTCTGTCGTGCCTGGCGCGGTCGCCGGAACGTTCGGCGCGGCGGCGCCGCTGAACTACGCGACTGGCGCACCGGCCGCGATGCCGGTCGGGTACACGACGTATGCGCCGATCGCGGCGACCGAGCCGACGCGGATCGTCCGCACGGCGTATCCGCGGCAGGTCGTCACGCGTGAAGTCGCGCCACGTCGTGTGAGCTACCAGCCGGTCGAGCGCGTGTATCGTCCGAAGCGCTCGGTGAAGAAGAGCGCGGTGATCATCGGGTCGTCCGCGGGTGTCGGCGCCGGCATCGGTGCGGCCATGGGCGGCAAGAAGGGCGCGGGTATCGGTGCCCTGATTGGCGGCGGCAGCGCCGCGATTTGGGACCAGATCACGCGCCGAAAGTAAGAAGAAGGCGGAAGAAAGAAGACGGAAGAAAGAAGACGGAAGAAAGAAGACGGAAGAAAGAAGACGGAAGAAAGAAGACGGCGCCGGGGGCAACCCCGGCGCCGTTTTGTTTCTCGGCCACCGTCTGTGACCTACAATGGTCCGGATGATTCTGTGGCTGGTCGCGCTCCTGTTCGGGGCGTCGCAAGATGTTCTGAAGAAGCCGATCGAGACGGCCCACCTGACGATCGTCACGTCGACGGTCCCCCAGACCGCGGCACCAGGCAAGAAATTATCGCTCGTGGTCGACGTCACGCCCAAGCCGAAGATGCACGTGTACTCGCCGGGGCAGGAGGGCTACATCGCGATCACCCTGACGCTCGACGCGAATCCTGCGTTCACGGCGGCGAAGGCAAAGTACCCGGCGGGCGAGAAGCTGGTCATGCCGGCGCTGAACGAGACCCAGCTGGTCTACGCGACGCCGTTCAGGATCGCGCAGGACATCAGGTTGAAAGCGGGAACCGCGGAGACAGTGACGGTCAAGGGCACGCTGCGGTACCAGGCATGCGATGACAAGGTCTGCTACCTGCCGGTCAACGTCCCGCTCGCATGGACGGTTAGTCGCTAGGCCGCGGCGACCCAGAGCACACCGAGGACGATCGAGGACAGGCCGACGAGCGT